>DATAWO010000062.1:0-30584 GCA_036267165.1 Rhizomicrobium sp. | reverse complement strand
AAGCCGACTGGTACGGCTTTGGCCGGATGACCTGGGATCTCGATATCAGCGCCGAACAGATCGCGCGCGAATGGTTGGGCATGACCTTCACCAACGATCCGGCTTTCGCGAACGCCATGGTGCCGATGCTGATCGCCAGCCGCGAAGCGGTGGTCAACTATATGACCCCGCTGGGATTGCATCACATGATGGCGACCAATCATCATTATGGGCCCGGCCCCTGGGTGAGCAATCTGTCGCGCCCGGAATGGAATCCGGTCTATTACAGCCGCGCCGATGCCAAAGGCGTGGGCTTCGACCGCACCCCCAGCGGCAGCGACGCCACCTCACAATATGCGCCGCCCATCGCCAAGCTGTTCGCCGGCCCCGACATCCCCGATCGCTATCTGTTGTGGTTCCATCATGTTGCCTGGGACCACAAGATGAAGTCGGGCCGCACCCTGTGGGATGAGATCGTGCTGCACTATGACGATGGCGTCGCCAGCGTGGCACAGATGCGCAAGACCTGGGCGGCGATGAAACCCTATGTGGACGAGGAACGCTGGTCGCAGGAAGCCGCCTTCCTGACCATTCAGCAGAAGGAAGCGCAGTGGTGGCGCGATGCCTGCATCGCCTATTTTGAAACATTTTCGCACATGCCGATGCCGGCAGGCCATGCCGCGCCGCCGCACGATCTCGCCTTCTACAAGGCGATCTATATTCCCTATGCGCCGGGTGCGCCGGGTGCGACGTCTGGGCCCTTCCGCAGCAAGCCGGCCGATCCGGACGAGAACGCCATCGCGACCCAGATCCCCTGACGGTTTCCTTACAAACTGCGTCGGTGCGGGGGCTTTACGGCCCCCGGTGCCCGTTTATTATCCCGCCCAAACTACAGTCAAAAGCGGGAAGAAATCGCCATGCGTCTCAGGACTTATTTGATTGCCGGTACTGCGCTCGCCTTGGTGGTGGCGGTGGGTTTTTCGGCAATCGAGTTTGGAGCGCATAAGGGGCCTTTGACGTCCCAGCTCAATCTGCCCTGGCCGGCCAAGGTCCAGACAAATCAGCCCAAATATCCGCCGGCGCTGTCACCAGCCGATGAATTAAAAACCTTTCACATGCCGCCCGGCTATCAGGTGCAGCTGGTGGCGTCCGAGCCGCTGATCAAGGACCCGATCCTGGCGGAATTCGATGGCGACGGCCGGCTCTGGGTTGTCGAAATGCAGGGCTATGCGGTCGGCGAGAAGATGGTCAACGAGACCGAGCCGGTCGGCGATGTGGTGATCCTGGAAGATACCGACGGCGACGGCGTCTATGACAAGCGCACCGTGTTCCAGGACAAGCTGATCCTGCCGCGCGCTCTCAAGATTCTCGATCACAACTGCGCCCTGATCGGCGAGCCGCCGAACCTGGTCAAATCCTGCGACACCAATGGCGATCTGGTCGCCGATACCAAGGAAGTGATCAAGGACGGTTTCGGCCGCCAAGGCAATATCGAGCATGCCGCCAACGGACTTTATTGGGGCATGGACAACACCATCAATATCTCCGAGCACAATTACAACCTGGCGTTCAAGGGCGATGGCAAGTTCGAGGTCGTGCCCAATCTGGTGCGCGGCCAATGGGGCATCACCCAGAATGACGGCGGGCTGATCTTCCGCAATTTCAATACCGATCCGCTGTTCGTGGATTACATCCCGCCCAGCTATTTCGTGCGCAATCCCGACGTCGTCCGCACCACGGGCCTGTACGAGAACCTGGTGGACCAGGAGAAGTCGGCGGTGTGGCCGGTGCACCCCACCCTGGGCGTCAACCGCGGCTATCGCCCGGAAGTGCCGCGCCCCGACGGTTCGGCTTATTATTATCAGGGCGTCTCCTCCCCCATGATCTATCGCGGCGATGCCCTGCCCAAGGAGCTTTACGGCCAGCCGGTGGTGGTGGATGCCCCGACCAACATCGTGCATCTGCTCAAGATGCAGGATGACGGCAACGGCAATCTGTCGGCCGCGGATTTCTATTCCAAGGGCGAATTCCTGGCATCGACCGACGAACGCTTCCGCCCCGTGTCGCTGACACCGGGGTGGGACGGCACTTTCTATATCGTCGACATGTATCGCGGCGTGTCGCAGGACGAGCCGATCCAGACCGACTATCTGAAGAACTACATCATGCAGCACCGGCTGTGGAACGGCATCCATATGGGCCGCATCTACCGGGTGGTGCATACCGGCATGAAGGCGCCGCCCGCCAAGCCGCAGATGAATGAGGAAAGCGCGGTCCAGCTGGTGGCGCATCTCTCCGATCCCATCGGCTGGTGGCGCGATACCGCCCAACAGCTGCTGGTCCAGCGCAATGACAAGTCGGCGGTGCCGGCGCTGCAGCAGCTGGCCACGACCGCGCCGGATTTCCGCACCCGGGTGCAGGCGGTGTGGACCTTGGCCGGCATGGGTTCGCTGGATGCCGACACGGTGAAGAAGGCGCTGGAGGACGCCGATCCGTATGTCCGCAATGCGGCACTGCGCGGGGCCGAGCCTTATCTGGCCAAGGGTGACGCATCGATGCTGGCGGCAGTGATGAAGAAGGCCGATGATTCCAACTGGCAGGTGCGCCGTCAGCTGGCCGCCTCGCTGGGCGCGCTGCCGCCCAATATGCGCGTGGCGCCGGTCGTGGCCGTGATGAAAAAATATGGCGATGACAAGATCACGGTCGATGCCGCGATCAGCGGGTTGAAGGGTCAGGAAGCCGATGCGCTGGACCAGCTGGTGGCCCGGTCGGGCACGGCCGATGCGGAGCAGATGCTGGCCGCCGCCGCCGCCAAGAGCCGCATTGAAGGCCAGACGCAGAAGCTGATCGCGCTGGCCACCGATGCCGGCAAGCCGACTGCGGTGCGTCTCGCCGTCCTCAACGGCGCCGCCACCGGCTTCAGCGGCCAGGACATTCGTCCCAGCGGCAATGTGGCCGGCGGCAAGGCCGGCGGCGTGCCCGATCTGTTTGTACGGCCCAGGCCCGCGATCAAGCTGATGATGGTATCGGCCGAGCCGGTGGCGCTGAGCGCGATGGCCAGGGAAAGCGGCGATCTGGGTGCTGCCGCCAAGAGTGTGGTGGATGATCTGAACTGGCCCGGCAAGCCGGTGCCGCCTGCGCCCAAGAACACCCGCACCCCGGAAGAGGAAGCGCTGTTCAAGGCGGGGCAGGGCGTCTATGCCACCAATTGCGCCGGCTGCCACCAGGATCAGGGGCAGGGCGCGCCGCATATCGCCGCCGCCTTGGCCGACTCCAAGATCGCCACCGGCCGTCCCGACATGCCGCTGCGCGTGCTGCTGAACGGCAAGGACGGCTCGATCGGCGAGATGCCGCCGCTGGGCCAGTCGTTGAATGACCAGCAGTTGGCGCAGGTGCTGACTTATGTGCGCGGCAGCTTCGGCAACACGGCCGCACCCATCCATCCTGATCTGGTCAAGGAATTCCGTCTGCTCTACGCCTATCGCAAGAAGCCGTGGACGGATCAGGAGCTGGCAAAGCCCTCCCGATAGGATGACAGCCGCGGTCGCCGTCCAGGGCCTCACCCGCCGCTATGGTGCGGTGAGGGCCGTGGACGGCATCAGTTTCGATATTGGCGCGGGCGAGATTTTCGGCCTCCTGGGCCCCAATGGCGCAGGCAAGACCACGACGCTGGAATGCGTTCTGGGGCTCAGCCGCCCCGATGCCGGCCGTATCGCCATCTGTGGTCAGGACGCGCGCGCCAACCCGCGCGAAACCAGCGCCAAAATCGGCGCGGTGCTGCAGGCGGCCGGCCTGCAGGACAAGATCACACCGCGCGAGGCTTTGGAGCTGTTCCGCAGTTTCTATCCGCGGGCCGTGGCGCCCGATGGGCTGATCGATAGGTTCGGGCTGCGCGAAAAGCAGAACGCGGCTTACGACACCCTGTCCGGCGGCCAGAAACAGCGGCTGGCCCTGGCGCTGGCTTTTGTCGGCGATCCGCAGGTATTTGTGCTGGATGAGCCGACCGCGGGCCTTGATCCCCAGATGCGGCGCGAGGTGCAGGACCATATCCGCGCCATGAAAGACGCGGGCCGGGCGGTGCTGCTCGCCACCCATGACATGGACGAGGCGGAACGGCTTTGCGACCGGCTGGCGGTGATCGCGGGCGGCCAGACCATCGCCACTGGCACGCCGCAGGAGCTGATCGCCCGCTCGCCATCCGCCAGCCTGGAAGACGTGATCCTGCAATTGACGGCCCGGTCATGAGTGCGGCTCTGCATCTGACCGGGCTTAGTTTGAAGCTGAATTTCCGCAACCGGATGGCCATTCTCTACGGCTATCTGTTTCCCCTGATCTTCCTGGTCGCCTTCTGGGCGATCTATCGCAATGATCCGGTGCCGCTGGCGCTGCATGTCGGCCAATTCCTTACCGTGACGGTGCTGGGCGGCGCCTGTTTTGGCCTTCCCACCACCATCGTCGGCGAACGCGAACGCGGAGTGTGGCGGCGTTATGTGCTGGCGCCGGTGCCGCATTTCATCTTTGTGGTCAGCATTCTGGCGGCGCGTTATGTGCTGTTGGTCACGGCGGCGCTGCTGCAGCTGGCGTTGGGGCTGGCCTTCGGCATGCCGCTGCCACTCCATCCCTTCGACCTGTGGCTGGGCTTCAGTCTGGTCGCTTTCGCCTTCATGGCGATGGGCATGGTGATCGCCATGCTGGTGGACAATGTCCCGGCAGTGCAGGCGCTGGGGCAATGCATTTTCCTGCCCATGCTGATGATCGGCGGCGTGGCGGTGAGGCTTGAAAGCCTGCCGGCCTGGGCGCAGCACATCGCGGCCTTTTTTCCGGGCCGTTATGCGGTGGAAGTGCTGCAGGCGGCCGCCACGGGAACGGGTCTCTCACATGCGGGCTTTGATTTTCTCGCGCTGGGGTTGATCGGGCTGGCGGGCAGCATCGCTGCGGCCGGCATGTTCCGCTGGGACAAGAGCTTTGCGCCCAACAAGGCCTGGCTGGCGGTGGCGCTGGGCATGTGGCTGGTGGTGGGTGTGCTGGCCGAAATGCAGGGCCGCATCACAGTTCAATCGGCACAGGATACGCAGGATGTCGGCACCTCGCGGAATTATCTGGCGGTGAAGCCTGGGCCCGCGTCCACACCGGAATCGTCCTGGCGTGATGTCAGCGATGCCGATTACGACAAGATCGCATTCGACCGCCTGCCGCCGGATACCGGCATCATCTCGCCGGTGTCGCGCGCCGATGAAGTGCCTGATCCCGTTATCCTGCCGGAACTGGACCGCATCCGCGACGCACTTCCAGGCTGGGCGCCCGGCAATGTGGCGGATCCGGTGCAGCGCGCGCGCAATCTGCTGATGATTGCCGCGGTGCCCGACATCCTGCAGATGGAGCAGGTGGAGCGTTTTGTGCCCCGGCTGGTGTTTGCGCGATTGCAGGCGGTGATCCCGCCGCGCAATCTGCCGAAAATCCTTTACTGGATCGCCATGCATCCCGATGACGGCGACGATACCGCGATCCATCAGCTGCAGGCGTTCGGCCTGCCCGATGTCACCGGCCCGGCCAAACCGGCACGGGGCCGCATCATGCTTTATGCGTTCAAGCTGCTGGGCCGGCTGACCGGCCACATTCCGCCTCTTTAAAGAGAAGCGGTCAGACCGCCGCGCACAATCGCACCCGGCGCGGGAAAGCCCACCACATCTTCGTAGTGTGCGTCGAACAGGTTATCCACGCCCAATTGAAGCGCCAGATTGGGCAGTATTTTATAATGCGCCGCCAGATCGGCCCGGACATGGCCGGGCAGGGTGACGTCGCCGGTGGGCACGGAATTGTCCACCAGACTGCCGACATGATTGATGTCGAAGCTCACATCCCAGTCGGGGCCTGGCCGCCACAGCAAGGTGGCGCCGGCAAGCCAGCTGGGCACATCGCGCAAAGACGCGCCCGTGAGCTGATTGCGGGCATTGGTGTAGGACAGGCGCGGCGTCGCGGTCAGGCCGCCCCAAGGACTATCCCAAGTGAAATCGATCGAGGTTTCCAGCCCACGCACATGGACGGTCGAAAGATTGACCAGCTTGGGCACCGCGCCCGGCTGGAAATCGATCAGATCGCGGTAGTTGGTGGAATAGGCCTCGAACTTGAAACTTCCCAGATCCCACAACTGCTGGGTGACGCCGCCTTCGAAATTCTCCGCTTCCTCCGGCTTCAGGTTGGGATCGCCCACGATCGGGTTGCCCAGGGCATAGAAGCTGGGCAGCTTGTAGGCCTTGCCCCATAACAGCTGGAAGCGCGTGCCCCAATCGGGCAGGACATAATCGGCACGCGCCTGCGGGCTGAAATGATCGCTTGAGCCCACGCTGTCATAACGGCCGCTGCCCGACAGGGTGAGGTCGGCTATCACATAGCGCGCCTCGGCAAAGCCCGACCACAAGGTGCGGTCCAGCGCGAAATGGGTTGGCAGTTTCGCGGGGCCGAACTGGAGATAGCCGTCATCCACGCCGTGCTCGGCCTGCATGTCCATGCCGATGGCGGCGTCCAGCCCCGCGAACGGCGTCAGCCGATTGGTGAAGGTGACTTCATTGCGGGTGAAGCGGGCATCATCGCCATTGGCGGGGATGCCGGCCGGCGTCTGCAGGCTAGGCGCCACGCCGGGCGAGGTGTCGGTGGCGCCGCGGTCATAGAAGCCGTAATCCAAGCCCGCGCTCCACCAGCTGTTGACATCACGCCGGGCGCTGGCGCCAAACACGCCTTCCTGGACGTCGCGATGGTCGAGGGTGCGCAAAACCGCCAGCCGCGGGCCACCGCTGGAATCGGGGAAACTTGTGGCGATGCTGCCGCCATAGCGGCCATCCAAGCTGATGGTGGTATCCGCGATTTCCGGCAGGGTCAGCGCGCCATCCAGGTTCGTGCCCCTGAGCGTGCTGCCGTCGACCGGCATGCCATCATCATTGTAGGACAGGCCCAGATTGCCGGTGGCGCCACCCACGGGTCCGCTGACATGGCCGGCAATACGGGCATAGCCGAAGCTGCCGCCATCCGCCGTCAGTGACGCTTCCGGCGTGTCGCCGCCATGGCGGGTGATGATGTTGATCACCCCGCCCACCGCGTCTGAACCATAGATGGCCGAGGCCGGCCCGCGCACGAATTCGATGCGTTCGATGTCGTTCAGGTCCAGGGTCGAGAAGTCGTAAGACCCGCCGCGCGTGTTGGTGGGATCGTTGGCCTTGACCCCATCCAGCAGCACCAGGGTGAAATTGGGCTTGGCGCCGCGGGTGAACAGCGACACCACGCTGCCGCGCCCGCCCGACTGCTGCACAAACACGCCGGGCAGGTCGCGCAACAGGTCGGTCACGCTGCCGGGATCACGCGCCTGGATGGTCGCGGCGTCCAGCACGGTGGCATTGCTGCCGGCGTCTTGCCCGGGAATCCGCGTGCCGGTGACGATAAGATTCTCCGGCAGGTTTTCCGGCCCCGGCTGGGCCATGGCGGGCAGGGCGGCAAAAATAGTCCCGCAAACAAGTGCGCGGGCAGCTGACATTTTTTTCATTGTGCAACAGCCGAAAACAAACGGCCGGGAAGCTAGCGGCGCGTCACGCTTAACGCAAATGGCGTGACGCGGGAACCTCCGTCACTGCGGCAAAGCGAAGACATAGACCATGTTGCCGCCGCTGGGCTGATCGAGATCAGGGCGTAGTTGCACCGGTCCGGTATTGTAACCGCCGCCAGCGGCCACCGCGATGTATTGCCGCCCCGCCACACTGAAGGTCACCGGCGCGCCGAACACCTGCGAACCCAGCCGTGTCTGCCACAACACCTTGCCGTCGCTCTGGTCCAGCGCGCGCAGGTAACGGTCCATGCCGCCGTTGAACAACAATCCGCTGGCGGTGGCCAGCACCGGCGAATAGTTGGAGGCCGGTGTTTCCCAGCTCCACAGGGTCTTGCCCGTTTCCACCGAAATCGCGTCCAGCCGCCCGATATTGGTCGAGCCATCGGCGATCAGCACCTTGCCCAGGGTGTTGTACTGGTCATGCGGCTTGGAGGGAATGTTGTCGGCGCGCACACGATAGTCGGTGCAGAGATTCTGCAGCGCCACATACATCACATTGGCGTCGGGGCTATAGGCGGCGAACGGCCAGTCGCGCCCGCCGGCATGGGTGGGGCACTGGTGATAGACCTTGTTGATGTCGCGCATCACCTCGTCAGGGTTCACCGTCACCTGGCCTTTGGCATCAATGTCCTTGACCAGATTCTGGAACACGGTGGACTTGGCCCAGAGGAAATCGCCCTTGGCTTCGTCGAAGCTCCACATGATCGAGGTCTTGCAGGGCACGCCGGTCAGGGTCTTGCGGCTGGCGGAGTCCACGCGCCGGCCCACCGCCATCATGCCTTGCGCCTTGGCATCGGGATGCACCGGCGTGGTGATGGGCATCATCTCGAAGGTGCATTCCTGGTCCCAATTGTCCTCGGGCAGCACCTGGTGCTTCCAGATGATCTTGCCGGTTTTGGGATCGACGGCGAAACGTGTATCGGTACCGGCCATGCTGGCGCCGATGGCATTGCGCTGCGCTTCCGAAGCCGGGCCGACGCCGCTGGAGCCGTAGAACACCATGTTGAGGTCGGGATCATAGGTGATCGGTCCCCACACGCCGGTCATCCAGCGCTGGTCGAACGGCATGCCGCCCCAGGTCTCGTCGCCCGGCTCGCCCTTTTTGGGTATCAGGGTGTTGCGCCACAATTCCTTGCCGGTTTCGGCGTCATTGCCGGTGACGAAGCAGCCGAAGGGCGCTTCCTGGCAGTTGCTGCCGGCGATGATCACGCCATTCACGACAATCGGGCCGGTGGTGTTGGTGGCGTAAAGGTCACCGCCGCGATTGACCTCCCACAATTCCTTGCCGGACTTCGCCTCCAGCGCCACCAGGAAATTGTCCTTGGTGACGGTGTAAAGCTTGTCGTTGTAGAGGAAGATGCTGCGCTTTCTCTGGCCCCAGAAATTGTTGCGGAAGGCGGTCAGCGGCGGCAGGTTGCGGCGATATTCCCAAAGCAGGTCGCCGCTGGCAGCGTCAATCGCCTGGATCACGTCATTGGGATTGCCCAGAAACATCACGCCCTTGTAGACGATGGGCGTGGCCTCATTGATGCCGGCCTCCATGGTCCGGGCCCAGACCAGTTGCAGGCCCTTCACATTGGCCTTGTTGATCTGGTTGAGCGTGGAAAAGCCCCAGCCCTGATAGTTGCCCCGCATCATCAGCCAGTCGGACGGGTCGGGACGGCGCAGGGCCGCGTCGGTCACCGGCTCATAGCTTGTCAGCGGATGCGGCGCGATGGTGGCGCCCTTCAACGTCTCCGGTCCTTGCGCCAGCGCGGCACAGGCCGACGCCAGCAGGATGACCGCAGCCAGCCTGATATGAGACATGATCGTCCTTCCCTTGTTACCCACGCGGTTGCCGCGCTTGTTGTTGGGAGGATGATGCCGGGTTTTCTCGCCCCTGGCTACGCCGCGCTAGCCGCCTGTTCTAAGCGCCCGGGGGCGTGCGGATCACCAGGTTGCGGATCTCGGTCATGTCTTCCATGGCGAAGCGCACGCCTTCGCGGCCCAGCCCCGAATCCTTGACCCCGCCATAGGGCATGTTGTCGACGCGGTAGGACGGCACGTCGCCGATCACCACCCCGCCCACTTCCAGCCGGTCCCAGGCTTTCATCGCCTTGTAGAAGTCGCGGGTGAAGATGCCGGCCTGCAACCCGAATTTGGAGTTGTTGACCTCGCCCAGCACTGCGTCAAAGTCGCTGAAGGGCGACAGCGTCGCCACCGGGCCGAAGGCTTCCTCGCAGTTGAGCTTGGTGGACTTGCCCACGCCTTCCAGCAGGGTGGCTTCCAGCATGGCGCCGTCGCGCTTGCCGCCGCACAGGAGCTTGGCGCCGCCGGCGACCGCCTCGTTGATCCACTTTTCCAGCCGCTCGGCTTCCTTGGTGTCGATCATCGGGCCGATGAAGGTCTTCTCGTCGCGTGGATCGCCGCAGACCAGCGCACCGGCCCGCTCCACCAGTTTCTTCTTCAGTGTCTCGTAGATCGACTGATGGATGAAGATGCGCTGCACACCGATGCAGGACTGGCCGGACTGATAGAAAGCGCCGAAGGTGATGCGTTCCACTGCATCCTCCAGATTGGCGTCGGCATCCACCACCACCGCGGCGTTGCCGCCCAACTCCAGCACCACTTTCTTCTTGCCGGCCTTGGCCTTCAGCGCCCAGCCCACATCCGGCGAGCCGGTGAAGGACAGAAGCTTGAGCCGGTCGTCGGTGGTGAACAGGTCGCTGCCATGCCGGGTGGCGGGCAGGATGGAGAAGGCGCCCTTGGGCAGGTTGGTTTCGGCCAGGACCTCGCCGATGATGATGGCGCCCAGCGGTGTGCGCGAGGCTGGTTTCATCACAAACGGGCAACCCACCGCCAGCGCCGGCGCGATCTTGTGCGCCGCCAGATTGAGCGGAAAGTTGAAGGGCGAGACGAAAGAGCAGGGGCCGATCGGCACCCGCTTCCAGATGCCCAGATAGCCCTTGGCGCGGGGCGCGATATCCAGCGGCTGCACCTCGCCCAGCATGCGCACCGACTCTTCCGCGGCGATGCGAAAAGTGTCGATCAGGCGGCTGACCTCGCCTCTGGAGTCCTTGATCGGCTTGCCCGCCTCGATGCACAGCGCAGTGGCCAGTTCCTCGAAGCGTTCCTTGAAGCGGACGACGCAATGGTTCAGCACGTCCTGCCGCTCGTAAGACGCCATCCGCGCCATCGGCTCGGCCGCTTCCACCGCGGCGGTGATGCCGGCATCGATCGCCGCCGCATCCGCCATCGCCACCCTGGTCGCCACCTTGCCGGTATATTTGTCGGTGACTTCCAGGTCGGTGTTGGGCGCCTTGGCTTCGTTGGCCAGATAGTAGGGATAGGTCTCCTTCAAGCCGGTCATCTTCGCCTCACACCGCCGCGCTGAGCTTGCGGATTTCCTTGTTCAGGATCCGGTCATTGTCGGAATAGTCGATGGGGCAATCCACCAGATGCACGCCGGGCGTATCGAGGCAGAATTTGAGCAGCTCCGGAAGCTGCTTGGCGCTGGTGACGCGATGGCCCTTGGCGCCATAGGCCTCGGCATACTTCACGAAGTCCGGATTGTTGTAGGTCAGGCCCCAATCCTTGAAACCCATATTGGCCTGCTTCCAGCGGATCATGCCGTAGCTGGAATCGTTCAGGATCAGCACGGTGATGTTGAGCTTGAGGCGGACCGCGGTCTCCATTTCCTGGCTGTTCATCATGAAGCCGCCATCGCCGCAGATCGCCATCACCTTGCGGTCGGGATAGACCATGGCCGAGGCCATGGCCGAGGGCAGGCCCGCCCCCATCGTCGCCAGCGCATTGTCCAGGAGCACGGTGTTGGTCATGTGGGCGCGGTAGTTGCGCGCGAACCAGATTTTGTAGACGCCATTGTCCAGGCAGATGATGCCGTTGGACGGCATCACCTGGCGGACCTGCTCCACCAGATAGGGCGGATAGATCGGGTAGCGCATGTCGCCCGACAGGGTGGCGGCATGCTCGACCTCGGCGGCGCGCGCTTTCATCATCTTGGAAAAATCCCAGGCCGGCTGGGGCATGATATGTTCCTTGATCTGCCAGATGGCGTTGGCGATGTCGCCCACCACCTCGATCTGCGGGAAATAGACCGGGTCCACTTCGGCCGAGCGGAAGGAGACATGGATCACGTCCGCGCCGCCCCGGCGCATGAAGAAGGGCGGCTTTTCGATCACGTCATGGCCGATATTGACGATAACATCGGCGGCGGCGACGGCGGCATGGACGAAGTCGCCGGAAGACAGCGCGGCGCAACCCACGAATTTGGGGTTGCGCTCATCGATCACGCCCTTGCCGAGCTGGGTGGTGACAAAGGGAATGCCGGTCTTTTCCACGAACTGGGTCAGCATGCGGCTGGTCATGGCGCGGTTGGCGCCGGCGCCGATCACCAGCAGCGGCGACTTGGCGCGCTCGATGCGGGCGACGGCGGCGCGCACCGCCTTCTCGTCGGCGGCGGGACGGCGCACCAGGCTCGCCTTCAGCGGCGTGGAATCGCTCTGCTCGTCGGCGATGTCTTCGGGGAATTCGATATGCACGGCGCCGGGCTTTTCCTCCTGCGCCAGGCGGACGGCTTCGCGCACCCGCGAGGGGATATTGTCGGCGGAGGCGATCTGGTGGGTGAATTTGGTCAGCGGCCGCATCATGTCCACCACTTCCAGGATCTGGAAGCGGCCCTGCTTGGAGCTTTTGATCGGCTTCTGGCCGGTGATCATCATCATCGGCATGCCGCCCAGCTGGGCATAGGCGCCGGCGGTGACCAGATTGGTGGCGCCCGGTCCCAGGGTCGCCAGGCTCACGCCCACCTTGCCGGTATGGCGGCCATAGGTCGCCGCCATGAAGCCCGCGCCCTGTTCGTGGCGGGTGAGGATCAGCTTGATCTTGGTGGAACGCGAAAGACTGTCGAGGAAATCCAGGTTTTCCTCGCCCGGAACGCCGAAGATATATTCAACGCCTTCCTCCTCCAGACACTGGATGAACAGATCGGATGCCTTGGTCATTGAGGTCCTCGTTGGAAAAGGCGTTGGAAAAAGGCCGGACGCGCGCTCCGCGCCCGGCCTGTCGCGCGAAAAGATCAGACGACGCCGTAGGCCAGCATCGCGTCGGCCACTTTCTTGAAGCCGGCGATGTTGGCGCCCTTGGTATAGTCAACATACTTGCCTTCGCCGGTTTTGCCATATTCCAGGCAGCTGGCATGGATGTTGGCCATGATGTCCAGCAGCAGCGCCTGCAATTCGTCTTCCTTCCAGGCGCGGCGGCCGGAATTCTGGCTCATCTCCAGGCCGGACACGGCAACGCCACCGGCATTGGCGGCTTTGCCGGGGGCATAGAGGATCTTGGCGTCCTTGAAGACTTTCACGCCGGCCAGATCGGTCGGCATGTTGGCGCCTTCCGACACCGCGATGCAGCCATTCTTCACCAAGGTCGCGGCATCGGCGCCGTTCAGCTCGTTCTGGGTGGCGCAGGGCAGCGCCACATCGCACTTGACGGCCCATGGCCGCGCCCCGCCGCCGGTGAAGCTGGCGTTCTTGAACTCGTTCACATAGTCGGAGATGCGGCCACGGCGCTTGGTCTTGTGCGTCTTCACCCAGTTGATCTTCTCCTGGTCGATGCCTTCGGAGTCGTAGATGAAGCCTTCGGAATCCGACAGGGTCAGCACCTTGCCGCCCAGCTGCACGATCTTTTCGGCGGCATGGGTGGCCACATTGCCCGAGCCGGAAATCACCGCGGTCTTGCCTTTCACCTCATTGCCCTGGTTCTTCAGCATGTTCTGCAGGAAATAGACCGCGCCATAGCCGGTGGCCTCGGTGCGGATCAGGCTGCCGCCGAATTCCAGACCCTTGCCGGTCAGAACCCCAGTGAACTCGTTGGTGATGCGCTTGTATTGGCCGAACATATAGCCGATCTCGCGCGCGCCCACCCCGATGTCGCCGGCCGGCACGTCAATATCGGCGCCGACATGGCGGTAGAGCTCGGTCATGAAGGACTGGCAGAAGCGCATCACTTCGTGATCCGACTTGCCCTTGGGGTTGAAGTTGGCGCCGCCCTTGCCGCCACCCATGGGCAGGCCGGTGAGGCTGTTCTTGAAGGTCTGTTCGAAGGCCAGGAACTTCAGCACGCTTTCGGTGACCGAAGGATGGAAGCGGATGCCGCCCTTGTAGGGGCCGATGGAGTTGTTGTTCTGCACCCGCCAGCCACGCTGCACCCGGATATTGTTCTTATCGTCTTCCCAGCAGACGCGGAAGCTGATGATCCGGTCGGGCTCGGCGATACGGCGCAGGATCTGGTATTCATGATAGGCCGGCTTGCCCTTGATGAAGTCGAAAATGTCCGCGGCGACTTCATGCACCGCCTGGACGAATTCGGGCTGCCCGGGATTGCGGCGCTCGACGCCCTTGACGAAGGCTTCCAGGTCTACATGTTCTGAGCTTGCCATCTTTTATTCCTTTATCGGTTGATTGGCTGGCGAAAGGGTGCGTTCGGGCGCTGGCATGCGGCCGGATTTTCGGGGATCGAAAAGACTGTGGTGGCAGGTTGCGCTCAAGCCGCATACGACAGCAGTTGTCTGTGTCATCGCATGCGCCCCTCGGACCGGATTTTCAGGCGCGACCGCGCCAAAGCCGTTCTTCCGAAAGAGCTCCCCAAAACCCCGGCAGAGTAAATCCCGCACGCCTGGGAGAGTCAACGAAAGGCCCTGAAAATGCCGCCATCTGCTTGGTTTTCTGGCGATGGCCGAATGTCAAAGTCCCATGACAGTGAGATGTGTTTTTGCGAGACTCCCGGCTTGGTCCCAACCATCACCGCGCTGCATGGTCGCGAAAAATTCCGCCGTTGGCCGCTGCCTCTTTCGTCACCGCCAGCGGCTTTCATGCCTGTGTCACCAAACCGTCGGCCAGGGCGTGGTTTTCTGCCCACGGGATTTGCCTCAATTTTGGCTATACAGACACCTAGCCTGCGGAAGTCTGCGTACCCGTTTTATCACGGCACGTGGTGCGCCGATGCCGCATGCTGATTATTTGTCACGCCCCCCATTTACTTTCAAAACCGGGGCAAAACTGCTAACAAAACCATGGTTTTTGGCCGGCACGGCCAAGACGGGGTAGGGGGATTTCGTGACGGGCTTTCGGCTGGGTCAGTGCGCGCGCGCCTGCGGCTTGTTTGCCCTCCTCTTGCTGCTTTTCCTGCCGACTGCAAAGGCCGCAGACGCGCCCGGCACCCACGAAGGCGTGGCCACCTGCGGCGGCTCAACCTGTCATGGACGTCTTGCGCCGACCGGCAAGGATGTGCGCCAGAACGAATTGATCACCTGGCAGGACACGACTTCGGCGGCCGGCGCCCACAGCCAGGCCTGGCAGGTCTTGAACCGCACGCGCGCGCAAAACATCGCCCAGCGTCTTGGCCTCGGGCCCGCACAGGACGCGAAAGACTGTCTCGGCTGCCATGGCGAGCCGGCTGCCTTGCGCGGCAAGCATTTCCAGATTTCCGACGGCGTGGGTTGTGAAGCCTGTCATGGCGGCTCCGGCGCCTGGCTGGTGAGCCACTATGCCATCAATGTCAGCCATGCCGACAATGTGAAAGCCGGCATGACGGCGCTGGAAGACCCGCGCACCCGCGCCGGCGTCTGTCTGGATTGCCATTTCGGCAGCAACAAGCCCGGCCAGTTCGTCACCCACAAGATGATGGCGGCGGGCCATCCGCGCATCTCTTTCGAGCTTGATCTCTACAGCGCGCTGCAGCGTCACTATGACTTCGACGCCGATTATGTGAAGCGCAAGCCGCTGGCCAGCGGCATCAAGTTCTGGGCGGTGGGCCAGGCCATGGCGGTGGAGCGGGCGCTGTCGCTTTATGCCGAAGGCAGCCACACCGAAGGCGCTTTCCCGGAATTCTACTTCTTCGACTGCCAGAGCTGCCATCGCCGCATCTTTGACGATCCCAATGTGCAGCTGACCGCGGAGGCCAATCCGGCGCGCCCGGTTCCGCCCGGCACCCCGCCTTTTGACGATGAAAACATGATCATGCTGTCGGCGGTCGCCCATGTCGCGGCGCCCGGCGAAGCCGAACGCTTTGATGCCGCGGCGCGGGCCTTCCATGCCGCCATGGCGCAGAGCCGCGGTGATGGCCAGGCCGCGGCCGGCCAGCTGGCGGGGGCGGCGCGCGCCCTGGCGGACGGCCTCGCCACCCATGCCTTCAGCCGGGCCGAGACCTTCGCGGCGCTGGACGCGGTGCTGGATGGCGCGGCCAGCCGCTACACCGATTATGAAGGCGGCGCGCAAGCCGTGATGGCGGCCGACACGCTGCTCAATTCACTGGTGGCGCTGGGACAGGTTTCTCGCGCCAGCGCCGAAGGGGTGAGGCCCGATATCAACAGGCTTTATGCCGAGGTGCGCGACACCAACAACTGGCATCCGGCGGAATTTCGTGACGCAGTGAGGCAGTTGGCGGGCGCGATTGGGAGATTGAGATGATTGCGCGGTTGCGTCCGTTCCTCAGCATGATGCTGAGCGGACTTCTGGTGTTGGGTGCCTGCAGCAAGAATGACGGCAGCGCCGCTTCCAACACGAGCTCCAACAACACCACGGCGTCGACGGCGCCCGCCACCACCGGCTCGACCAACAATTCCGGCAGTCTCTACAATGTGCCGGGCCAGCAATCGCTGAGCGTTTCCGATGTGCAGACCATCATTGCCCAGGCGGTGGCGGAAGCGAAGGCGCAAGGCAAGCCCGCCGTGATCGCGGTGGTGGACCGGGTCGGCAATGTGCTGGCGGTCTATTCCATGGCGGGCGCGCCGCCAACCGCGACCATCCGCAACGCGCCCAATCCCTCCGACAATACCGACCTGGAAGGATTGACCATACCGGCTGCGGGCGCGGCCATCGCCAAGGCGATCACCGGCGCCTATCTGTCGTCGGGCGGCAATGCCTTCTCCACCCGCACCGCCAGCGAAATCGTGCAGCAGAATTTCCCGCCCGAACCGTCCTCCGCGGGGCTGGAAAGCGGACCGCTGTTCGGCGTGCAGTTCAGCCAGCTTCCCTGTTCCGATCTTTCGTCCCGCTTCATCCCGGCCGGCGGCGCCGCCGGCATGATCGGTCCCAAGCGCTCGCCGCTGGGCCTGGCGGCTGATCCCGGCGGTTTCCCGCTCTACAAGAACAGCGTGCTGGTCGGCGGTGTCGGCGTCATGGCCGACGGCGATTACGGTTTTGACCCCAATATCCAGGATGTCGATTACGACATCGACGAGAATATCGCCTGGGCGGCCACCAGCGGCTACGGCGCGCCCGACAGCATCACCGCCGACAAGGTCTTCATCGACGGCACCCAGCTGGTCTTCACCAACGCCTCCAACTCCACCATCAAGTCCAACCCGTCGGCGGCGCCCGCTTTCTCGACCAGCGCCAGCGTGGGGACCCTTACGCCCGTGATCGGCTATTTCGCCGGCACCATCATACCGGGCGTGGTCTATGGCACGGAGGCCTCCGGCATCCGGCCGGCCACCTCCGCGGAATTCGACAATGTCGACGCCTTCGTCCTCAGCAATGGCTCCGGCACCAACCGCTATCAGGCCACCGGGGGCAGCGACGGCGCCGATGTCGGCTCGCCGCTGACCTCGGCCGAAGTCAGCGCGGTGCTGCAGGCGGCCTTCAAGGTGATGAGCGACACCCGCGCCGCCATCCGCCAGCCGCTCAACAGCCGCGCCCAGGTGACCACGTCGGTGGTGGACACCCATGGCAAGATTCTCGGCATGGTGCGTGCGCCCGACGCCCCGATCTTCGGCATCGACGTTTCGCTGCAGAAGGCGCGCACCGCGGCTTTCTATTCCAACAAGAATGCGGCGGCCGACCTGAGCAGCGATCCCAGCGCGGACGTGCGCAACTTCCTGCCCGCGGCGCGCACCTTCCTTAACGACACCACCGCCTTCACCGGCGCCACCGCTTTCTCCTCGCGCTCCATCGGCAACCTGTCCCAGCCTTTCTTCCCCAGCGGCGTCGAAGGCAATCCGAACGGTCCCTTCTCGCGGCCCATCGCCAAATGGAGCCCGTTCTCCACCGGCCTGCAATCGGCCATCGTGCTCACCAATCTGGGCCAGCATCTCGCCTATGTGACGGGGGCTTCCGCCACTGATACGCCGGCCCGCTGCACCTTCATCCAGGATGCGGCGCCTGGCCAGAACCGCCTTCAGAATGGCGAACAGATCTTTTCGGGCGGCGTGCCGATCTATCGCGGCAACGTCCTGGTGGGGGCGGTCGGAACCTCCGGCGACGGCATCGACCAGGACGACATGGTTTCGTTCCTTGGCCTCTACAATGGAGGGCAGACCGTCAACACGATTGGCGAGGCGCCGACCGCCATCCGGTCTGACCAGATTGTGGTTCAGATCAGCGCGGGCTCGGTGCGGTTGCGCTACGTCAACTGTCCGGTCGCGCCTCTCCTCGATACTTCCACGCAAGACGTGTGCAGCGGCAAATGAGAACTTTCTCTCTTCGCGCAATATTCCTGACCACGGCATTGTTCGCGGTGGCGCCGGCTTTTGCGCAGGATCAGTCCAAATCTGACGCCGCAAAGTCTGACACGCCCGCTGACAGCGGTGCGCCGGCAAAAAGCGATAATGCCGGGAAGGCGGATGCGGACGCCAAGCCCATCGTCATCGACGCATCCAAACCGGCCAAGGTCGCCGAGAAGGACCAGGCTTCCAGGTCCGGCAATTCCGCCGACGCCAAGCCCATCATCATCGATGCCTCCAAGCCCGTGAAGGTGGCCGAACAGGATCAGGCGTCCAAGTCCGGCAAGTCCGCCGATGACAAGAAGACAGATGCGGACGCCAAACCCCTCATCATCGACGCCTCCAAGCCTGTCCGGGTGGCCCAGAAAGACCAGGTCCCCGCGACCCAGGATTCCACCGATGGCCGCTCCATTCCCGGGCCCTTGCGCAATTACGAAAAGCCCGTGCTGCAGAACAATCAAGGCGCGGTGCAGGCGCCGCCGCCGGAAGCCTTCCCCGATGAATGGATTCCCGTGCCCGACCGCTGGCGCATCGTGGATGCGCTGGGCATCGGCGGCCAGTGGTGGGATCCCTACAACCAGAACGTCATCAAGGGCGACCGGCCGATCCTGGGCACCGATGACTGGTTCATGGACCTGACCGGGGTTTCCGACAGCGTGGCGGAATTCCGTTCCTTTCCCACCCCGGTGAGCGTGCAGACCACGCAGCGGCCCGGCAGCCTGGATGTGTTCGGCGATGCCGACAGCGCGCTCTACACCCAGACCTTCATCGCCGGCGTCGATCTTTATCAGGGCTCGACCGCCTTCAAGCCGCCGGATATCGAATTCCGCTTCGCCGCCGCGGCCAACATCAACTACGCCATGGTCAACGAACGCCGCATCCTCAATGTCGATCCGGCCGCACCGACCCATCGGCTGGACGGCATCGTGGCGCTGCAGGAAGCCTTCATGGACTACCACATCCGCAATGTGGATGACCGCTACGACTTCGACTCCATCCGCGTCGGCATCCAGCCCTTCACTTCGGATTTCCGCGGCTTCCTGTTCCAGGACAACCAGCTGGGCGTGCGCCTGTTCGGTGACCGCGAGAACAACCGCTATCAGTACAATCTGGGCTTCTTCGCGCGGCTGGAGAAGGACACCAATTCCGGCCTCAACGACATCACCCAGATGATCCGCAAGGATTACCTGGCGGTGGCGAACTTCTATGCCCAGGATTTCCCGGTGCCCGGATTCACCTCCGAAGCGGTGGCGATCTACAATTGGAACCGCGAAGGCGGTGATATCCATCTCGACGAGAACGGCTTTCCCGCCCGGCCCGCGCTGCTCGGCGACAATCGCGGCCGCGATTACGACGTCGTCTATCTGGGTTACAGCGGCGACGGCCATTTCGGCGACGTCAACCTGACCGTCACCGGCTATGGCGAACTGGGCCAGGACCGCGACAATATCTTCACCAACGTCCCCGCCGACATTTCCGGCTATTTCTTCGCCGCCGAGCCTTCGATGGATTTCGACTGGATCCGCGTGCGCCTGTCGGGCCTCTATGCCTCGGGCGACGACAATCCTTACGACAATCACGAAGGCGGCTTTGACGCCATCTTCGAAAATCCGCAATTTGCCGGCGCCGACACCAGCTACTGGATCCGCCAGTCCATCCCCTTCGCCGGCGGCGGCCGCGACATCTTCCTCAACAGCCGCAACGGCGTGCTCAATGACCTGCGCTCCTCCAAGGAGGAAGGCCAGTCCAACTTCAACAATCCCGGCACCATTCTCCTGGGCGCGGGCGCGGACTTCGACGTTCTGCCGGAGCTGCGCGTCTCCTCAAGCCTCAACCATCTATGGTTCGCCGACACCACCATCGTGGAAGCGCTGCGCCAGCAGGGCAATATTTCCCAGGATCTGGGCTGGGATGCCTCGATGGCTCTCACCTGGCGGCCCTTCCTGACCCAGAATATCGTGCTTCGGGCGTCGGGCGCGGTGCTGTCGCCGGGCGCGGGCTTCAACGACCTGTTCACCACAAATACGCATGACGGCGAGTATTATTCGGTCCTGCTTAACGCTATCGCGACATTCTAGGACAAGGGCATGGTTGCGGGCTGGCATAAAAAATCGCTTCTGCTGGTGGCGCTTGCGCTGCTGGCGGTCGGTGTCACGGGACGGCTGCTGGCGGACGATGAAGAAGTCGCGGTTGAGCGCACCTATGCAAAGACGCCAGACGCGCCCAGGGGCCAGAGCCAGGAAGAGGCCGACGCCAAGAGCGCGGGCTGCATTTCCTGCCACACCAAGTCCGACGCCCCCAGCATGCATGACAATGTCGCGGTGCTGCTGGGCTGCGCCGACTGCCATGGCGGCGACGCCGGCGTGAAGGCGCCCGAGGGGCTGGCCGCCACCGATCCGCAATATGCGGCGCTCAGGGACAAGGCGCATGTGCTGCCGCGCTATCCCGACGACTGGCATTATCCCAGTTCCGCCAACCCCAAGGAAAGCTACACCCTGCTCAACAAGGAGGCGCCGGAATATGTGCGCTTCGTCAATCCGTCGGATTACCGCGTGGCGCGGCAATCCTGCGGCGCGTGCCACCTGCCGGAAATCCAGGCGGCGGAACGCTCACTGATGTCCACCGGCGCCATGTTCTTCGAGGGCGCCTCCTACAATAATGGCATCGTGCCGATGAAGGGCGCCTACCAGAATGTCTATGGCCTGGACGGCGTGGGCATCGGCGAGGCCTATACGCCCGACGGCAAGCCCGCCAAGGTGCTGTCGCCCGGCAATCCGCCCGGCACCATCACCGAGGACCAGAAGAAGCGCGGCGCGCTGACCGCGCTGATCCCGCTGCCCACCTGGCAGGTGATGCCGCCGTCCGACATCTTCCGCGTCTTCGAGCGCGGCGGCCGCAACATCGGCACCGAATTCCCGGAAATCGGCCTGCCCGACTCCACCGGCGAAATCCAGAAGCTGGAGGAACCGGGCCGCCCCGACCTCAAGCAGTCGAACCGCGGACCAGGCACGGGCCTGCGTATCGCCATTGCCGTGCTCAACATCCACAAGACCCGCCTGAATGATCCCTTCATGTGGTTCATGGGCACCAACGACCAGCCGGGCGACTATCGCCAGTCGGGCTGCGCCGGCTGCCATGTGATCTACGCCAACAGCCGCGAGCCGCGCGAAAGCCTGATCTATGCCCAATATGGCCGCGACGGCAAAAGCCAGACGGTGGACCCCACCATTCCCAAGGATGAATCCGGCCATCCGCTGAAGCATGTCTTCACGCGCTCGATCCCCACCTCCCAGTGCATGAACTGCCACATGCACCAGCCCAACATGTTCCTGAACACCTATCTTGGCTACACGATGTGGGACTATGAGGCCGATGCGCCTTTCATGTGGCCCAAGGAGCAGAAGTACCCGACCTCCGAAGAGATGCGCAAAGTGCTGGACCGCAATCCGGAAGGGGCGGCGCCGCGCGGCAACTGGGCGGATGTCGACTTCCTGCGCAATGTCTATGACCTGAACCCCAAGCTGAAAGACACCCAGTTCGCCGACTATCACGGCCATGGCTGGAATTTCCGCGCCATCTTCAAGCGCGACCGCGACGGCAACCTGCTGGACAAGGACGGCAAGATCGTCAGCAACGACGATCCGGAGAAATGGCGCAAGAATGGCGTTGGCAAGTTCGGCCCCATCGGCGAGCAGGCCGGCAAGGCCGTGCACATGATGGACATCCATGCCGAGAAGGGCATGCAGTGTTCCGACTGCCATTTCGCCCAGGACAGCCATGGCAGCGGCCTGATCATGGGCGAAGTGGCCAATGCGGTGGAGATCGGCTGCAAGGACTGCCACGGCACCGTCAGCGCCTATCCGACGCTCAAGACCTCCGGCCCCGCCGCGCCGCCCGGCGGCACCGATCTCGCCCAGTTGCGCAACCAGGACGGCACCCGCCGCTTCGAATGGGCGGAGGAAGCCGGCCGCCGCGTGCTCTATCAGCGCTCGTCACTGGATTCCTCGCTGCGCTGGAAAGTCTCGCTGGTCAAGGAGACGGTGGACCCCACCAGCCCCGACTATAATGAACGCGCCGCCCGCGCCAAGCTGATGGCGCGCACCACCGCCGACGGAAAACAGATGCAATGGGGTCCCGGCGTGGATCCCAAGAATCTCGCCCACAAGGACAGCGAGATGGCCTGCTTTGCCTGTCACACCTCCTGGACCACCTCCTGCGGCGGCTGCCACCTGCCGATCGAGGCCAACTGGAAGACCGACAGCCACAAATATGAAGGCCAGACGGCGCGCAACTACGCCACCTACAATCCGCAGGTGGCGCGCGACGACATGTTCCAGTTGGGCATTCATTCCACCGTCAAGGGCAATGAGATCGCGCCGGTCCGGTCCAGTTCAGCCCTGGTGCTGAGTTCGACCAACATCAACCGCGACCGCATCTATGTGCAGCAGCCGCCGATCGCGGCTTCGGGCTTCTCCAGCCAGGCTTTCGCGCCGCATTTCCCCCACACGGTGCGCACCACCGAGACCAAGACCTGCGACGATTGTCATATCTCGGCCGCCAACGACAACAATGCGATCATGGCCCAGCTTCTGCTCCTGGGCACCAATTTCGTGAACTTTGTCGGCCTCAATGCCTGGACCGGGTTGGAAGGCGGCATCGAGGCGGTGCGGGTGACGGAATGGAGCGAACCGCAGGCGGTGTTCGGTTCCTATCTCCAGAAATACGCCTATCCCGACTATTACAAGGCCCATGTCGAGCGCAATCACCGCGAGCTTATCGACTGGCGCCGCGGCGACTTCTTCGGCAAGGGTGACACCAATGTCGAAGACATCGTCAATGTGAAGCATTCCACCGACGGTGCGGTCCGCTGCCTGCAGTTGCGCGGCGAATATCTCTATACCGCCGACGGCCCGGGCGGCTTCCGGGTATTCGACGTGGCCAGCATCGCCAACAAGGATATTTCGGAAAAGATCATCACCGCACCCTTCTCGCCGCTGGGCCAGCAGATGCATGTGGCGTCGAAGAACGCCACCTGCATGGCGCTGCCCACCGGCCAGTCCATCGCGCCCTTGCGCAACACGCCGGAGATGCGCAAATACAACCAGGAACAGGCCTTCCACCCGATATATCACTACGCCTTCATCACCGACGCGGAAGAAGGCCTGATCCTGGTGGACATCGACACCCTGACCGATCGAGATCCGCGCAACAACAATCTCAGCCGGGCGCTGACCTGGAATCCGGACGGCGTGCTCAATGGCGCGAGCCACATCACCTTGGCCGGCTATTACGCCTATATCGCCACCCCGCGCGGGCTGGTGGTGGTCAATCTCGATGATCCACTGAAGCCCAAGGTGGCGGCGCAGGTTGCGCTGCCCGACATGCGGGCCTCCGCGCTTCAGTTCCGCTATCTCTTCGTCACCGATGCGCGCGGGTTGGAGGTGCTGGATGTGACCAAAATGGACCAGCCCAAGCTGATCGAAGGCGCGCGCCTTCCACTGGATGACGCCCGCCGGGTCTATGTTGCGCGCACTTACGCCTATATCGCCGCCGGCAAGGACGGGCTGGTGATCGCCGACGTCAAGAATCCGGAGAAGCCCAAGCTCTACTGGAAGAAGCCGTTCGAGGATGCCGACAGCCAGGATGTGATCGTCGGGTCCACCAATGCCTCGCTGTTCGCCTATGTCGCCGATGGCAAGAACGGGCTCAAGGTGCTGCAGCTGACCAGCCCCGAAAGCCAGCCCAATTTCTACGGCTTCTCGCCACCGCCCAAGCCCGAGGTGATCGCCTGGGCGAAGACGCCCACGCCGGCGCTCGCGCTGTCCAAGGGCCTCGACCGCGACCGCGCCGTGGATGAAACCGGCAACCAGATCGCCGTCTTCGGGCGGTTGGGCTCGCGGCCCTTCCATCGCGACGAGATGGAAAAGTTCTTTATCGACTGGAAAGGCCAGCAGTATCGCGTCAGCGATGACGCGATGAAGGCCGACTTCGTGGACAGGCCGGGCGGGTCCAAGCCGCCGGTCCAGGCCGATCAGGCGCCGGCCAAGACCTCGGCACCGCCGCGGCGTGACATCACCGAGCAGCCGCCGCACAAGAAGCTGGCCGCCAATTAGTCGCTAATGAAAGGCACCTGATAGGTGACCGCGGCGGGGAAATTGCCGGCGGGGCAGGAATGTACCGCCAGCGAGCCATTGTTCCACACCAGCAGGGTGTAGCCCGGCGCGCGTTCGGTCAGCAGCTCGCGGCCATCGGGCACGCGCAAATCGATGGGCCGCAGGTCCAGCGCCAGTTGGATGGAGGTGGCCGATGACACCGACACAAGCTGGTCGGCGAACATGCCGTTATAGGCGCGGTGCATGTGACCGCAGATCAGGGCCTTGATCTGCTTGCGGCCCTTGAGCACGCCCGCCAGGCGCTCCAGCCAGGGCGCATCCTTCGGCTCGTCCATCCAGACAATGCCGCTGGGCACCGGCGGATGATGCAGCGCCAGCACGGTAGGGGTATTGGGCGCCTCGTCCAGGGTCCTGGCCAGCCAGGCGGCGCGCTTTTCGCAGAAGCCGCCATGCTCCTTGCCCTCCAGGGTGTCGCACATCACCACCCGGAGATCGGCCACCATAAAGGCATATTGGATGAAACCATTGTCGTCGACGGGGGTCTCGGGAAAGGCCTCGCGGAAGGCGGGGCGGGAATCGTGATTGCCCACCGTGAAGTAGGTGGGGATGTCCGTCCCGGCCAGGATGTCCTTCAGCGCCGCATATTCGTCGGGCTGGCCCTGGTCCACCAGGTCGCCCGTCACCAGGATGGCCGCGGGCGGCGGTTTCAACTGATTGATGGCGTGCAGCGCCGTGCGCAACCGGGCCTCGTTTCGGGCCCTGTCCCTGGGTTGGCTGGCGTTGGTGATATGTAGGTCTGTGATCTGGGCGATGGTAAGCACGTTATCCAGGTCCAAAGGTCTTACGCTGCTGTTTAACCCTTGGAAAACCGGAAGTCCGGTCCTCAAACCGCAAGGGAGGCAGGGTAGATACGCAGAGCTACTGTATCCGGATCAGAGCGCTGCGTGCGAGTTCTTGCTTTCTGGGCGCGGTCGCCTGGCCGGGATTGTGGAAACCGTGGCATTCCGCGCAATCGCTGCCGGCCGCAGCCACGGTCTCCGGCCGGGTCTTGCCATGACAGGTGCCGCATTCGGCGATCTTGGGCAACAGCACGTCCTCGGCCTTGGTGGAACTTTTGGCCTTGTGACATGTCTCGCAATTGGGCGCGCCATTGGCGTCCTGGTGATGCTCCGGCACGTTGTGGTTGAAATCGCCCCAGGGCAGATACCGGCTGGTGAGCTTCACCGGTGCGACGCCGTAATTGAACGCGTGCTTGTCGGCCGGCGGGATGATGACGTGGCAGCCATAGCAGGTGCCGCCCGGCCCGAACGCGTCACGCACATTGGCGGCGACATAATCCACCGGCTGGCTGGGCACGAACACGCCATGCATGCCCGGGCGTCCCAGGAAGGCGTCAGGCCCGCCGGACTGGCGCGGCTGGTTGGCGAAATAGGCTTTCAGCGCCGCCACCACCTGATCGGGATGACCGTGCGGCAGAAGCTGGTCCACGCCGTTCTTGCGGGTGAAGGCCAGCGAATGGCAGACGCCGCAATCCTGTTTCATCTCGACCGGCACAAAGCCGCCATCCGGGGCGGGCCGGTGGCAGTTGGCGCAGGTGAGCGGCGCGCCATAGCCGGCGGCCTTGCCCAGCTCGACCGCCTGGCGCGCCACACCGCCGGTGGCGCTCAGATGCACATCATGGCCGAAGATCAAGCCTTCCTTCTCCATCGGCATCGACGACAGCGCGACCTTCTCCAGCCTGGGCTTGTCGCCGTCAAAGCCCGCCGTGATCACGGGGCGGAAATCGGGATGATGACCCCAGTCGGACACATCGGGGATCTTGGTGTCGGTCAGCCGCTGGCTCATGCCGGTGTGGCAGTCCTTGCAGTCGTTGCGCTTGAGCTCGCTTTGCGTCACCGGCGCAGGCTGCTTGCCGGTCTCGGCCTGGCCGGTGCCGACATGCTCGGCATGGCAGCTGGCGCAGCGGTTGTTGGGATGGGAGAAGGTCGTCGTGACCCAGGTGTTGATGCGCCGCATCAGGTTGGGATCGGGCGGCGCCGCGGCCATCAGCCGGTCATGCGGCGCATGGTCGGCGGCCGGATCGGGCGGGAAGGGGCTGCCCAGATTCCGGGTCAGCGACACGACCCCGGTCCGCGCCATCTTGTTCAGGTCGGCCTGGTGGCAGGACAGGCAGGCGCTGTCGGTCACCGAGACAAAGGCACGGACGTGGCAGGCCTCGCAGTCCTTTTCCAGGAAGTGATGTCCGGGCGACAGCGGGCCGCCGGACCATTGCCGGTCCGCGGCCGAGGAGATCATCTGATGCCGGTTGTGGTCGATGACGAACAGGCCGGCCGGAACGATCAGGCAGGCCAGCAGGATCGCGGCGGCGGTGAGCCAGGCGATCTGGCGCTGGCTGAACAAGGCGTATTTCAGGGAGAAGGCGCGCTTCTGGTCACCGGCGGCATCCACGGCGGCGGTGTTTTCCCGCGCCGTGGCGGTGACCAGGATGTTGCCGCCGTCTCCTACCGTAAGCGCCAGGACATGACTGCCGAACACCAGCACCGGCGAACTGGCCAGGTTGAGCTCGGCCTTGTGGACGAACTTGCCGTTGGCCTCGAAATTCTCCGCTCCCAGCGATTCCACGCTGATGCGGCCGGGGCCGGTGTGCTTGAGCACCGCATGGCGCAGGCTGACCGCCAGATCGGTGAGCTGGATGTCGCAATCACTGCCGCGTCCGATCACCGGCTCGGCCGCCGCCAGCACCTTTTCGCGCACGATATCGGGGGCTCCGACGCGCTTGGTGATCTGGCGCAGGATAAAGCTCATGGCGTCACCAGAAGAAAAAGACGCTGATGATGTGTGCCGTCAGCGCCGCGATCAGGGCGATGGTGGCGGGAATATGGATGAACAACCATACTTCCAGGAGGCTGCGCAGGCGGATATAGCGGCGCGCCTTTTCCAGGGTGAGGCTCTTTTCCTCCAGCAGGCTCAGCACCTGGTCCAGCGACTGGGCCTGCTTGCTGTCGGGCATGGACTTGCGCGCGGCCTTGAGTGTGGTGAGCGCGCGCAAGGTCTCGCAATTGCCATGGGCATTGGTCAGCCTCCGCCAGAAGCTGCCGCCGATGCGGGTGCGCTGCACGGCGCGAGTGACAAGCGCGGCCTGCGCCTGGTCCAGCGGCCGGGCCACTTCCAGCAGCCGTGCGTCCAGGGTGTGGATCTTCTCCAGCATCTGCTTCTGGGTGGTCTCGGCGCGGTTGTCCGACAGCTTCTGCGGCAGCAGGGCATAGACGGTGACGCCGAACACACCGGACAGGATCACCAGCATCATCAGGGCATAGGCCAGGGTATGGACGTTCCAGCCGAACTGAAGCCCGCTATGCAGGGTGGCGATGACGATCAGCGACAGGCCGAGATAGACATGGGCCGACACCCAGGCCTTCAGCGACCAGACATTGTCGGTCATGTAGCGCTTGCGCACGCCCAGAAGCGCCAGCCAGATGATGATGCCGGCGCCCAGCGTGCCGCTGATATAGCCGAACCAGCTGTTGCCGGTGTGACGCAGATGATAGTCGCGCAGCGCCAGGGTGGTGGCGAAGCCCGCGGCCACCACCAGGCTGGTCAGGATCGCGATCTTCAGCCAGCGAAAGTGGGCATGGCGCAGGAAGCTTTCATGCGCCACGACGGCTCTTGCTCGTTGCCGCTGCTGCGCCACGCTCTAACGCCCGCCCTGCTTGACCACGTCCAGGAACTGTTCCGGCGACACGCGGATGGCCGCGCCGGTGGGGCAGGCGCGCACGCAGGCTGGACCGCCGGTCTTGCCCGAACACATGTCGCACTTGATGGCGACCTTGGGCTTCTTGGGGTCGTAGTGCTTCTTGAGCCAGTCCTTGTCGGGCTCGCCGGGCCCGGGGCCCATGCCGAACAGCATCCATTGCAGCAGGCCCGGCTTTTTGGGCGGCACCGAATCCATGCGGATGACGCCATAGGGGCAGTTGCGCTGGCAGTTGCCGCAGCCGATGCAGGCATCAGTGATGAAGACCTCGCCGTCGGGTCCGCGGCGGATGGCGTTGGGCGGGCAGTCGGCCATGCAATGGGGATGTTCGCAATGCCGGCAGGAGGTCGGCACATGCAGGTGGGCGTAGGTCTTGCCGGCCTCGCGGTTCAGGCGTGAGAGCCCGTCATGGCTGTCGGCGCAGGCGCGCTCGCAATTGTCGCAGCCGATGCACAGTGTTTCGTCGATCAAAAGCGCGTCGGTGGCGTCGCCGATGCCCTCCTTGACCAGGAATTCTGCGACTTCGGAATACATGTCCACGACGCCGCTGAAATTCTTCTTCTTCTCCTCGATGAAATTGTTGATCGCGCGCCGGCTCTTCATGTCTTCCACGAGCTTGGCCTTGAGCGCCGGCTTGCGATCAAGCAGGTTGCGGAACAGCCGCCCGTCCAGCCTGACCACCTGCGAGCGCACCGTGGCGCGCACCGTGGCGGTGCGCGGGTTTTTGTCCACCAGCGCCATTTCGCCGAAATAGGAACCGGCCGGGATGTAGGAGAGGAAGACCTGCTTGCCGCCCAGATTCTTTTCCACCGTCATCGAGCCGGAGCGCACGATGAAGATGTCGTAGACGCCATCGGCGGCGAGCAGGGCGGCGGTCGCCTGGGCCTCGGCCTTTTTGGCGGCGCGTTTCTGCTCTTCGGCCGCGACGCGGGCGGCGGCGGCTTCCGGGGTTTCGTCCTTGCCGGGGTTGGGATCGATGGGCTTGTCCCTGGGGATCCGCGCCAGATACTCCTTGCCGGGATCGTCGCCCTCGCGGATCACGGTCTGGCCGGGGCGGATTTCCTCCACCCGCGCCGTGGCCAGGATCTCGGCCAGATCGCTTGCCGCCAGGCCGGAGCCAAAAATCTGCAGCAGGTGCCGCTCGGTGGTGATGCGGTTGACGGTCTTCTTGGCTTCCTCGTTGGAGCCCATCAGCTTCAGCGCCGCGGTGCGGGGAATTTCCACCACAATGCAGTCCTTGCCGGCGCGGATGGTGGCGCCGCGGCGGCGGCCCGAAATCAGGCCCACTTCGCCGAAGATCGAGCCCTGGCCGATCGCGATGGTGATGGAGGGATCGCTGGGATTGATCTCCACCTTGATCGAGCCCGAGGCGATGCCAAACAGTGAAGACCCGATGGCGTTGCGCTGGAAGATCACATCGTCTTCCTTGAACACCCGGACGTCGCAATCCAGCAGGAACTCGCGCATCTGCAGCGGCGACAGGCCCTTGAGGATATCGACATTGGCGCGCAGGAATTCGATCCACTCCGCCACGCTTTTCTTGACCGGCAGGTCCCTGATGCGGGCTTCCAGCAACGGCTCGTCGGCGGGCGGGATCTCATTGCCGGAAATGAACTCCACCACGTCATAGCCCTGGTTCATGCAGTGCTTGATGAGCGGATAACCGGCCAGCGCGCCGATGGCATAGATGCCTGGTACCGTGGTCTCGAACTTGGGCGAGAGTTTGGGAAAGGCGTCGCGCGCCTCGCTGGTGAACTGCACCCCGCCTTTGAGCTTGGGACGGCCTTTTTCGTCCAGATCCGATGGATCCGGTGTCGCGCCCAGCGATTCCACAAAGCCGCGCGGCGCCGCAGACCCCATGCGGGCGATGACACGGTTGCAGGGCAGCTTGCTTTCGCCTTCCGGCGTCTCGATGGTGATCCAGCCTTCCTCGATCTTGGCGGGACTGGCCTCGCTCAGGATGGAAATGCGGCCGGCCTTTTGCGCTTCCATCAGAAGCTCGACATTGGCGGCCTTAGCCTTGGAGAAATCCTTGGAGCGGTTGACCAATGTGACGACATTGGCCTGGGCGGGGTCTTCCGCCAGGCCCCGGGCGTTTTCGATGCCGGCGTCGCCGCCGCCGATCACGAAAATATGTTCGTCAATATATTCGCGGGGATCGTCCAGCTGATACTGCACATGGGGCAGCCTGGCGCCGTCGCAGCGCACCAGGTTCGGGTTGCCCTGGGTGCCGATGGCCACGATGATGGCTTCGGCCTTGATGGCGTCGCCATTGGTCAGGGTGATGGTGAAATCGCCCTTCTTGCCGGTGACCGATTTCACTTCCGCCTTGTAGCGGACATTGGCCTTGGCGCCTTCGGTCTCCTTGTTCCAGTTGCCCAGGATGGTTTCGCGCTTGCCCGCGTCGAAGCTGCAGTCCGAGCGCAAGGTGAGGTTGACCGGAGTCGCCATCACATGCTTGCCCTTCTGGTAGCGATAGATGGTGTCCGACAGATGGTCGGTCTTTTCCAGCAGCACATGGGAAAGCCCACGCGCGGCCGCGCGCGTGGCGGCGCTCATCCCCGCCGGCCCAGAGCCGATGATGGCGATCTTAAAACCTTCCGCCACGCTATTTTCCCCAGCCACGCGCGAAGCTCGTGGCGTTGG
>DATAWO010000061.1:0-3261 GCA_036267165.1 Rhizomicrobium sp. | reverse complement strand
CCTAACGGCCCGGGATACAGACGCCGCCGTCTGCCTTCAGCCGGTCGCACAGGGATGCGGCCATGTCCTTGTCGGCAAAGCCGCTGATCCTGAGGCGATACCAGGTGCCCTTTTCGCCCAGATCCGCCTGCTGGACGTCATCGGAATAGCCCGACAGCAGGGCCACGTGCTTGGCCTTGTAGACCTTCCACGCGGTCTCGGCGTCCGCCTGGCTCTTATAGGCGCCGATCTGCAGGACATAGCCGCCCGAGGCTGCGGGCTTTGCCGCCGCAGGCGCAGGCGCCGCAACCGGGGCGACGGCTTTTACCGGGGCCGAGGTTGGCGTCATCGCGCCCAGCTGACGGGGCGCAGCCGTAGCCGGGCCACCGGCGGGAGCCGGAGCCCGTTTGGCAGCAGACATGGCTGCGGACTTTGCGGCGGGTGCTTCCGCGACCGGGGTCGAGTTGGCCTGCTGGATCAGGGCCGCCACCGATTTTGGCGGCGCCGCAGCGGCTGGCTTGGCGGCAGCGGTCGCCGGCTTGGACGCCGTGGCGGTCTTGGATGCAACCGGCGATGCAACCGGCGGGGCCTTCGGCGCCGCCGCGGCTGGAGCGGGCCGCACCGGGGCTGTGGCCGGAGGCGGCGCGGGCTTGGGCGCTTGCGCCATGACAGGGGCCGGCGCCGCGGGTGCGGCGGCAGGCTTTCTGGCCGGTGGCGCATTGTCGGCGCTGTCATCCGGGGGGGCCGGCTGCTCGTAAATCTTGAAGCCCTGATAGGGAACGGTGTTGCCGCCAGCGCCTTGCGGCGGGGCGACACGTTCGGGACCGGCGGCCGCTGTCAGGACCGGGGTTTCGCCCCTGCCCCGCGCCACGCCCTGGGTATAGGCCAGCCAGACCACGCCGCCGAACATGGCCAGCACCAGAAGCGCCAGCACGATCAGGAGCGGCAGGCGGGAGCCCTCAACACCCTCTTCTTCCTCGGAGCCGTCGAACACGCGCACCTCGTCACTGGGCTCATAGACGCCGCGGTCGTAATTGGCCATGGAAGTTCCCGAATCTGAGGAGTCTCATCTTAGCACCGGGCTGACCGCGAATCATGCACCACTAAAGCTGGATTTCTGTGTGAAATACGCGGGCATATTCCGCCAAAGCATAGCGGTCGGTCATGCCGGCGATGTAATCGCGCGCCACCGTGCCGGGAACCGCCTCGCGCGCGGCTTGCGCCCAGTCGGCCGGCAACAGGCCGGGATCGGCGACAAAGGCCTCGTACAGGCCGGTGACCACCGCCTGGGCGCGGGTCATGGACACCATCACCCGGGGATGGCGGTACATGTTCTGCATCTGGAAGGCCTTGAGCGCCTTCAGCCGCGGCAGGAGCGCGGGCGAAAAGGCGGCCGTCACCCGGCCTGCTCCGCGCACCGCCGCGGCGCCGGTGAGGCCGGTGAGATTGTCGCGGGTCTGGTTCAGCACATCCTCCATCAGCTCACTCATCAGGGTACGGATCAATTCCCCGATGAAGCGCGACAGTTCCAGTTCGCCATGACGTTCCAGCACGCCCTGGACATGACCGCCCGCCAGCGGCGCGGCGGTAAGGTCACGGATGGTGAAAATGCCGGCGCGCAGGCCATCGTCGATATCGTGGCTGACATAGGCGATGTCATCGGCCAGCGCCGCAAGCTGTGCTTCCAGTCCCGGCCAGCTCGACAATTCCAGCGGCCAACGTTTGTCGAAACTGGCGATTGGTCCCGGCAGCGGCCCGGTCAGCGGACCGTTATGTTTCACCAGCCCTTCCAGCGTTTCCCAGGTGAGATTGAGGCCGTCGAAATCGGCGTAGCGATGTTCGAGTTTCGTCACCAACCGGAGCGCATGCGCATTATGGTCGAACCCGCCAATATCCCCGGTGACGGCATCCAGCGCCTCTTCGCCGGCATGGCCAAAAGGCGTGTGGCCCAGGTCATGCGCCAGCGCCACCGTCTCGGCCAGGTCTTCATCGGCGGACAGGGTGCGCGCCAGGCTTCTCGCCAGCTGCGCCACTTCCAGCGAATGCGTCAGCCGGGTGCGGTAGTAGTCGCCCTCATGCTGCACAAAGACTTGGGTCTTGTGCTTGAGGCGGCGAAAGGCGCTGGAATGGATGATGCGGTCGCGGTCGCGGGAATAGCAGGAGCGGGTGGCGCTTTCGGGCTCCGGATAAAGGCGGCCGCGGCTCAGTTCGGGTCGTGTCGCATAGGGGGCATGCGGGCCCGGCGGGTTCACGATCGGCCCCAGAAGACGGCCGGCAGGTGCAGCGGGGTTGGTTTCGGCCATGCCCGGGACTACATAGAGGGTGTGTCCGAGACTGCAAGTGTTGCCCAAGGAACCGACATGGCCGCCATGCCCGTCACCATTTCCGACCGCGCCGCCCGGCGGATCGCCCAGATCCTGAAGGCCGAAGCCGCGCCCACGGCCCTGCGACTGGCGGTGACCGGGGGTGGCTGTTCCGGTTTCCAGTACAATTTCGCCCTGGACGACGCCCAGCTGGGCGAAGACCTGGTGGTGGAAAAGGACGGCGCCAAAGTGCTGATCGATCCGGTGTCGCTGGACTTTCTGGCGGGGTCGGAGATCGACTTCACCGATGACCTGATCGGCCAGGCCTTCAAGGTCAACAATCCCAACGCCACCGCTTCCTGCGGCTGCGGCACCAGCTTCACTGTCTAGGGCGGCGCCGCGAGCGGTGATGGTGGACGCCCTCGCCCCTTTTGTGCATGAGCATCAGCCATGAAGATCGCCACCTGGAACGTCAATTCTATCAAGGCGCGGCTGGAGCCGGCGCTGGCCTGGCTGAAACAGGCCGCACCGGACGTGGTGGGCTTGCAGGAAATCAAGACGGTGGACGAGAACTTCCCGAAGCTGGCCTTCGAGGCGCTGGGCTATAACTGCGCCGTACACGGACAAAAGAGCTACAATGGCGTGGCGATCCTGTCGAAACGCCCGATGGAGGACGTCACCCCCCGCCTGCATGGCGACGAGACCGACGATCACGCCCGCTATCTGGAAGCGGTGATCAGCGGCGATCATGGCGCGGTGCGGGTGGCGTCGATCTACGCGCCCAACGGCAATCCCTGGCCCGGTCCCAAGTTCGACTACAAGCTGGCCTGGCTGGAGAGGCTCAGGCTGCACGCCAAAAAGCTTCTGGCCAATGAAGAGCCGGTTGTGCTGATGGGTGACTACAACGTCAGTCCGCAAGACAAGGACGCGGCCAAGCCAAAGGCCTGGCTGAAGGACGCGCTGTTCCAGCCCGAGTCCA
>DATAWO010000060.1:0-1631 GCA_036267165.1 Rhizomicrobium sp. | reverse complement strand
GAGCATCACATCGCGCTGATGATGGTGGGCATGGGATCGGTTGCCGCCGCCGTGATCGGGGCGCCGCTGACCATGGTCTTCCTGGTGCTGGAAACCACCAACGACTTTCCCATGACGGTCGCGGTGATGGTAGGGGTGATCATCTCCGCCACCATCGTGCGGCTGAGCTTCGGCTATTCCTTCTCGACCTGGCGTTTCCACCAGCGCGGGTTGAGCATCCACAGCCCGCATGATGTGGGCTGGATCGCCAATCTCACCGTGGCGAGGCTGATGCGCGCCGATGCCAAGGTGGTGGACGCCGAACAGACGGTGGCGAGCTTGCGCGAAAAATATCCGCTGGGCAGCGCCAAATTTCTGTTCGCCGAGGACAAGGGCCAGTTCATCGGCTCGATTGACCTGGCCAGGCTGCATGAGATCAAAAGCATGCCGGACGGCGCACCCCAGACCGCGCGCAATGTCGCCGCCGCGCCCAACGCTTTTCTTCTGCCGTCACAGAATATCCGCATTGCGCTGGGGCTGTTCAACGGCACCCAGCTGGAGACCTTGCCGGTGGTGCGCTCGACCACCGACAGGCATGTGCTGGGCTATCTCACCGAGGCCTATGCGCTTCGGCGCTACAACCAGGAACTGGAGCAGCGGCGCAACGCCGATTTCGGGGTCAGCGAGCTGTTCCCGATCTCCGAGCCGCCGGAAGCGCCGAAGGGCTAGAGGCAGCCGGTGGGCGTATAGCTGAAGCCGGTGGTGGCGCCGGGAGAAAATGTGCCGGTGCACAATTTTCCCATGCCCTGGCGCTTGGCATAGTCGAGATGGATCAGGCCATGGCCATCGGGCGTGACCTCTTCATTCTTGGTCTTCAGCTGATCCCATTCGCTTTTGTGCAGGCAAACCTCGGGACCCGGCAGATGGGAGTCGGCAAGCTGCTCTGGCTTGCGGCAGGTCACGGGATCGGGGCCGGGCGTGGCCAGCAAGGGCAGGCGGGCATCCAGCGCGATATCAATCCGCATCGCCGGCAGCCGCACACCCATCCAGGAAACCGTTGGGGTTGCCGGTAGGGGATGTTCCTCACTCTGTGCCGTCACGCGGACATGATGCGCGTGGTGCACGGCTGCGGCCTTGGGCATCTCCGCCACCGGCGGGATGACGGGCGCCACCAGTTGCGGCGCCGCCAGTATGGTGGCGGCGCGCAGCGCGATGCGCGAGACCGGGGCCGAGCCCATCATGCCGGCACTGAGCGGCAGCATCACCACCGCTGTGCTGGCCAGCATCAAGAGCAGGCCTTGGGCCGGATGCAGTTCCATCACCGGGCGCTGCGCCATGATCGCGCCCAACCGCACTTTGAGGTCGGCGCCGGACACGCCGGAGGCGCAGGCCAGCGGAGACTGGACGTAGAAGCGGCAGGTCTTGAGAATGCCTTCGGCATAGACCAGCGGGCGGATGCCGGCGGCCACCACCGCTTCGTCGCAGGCGCGCTCGCGTTCCTCCACCAGGCGGCGCCCGATCCACCACACCAGCGGATTGAACCAGAACAGGCCCTCCACCAGCATGTGCAGCGCTGCCAGAAGATTGTCGCGCCGGCGCAGGTGGCAGAGTTCATGCGCCAGGATCGCATCCATCTCCGCTGGCGACAGCTG
>DATAWO010000059.1:0-21993 GCA_036267165.1 Rhizomicrobium sp. | reverse complement strand
CGTTTTGGTTTCGAAGTTCGCCCGAAGCCTCATATCAGGACGCAGCGAACTTCGAAACCACGACACTAGTCGCGTTTTACCTATCTTTTCGCGGCCAGAGGACTAAAGAGGGCCCGAAAATCCGCGACCCCGAGTTCCCTTTGAGTTTTCCCGCCACCCATCCCGCCTTGTCCCGCGCCCTGGCCGAGCGCCAATACACCGAGCCCACACCGGTGCAGCGCGCCGTGCTGGAGCCGGATGCGGAGGGCCGCGACCTGCTGGTTTCGGCCCAGACCGGATCCGGCAAGACCATCGCCTTTGGCCTGGCGATGGCCGAGACGTTGCTGGAAGGCGCCGCCGCCTTTGGCCCGGCGCGCGACCCGCTGGCGCTGATCATTGCGCCTACCCGCGAACTGGCGCTGCAGGTCCAGCGCGAGTTGGGATGGCTTTATCATTTTGCCGGCGCGCGCATCGTGTCGTGCGTCGGTGGCATGGATCCGGGCCGCGAGCGCCGCGAATTGTCGGCCGGCGCCCATATCGTGGTCGGCACGCCGGGCCGCCTGCGCGATCACATCGAGCGGCGCGCATTGACACTGACGGGCCTGCGCTGCGCGGTGCTGGATGAAGCCGATGAGATGCTCGACATGGGCTTTCGCGAAGACCTCCAGTTCATCCTGGAAACCACGCCGGACGATCGCCGTACCTTGCTGTTCTCCGCGACCCTGCCCAAGGCCATCGTCACCCTGGCGACGCACTACCAGAAGGACGCGCTGCGCATCGCCACGCGCGCGGAAACCTCGGGTCATGCCGACATCGAATATCGCGCCATCCGCATCGCCGGCAACAAGATCGAAAGCGCCGTGGTCAATCTGCTGCGTTTCCTGGATCCGCCCGGCGCGCTGGTCTTCTGCAATACCCGCAACGCCGTGCGCCACATGGAGGCGCAACTCACCGAGCGGGGTTTTTCCTGTGTGGCGCTGTCGGGTGAGCTGTCGCAAAGCGAGCGCAACCATGCGCTGCAGGCGCTGCGCGACGGCCGCGCCAGGGTTTGTGTTGCCACCGACGTGGCGGCGCGCGGCATCGATCTGCCCGGTCTCAGCCTTGTTATCCATGCCGAACTGCCCAACGACGCCCAGGTGCTGCAACATCGCAGCGGCCGCACCGGACGCGCCGGCAAGAAAGGCGTGAGCGTGTTGCTGGTGCCGCCGTCGCGCCGGCGCCGCGCCGAGGAAATGCTGGGCCGCGCCCGCGTCAATGCGGTCTGGGGCAATGCCCCAACGGCGGAGGACATCCGCAAGGTGGATCAGCAACGGTTGCTGGAAAATCCTTTGCTGGTCGAACCCGGCACCGAGGATGATCTGGCGATGGCCGATGAACTTCTGAAGACCCACAGTCCCCGCCAGCTGGCGGCGGCGTTCGTAAAGATGTACCGCGCCGGGCTGCCCGCCCCGGAAGAGATCGAGGACGAGGGCCCGCAGGGCCACAAGGCACCGCGCGAACAGCGCGACCGCAAGCCGCGTGAAGGCGACCTGCAGCGTGAACACAGGCCGCGCGAGCCGAGGCCAGGCGAACAAAGGGAACGGCCTCACAAGACCAGCGAACGCCAGCACGCTCCCACCCATGAACGCGGCTCTGCCCCCGGCGAAATGGCGAACGGGGTCTGGTTCCGGCTCAATGTCGGGCGCGAACGTAATGCCGATCCCAAATGGCTGCTGCCGGAAATCTGCCGCCAGGGCGAAGTCACCAAGAAGGACGTCGGCGCGATCCGCGTGTTTGAAATGGAAACCTTGTTCCAGATCGATCCGGCGGCGGCGCCCAAATTCACCATCCTGGTCAGCGAGCGCAAGAAGGGCGGAGTGCGCATTTCACCCGCCCTGGACCAGACGGGCGAATCCACGGCACGGCCGCGTGAGCGCGTGGCGTCGGGCGATGCACCAGGTGACAGCCCGCCGCGCAAGCCCGGCTTTCACGGCAAGAAATTCGGTGGCGGCAAAAAGAAATTCGGCAAGCCCGGCGGCTATAAAGGCAAAAAGCCGAACGCGCCGAAGTCCTAGAACAGAGGCGTTCCGTCCGCGTCCGGCAGCGACACTTTCATCACCTTGGCCAGGGTGGGAGCGATGTCGCGCATGTCGATTTCGCCCAGCGAGCCATGCCTGGTGATCCCCGGCCCGGCCAGAATGAAGGTGGCGCGCATCTCCGCGTGGGTGGGGAAATAGCCATGCGTGCCCTTGACCGAGGCTGGTCCCACCGGCGGCGCGGACGGATCGGTGCCCATCAGATAGCCGGGCTTGAAATCCACCCAGAAGGACGCCATCGGTGTGCCGCCCAACCGCGCGACCTCGCCCGCATCGGCGATATGATCGATGCCCAGCTCGGGTTTCGCCGCCAGATCATTCAACAGGGATGAGACCTTGGCCTTGAGTGCCGCGTCGCCAGGATTGGCGAGAACGATGGCCGCCGAGGCGCCACCCCAGGGCTCGGCCCGCCAGCCGGTCACTTTATTGTTCTTGTCCAGCGTGATCAGGCCGGCCTGAACGAAAGGCGCGATCAGGTTGACGCTGTGCTCCGCCGGCGCAAAGCCGTGATCGGATACGATGGCGACCACCAGATCGGGTTCGGCCTTGCGCGCGTCCGCCACCAGTTCGCCTACCGCCTTGTCCAGTGTTGCAAGCGCTTCTTTGGCTTGCGGCGAGCCCGGACCGTAACCATGTTCGATGTGATCCAGCCCGCGCAGATGCAAGGTGGTGAACATGGGGTGCTTGGCCGCGATCAGCGCGGCGGTGAAGCGGGCGCGGCCGACGTCCTTCTCGACTTCCTCGCCATCGGTCTGTGCGTAGGTCAGGCCGGTGCGCTTCTCCAGCAGCGGCACGATGCCCGGCGTGGCCAGGGCGCGCATCAATTTCATGTCTTCCGGAATCTGGGCGCGCCAATATTCCGGCAGGTTATAGTCGATGGACCGGTCGCCCACGCTGACCGGCCAGGACAGGCTCGCGACCTTGCCGCCGCTTTTGTGCACGGCGTCCCACAGCGTTCCCACCTTGATGTCTTCGCTGTACCAGTACCAGCCGCCCATATTCTTCTGCAGCGGATCGAAGGTCGGGTTGTTGGCGATGCCATGCTTTGCGGGCCATACGCCGGTGATCAGGGTGGTGTGGTTGGGATAGGTGACGGTGGGCAGCGCGTTCTTCACGCCGCTGGCAAAAACACCTTCCGCAACCAGCTTTTTCAGCACGGGCGCCTTGAAGCCGCGCGCATCGGCCTCCAGCACATCGCCGGGACGCAGGCCGTCGATCGAGATCATCAGCACCGGCGCCGCTTCAACTGGAACCGGCAACAGCAACAGGGCGGCGAAAAATGTCACGCGTGAAAATGTCATGCCTCGCTCCCGGCGCACAAAAAACATTCAATATTCAGTACATCCAACAGGCACATGACAATCGGCCGCATCGCCGCGATTGAAGCGCATATGCATTTCACAATTCTGTCACGCAACTTTGGCGTTTCCGTATTGCAGCGCACCTACGAACCCCAAGCGCGCGTCCTTGCGCCAGTCATAATAAGGGGGTTTCACGATGTCTTTGCGTCACAAATTCAAGGGCATGCTTTTCGTCACCAGCGCGATCAGCGCCTTGTCCCTGACAGCGCAGGCCCAGACAATGGCGCCGGCCGATTCCGGTGGCGATGTGGAAACCGTGATCGTGACCTCCGACCGCGAAGCAACGCAGTCGGCGGTGTCGATGAGCAATGTGCAGGCGCAGAAAATCATCCCCGGCGTCAGCCCACTCAAGGCGATCGAAACCCTGCCCGGCGTGGTCTATGAAACCGCCGATCCCTGGGGCAATAACGAACAGAATGAATCGCTGGTTGTGCATGGCTTCACCACCCAGCAGTTGGGCTACACCATGGACGGCGTGCCGTTGGGCGACCAGCAGTACGGCAACTATAATGGCCTGTCGCCCACCCGCGCCGTCACCTCGGAAAATGTCCGCCGCGTGACCCTGGAATCGGGCACCGGCTCGCTGGGCGTGGCCTCGACTTCCAATCTGGGCGGCGCCATCGAGACTTTCTCCAGCGATCCGCTGCAGAGCTTCACCGTGGACGGCCGCCAGACCCTGGGCAGTTATGACGCCACCCGCACTTTCGTCCGCGTCGATTCCGGTGATCTGGGTGACGGCAACGCCTTTTATGTCTCCTATCTCCATCAGGACCAGCGCGCCTGGGACTTTGACGCCCATCAGCGCGGTGATCAGGTCAACCTGAAATATGTCCATGAAGACGATACCGGCCGCCTGACCTTCTTTGCGGACTGGGATGCCAAGGTCGAACCCAACGAAGACGCGACCGCCTTTGGCAACCAGCAGACGGCAACTTCGACCTATTTTCCCTATACCCGATCGCTGTTCTACCCCAACCTGCCGGCCGCCATCGCGTCGCTGACCAACGGCACTCCGCCCGCCGCGCAGGGCAACAATTTCACCGACTATCACAGCGCCGCCCAGCGCCAGGACGTGCTGACTTACGCCAAATATGATTGGCACCTCGACAGTGACATGACCTGGTCGAACCAACTCTATTTCCATCACAATGACGGCCGCGGCATCGTGGCGGGCCCGATCAATCAGGCCGGTCTGCCAGGTCTGTTCGCGATCTATTACCCGCAGCTGGTGGCGGGCGGTTCCTCGACCTCGGCCGGCACGCTCGCCAACATCGTCAACCTGTTCGGCGGCACCGGCTATGAGGTGCGCACCACCGAATACCGCATCAACCGCTTCGGCGAATTGTCCACTTTCAACTGGCAGTTGGGCGACCACAATATCGAAGTCGGCGCCTGGTATGAGCGCAACGCCTCGTCCACGGGGCGCCGCTGGTATCCCTTCGCGGCCGCCAACAACGACCTGACACCCTACACCACGCCGCGCGGTCCCAATTTCACCCAGTATGACGTGTCGCTGCGAACCGACGACATCCAGCTGCATGCCCAGGACCAGTGGCACATCACCCCCGACCTGCTGCTGCAGGCCGGCGTCAAGTCCAGCCTGCAGACGGCGGGCAACAATGTGCTGACCCAGCAGCAGAATCTGCAGGCGGGCAATGCTTTCGGTCTCCCCGCCACCAGCCCGCAGGTCGCCTTCCCGACCGGCACCATCAGCACCAATGAATGGTTCCTGCCGCAGGCGGGCGCGATCTGGAATGTCACCGACAGCGAACAGGTGTTCGCCAACGTCCAGGAGAATGTCCGCCAGTTCGTGCCCTATGCCGCGGGCAGCAATTTCTACGGCGCCTCGCCCTGGAGCCTGGGCAGCCAGCTCGCCTTCAACACCTTCAGGCAGACGGCCCATCCCGAGCGGTCCTGGACCTATGAAGCCGGCGTGCGCTCCAGCCGCGAGGTGGATCTGGGTCCGCTCACCTCTGTCGACGGCCAGGCCAACTATTATCACGTGGATTTCTACAATCGTCTCTTCAATGTCGCGACCTTCAACTTCATCAACCCCAACCCCTCGGTCCTGGTCAATGTGGGCGGGGTGACCGATGACGGCGTGGACATCGCCGGCACGCTGCACTTCGGCGAGCACTTCCAGTTCTATGACGCGGTCTCCTGGAACCAGTCGCACTATGACGACAACTACTCGACCGTCACCAATGGCGTCTCCACCGTGGTGCCGATCGCCGGCAAGCAGGTACCGATCGTGCCGAACTGGCTCAATCGCTTCATCTTCTCCACCAACTGGGATGGGTTCGACGCGCAGGTTTCGGGCGACTTCATCGGCCGCCGCTATGCCACCTATCTCAATGACTGGCGGGTGGGCGCCTCCTTCATCGCCGGGCTTGAGGCCGGCTACAGCTTTGATATGGGCGACGGCGACTGGGTGAAGAAGCTCAAGATCAGCGGCAACATCACCAATCTGGCCGACGAGAAGGGCACCTCCACCATCACGGTCACCGGCGCCAATGGCGGCTTCCAGGGCTATCCCATCCCGCCGCGCATGTTCTTTGTGACGGTCGGCGCCGCACTCTGACTTTCCCTCCAATGGAAAAGGGCGGTACCGCGAGGTACCGCCCCTTTTATTCACCTGATTCCGGAGCTAGTTGTGTTCCAGCTTCAGCACATGCGCCAGCACCGTGTCGGCGACATAGATGGTCTTCTCATCAGCCGAGACCGCCATGTAATGGCCTTCGCCAATGTCGTTGGAATTGGTGTTGTCGCCATGCTTGCCGTACCAGCCCTGGACCTTGCCGTCCCAGCCCAGCTTCAGCACCAGGCCGTCGCGGCCGGTTGACATCCACAACTGGCCCTTGGCGTCTTCATAGAAGCCGCAGGTCAGGTTCTGCATCTGGATGTCGTGATGGCTCTTGAGATCCTTGTCGAAGATCAGGATCTTCTGCGAGGCGCGGTCGCCGACCCAGACTTCGCCGTTCGGCGCCACGATCACGGTATGGATGGTGGGCAGCTTGCCGTCGGGATGGGCGAGGCTGGCGGAGGCCAGCAGGTTGCCGTTCTTGTCGAACTTCATCACCCGGGGATCGGAGCCGGGGATCGCTGGCGGATGGGTAACAAAGACCGCATGGCCATGGGCATTGTGGGTCTGCGGGCTGTCATAGGTGGCGCAGAAGGTGCAGTCGGCGGGCGGCGAGGTGCCGCCATGGCTTTGCACGACATAGAAATTGTCGTCCTTGTCGAAGGCGATGTCGAGCGGCTGGTTGAACATGCCGTTCCACTTGCTGTCATCCCAGGGCGCGTTCTCGCCGCGCACGCCGAACACTTTCAGGACTTCACCCTTGCTGTTCATCTTGTAGATGACATTAAGGAAGCTATCGATCGCCCAGATATTGCCATAGCGGTCGATGCGCAGCCCGTGCGGGTTCATCGCCATGTTGGGATTGAACACCCGCTTCACGGTGGTGCCGCTGGGATCATATTCCACCATCATGATGTCGGGATTGCGGTTGTAGACCAGGAGATCGCCATTCTTCATCAGGGTGATGGCGGCGACATTGCCGAACTTCTCGCCGAGCGGCGCCACCGGGCGTTCTCCGAAGTGATAGGGCAGCTGCGGTGCGTCCGGAATCTTCACCGGGCCCGGGGGCTCGGGTTGCGGCGGCAGCGCGGCATATTGCGCGGTCGCGGGTCCCGAAAGGCATGCCGCTGCCGACAACGCCGAAGCCAAAATCCATTTCTTCATCTCATTCTCCCCTTTGTTTCTCGTCATGACGTTTTTCAGTAACGGTCCACGCCTTTGGCCTTCCACACGTTGCGCATCTCCGGCGAAATGGCGAACTGAATGAAAGCGATGGCGTCTTTGGTGTCGGCGCTGCGCACCGAGACGGCGGTCGCCATGTCCATATGCATGCCCAGTTCCGCCGGCAGCATGCCGATCAGATAGGGATTTTCGGTGGGCGTATTGGCGGTGGAATGGGTGCCGTGGATCAGGCCCAGCCCCATGGCATGGTCATCGCCATCGCCGCGTTTGAGCGCCGGCTCCGCATCGCCCTTCACCGGCACGCCATGCACGCCGGCGAATTCCGGGCGCTTCAGCATGCGGTCGCTCATGCCCGCCTGCATGCTGCCCGAGACGGGATCGGAATAGAACACCGCCGAGGCCGTCTTCATCGCCGCCGCCAGCGCCGGCACGGTGGAAATGTCGGGATGGCTGTTGAAGCCGGGCTTGGCGAACAGCCCGATCTCGACCCGCCCCAGCGGGGTGAAGCTTTCCGGCTTCAATGCGCCGGACAGCGCCATGGTCGCCATCAGGTCCATGGGCAGCATCACGACATCGGCGGCCGGCGTCCCGGTGCGGGTGTCGTTGATGATGGTGCCCATCCCGTCCACCTGGATGGTCACCTTGACCCCGGTCTTCTTCTCGAAGGCGGCGGCCACATCGGAGAGGCCGGAATTGGAGATCACGCCCGGGCTGATCACCCGGATTTCGGCCGCGCTGGCCGAAGACGCCGCAAGGCCGCAAAAGGCGGCAGCCAGCAGAATAGAACGCATGTTCCCCCGATATTCTTGTCTTTGTGGGGCAAGCAAACGCCGGTTTGGGCAGCTTGGCAAGCGGCCCAATTTTTACGGCATCCCGCTGGATTTGTGCACGTATTTGGCGATCTCGGGCGGATTGCCCAGATCCGCCACGGTCGATTCCCAGGGCATCGACAGGGTCGGATCGTTGGCGAAACGCTTCATCTTGAGCGTCAGCCTGGTGCCGCAGCCAGGCGCCAGCCGCACCGGGAAGGTGGTGGCATTCACCTCGGTCGTGGTTTTGCCATCCGTCACTGTCTCGATCTGGTGCTCGCCATAGGCGCCGCCCTGCACGACCAAGCTGCGCGACACGCTGGGACTGACATTGACCAGGGTCACGGTCAGGCTGTCGGGGCCCCAGCCATCGACCAGCGCCGCCACATCCTGGGGCAGGCCGGCGCGCCGGCGCGCCGGATCGAAATAGCGCAGGCGGCAGAACAGGAGCGAGCCGCCCTGGCCCGGCGTGGTCTTGGCCCAGCCGGGATGCTGGATATAGAGACCGGCCTCGATCAGCTGGGTCAGCGGCGTCACCGTGGCGGGGTTGTAGTCCAGCGCGGAATCGGCCAACCGCATGTCGGCCGAGGTATTGTCGTCGTCCACGATCTCCATTTGCTTGCGGATACGCGCCAGTCCAGCCTTCAGCGCCTTCACCGGATAATCGGGGTTCTTGCCTTCCAGGAAGTCGTACCAGCCGGTTTCCTCGCAGCGCGCGCGGTCCGACGGCTTCATGGTGAGGTGGTACATCTCCAGGAAGTTGTAGCGGTACTTGCCCGGCTTGTAGCCATACCAGCCCTGGTCGCCGCGCATGGTCGGCGTCGAGACCTTGCCGTCCACCGTCTTGGCCTGGGCATCGATCTTGTCGGCGGTGGTGCGCCAGGCTTCCATATATTTGTCGTCGCCCTTGGACAGCAGATAGGCGTTCATGAAACCGACAAAGGCGCGGGGCACGCGGTTGCGGTCATCGCGCTTGCCGGTCATCGGCACCACGGGCGAGAAACCCCAGCCGTAACATCCGCCCCACCATTTGCCGTCGGTTTCGCCGCCGATCTTGCCGTCCAGCCCGATATTGGACGGGATGATGCCGCCATTGTCCTTGGTGCGCTGGAGCCAGGCGTCGCAATAACCCAGCACCCAGTCTTTGTATTTCTGCTCATGCGTCAGCATGTAGGCGTTTGACGGCAGGGTGGTGGCCACCAGGTTCAGCGGATGGTCGCCCACCACATCGGTATAGCCCTCAAAGTGGGAGAGCATCATCTTGTAATCGTCTTCGCCGTGGCCGAGCGACGGGAAGCGATCCTTCACGTCGATGGGATCGCCGGTCCAGTCCAGCGCCGTCGCCTTGCGCAGCATCGGCCCGCGGCTGCCATTCATCAGGCTCTTGATGATCTTGAGCTTGGGATCGTAGTTTGGCGCACCGGGGTCTTCGTCCATGTAGAAACCGGAGAAGCGCTCCACCCGCTGGCGATAGCGGCGGCTGTAGGGATCACCCAGCGGCATCAGGTTGAAGACGGTCAGGCCTTCGCCATTGTGCTGCCAGTCGAACTGGCTGGGGAATTCCTTGTAGTACATGCCGTTCTTGGCGATCGGCACATCGGTGGTCTTGGCCGCGCTGTACTGCTGGACATGGCCTTCATAGGCCTTTTCGTACATCGGCTTGAGAATATCGTCGCCGCCCAGCGCATAGACATGCGGCCAGTCATTGACATTCTCGATGGCGTCATCGGGGCCGTCATCGCCGCCATAACGAACCGTGGCCTCGAGCCAGCCATTGGCGGGATCGAAATAGCGCTGGAAGAACTTCACGCAGGCCGCGGTGTGGGCGTGCAGCAGTTCGCGCTCCAGAAGCGCCCATTCCGGCGGATCCATCGGGGTGGCGATGGTGATGGCCGTGTCGGCGGCAAACGCCTTCATGGACGGCAACGCCATCGCCGCGGCAGAGGCCATCAGGAACGAACGGCGGGTGGAATGCATGAACGTCTCTCCCGTACTTTAGTCGATCCTAGGGGTGACCTCCGCGCCGTCACCAATCCCATTCCGCTATGGATCGATGCAGGCTTCGCATCACGGCTTCAGCGACGCCAGATAGGCGGCGATGTCCACCCTGTTCGTGTCTGTCATGTTGGCGACTTCCGGCTTCATCGGATCCACCGCCGGGCCGCCGCGCGTGCCGTGCTGGATATCATAAAGCTGGCGCACGATGCCGGACGGCGAACGTCCGGCAAGAGCCGGCACGTTGCCGTCGCCTTTCAGGCTGGCGCCATGGCAGGAGGCGCAGGGAAAGGCGCCATTGCCGCTTTGCACCAGCTTTCGCCCCCGCGCGATCGCGCCCTTGGGCACATAGGCGACAAAGCCGGAATTGGGATCGCGCAGTTCGACCAGATCCAGATTTTCCGGAATCTCGACGATGCGGTTGCCGAGCGGCTCGGTGCCGCCGCCCTTCGCCTTCACCAGCATGTTGTGGCTGGAGATGTCGAACTTGGGCACCGTGTCGCTCTCGACAACCCGGATCCATTTCTTGTATTTCAGCTTGGAGAAATAATCCGCTGCCGCCTTGACCTCGTCGGGCGAGACCGCGCCGGCGATCGCATACATGCTCTTGATCGAGCCCATGGTCGGCTGGGAGGTCTTGCGGCGGCCCGCCTTCATCTCCGTCACCTGCTCGATGAGGTACTGGGCGGGCTGGCCGGCCAGCGGGGCGTTCTCGGGCCGCCCCTGGCCGTTGGGCAGGTGGCAAAAGCCACAGGCGAAGACCTGGGGTTTGCGGCCATGGGCCACCACCTCCGGCAGCGGCGGATGGTCCTTGGGGAACCAGTCCGGCACATTGAAGCGGTCATTGACGCCGGCCTCGGTGAAATGGGCCTTGGAGCCCGGCACCTTCTTCTGGACTGTGTTGTCCGGCTTGGATGGGGGCGGCATCTCCCGCGGCACGGGATAGGCCCAGATCGGCACCCCTTCCCCGGCGGCCAAGGCGGCCGTGCCCAGCACAAGTCCTGATAGCGCAACGATAATTCCGAATTTCCGCATGCGTCTCCCCAGACGTTATCTTATGGGGCCAGTGACACATGTCTGATCCCACCGGGCAAGTGCTTTCAGTGCGTCGTGCCGCCGCCCTGGACCTCGATCAGGACTACCCCGGCCATGATCAAAAGCCCGCCTGCCGCCTTTTGAATGAGGTTTTGGGCCGACAAATCCTCCCGTCCCAGCCTGGGGAAAAACAGGGTCAGCAGGATGCCGAACAGGAAGACGAAGAAGGTCGAGGTCGCCGAGATGGCCGAGACCAGCCCGACCGGCGCCAGCAGCGACGCATAGCGCACCCCCAGTCCGCCGCCCAGGTTGATCAGCTCATTGGCGGCGTTGACACCGATCACCGCGCCGGGATTGCGGCGGAACAGGTGCACGAACTGCCGGCGATAGCGCGGCACCGCCAGGATCGCGGTGCCGAACAGGCCCTCGCCGACAAAGGTCCAGAAGGTCGTGCTCCAGAATTCGTCATGCACGGCGAAGAACTTGAACACCACGCTGGACAAGGCCAGCACAAAGGTGGCCGACAGCATCAGCAGCACCAGCCGGGGCTTGAAGCGGCCGAGATGCAGGTTCCTGTCCAGCGACAGGCCCAGGGCGCCGCCCACCACCAGGCCCGCGCCGAGAAGCTGCGGCCAGCGCGGCAGCTCATGCAGCAAGAGCAGGCCCAATATGAAAGTGAAAAGCGTATTGGCCTGGAACAGGGGCGCGACGACGGAGGCTTCTTCCGACTGGATGGCACGCAGGTAAAACAGCATCGCGCCCATGTAAAGAATGCCCGACACCGTCATCACGATGGTGGCGAGCCAGGAGAGCGCCAACACTTTCGGCTCAAACAGCCAGATCAGGGGAAGCGCCACCACACCCAGAAAGGCGGTGAACACCATCAGCACGGTGGTGTCGCTGTCGTGGAAATATTTATCGACCAGGAATTTGTCGATGTGGGTCGACACCGCCCACAAAAGCGGCCCGGAGAAGGCGAAGAGTAACCACATGAACCCCTCCGGCCTTCGCTGGCTCAAGAGCCAGCTACGGCCACCTCCCCTTGCTGTGCGCTGAAGCGCGCAAGGGGAGGACACCACATCTCCGGGCCTGCTTGTATGTCCTACTTGGGAATAAGCACATCACTGACGGGCGTGCGCGCCGGGGTGCCTTTGTCGATCACCAGCGTGACTGCCAGCTTCACCGGTGGGCTGCCCGGCGCGGGGCGCGCGTCATGCGGGACTTCGCGCGGTACCAGGAAGCTTCCGCCGGCATGGATCACCTTCACCGGTTGGCCCTTGATATAGAGCTCGAAGGTGCCGGAAAGCACTTCGGTCATCTCAACGCCGTGATGGATATGCGGTGTCACCGTCTCGCCATCCTTCAGGCTGCGGGTCTGGATGATGATCTCCTGATCCTTGCTGCCGGCCGGAACGTCATAAACCTGCTTGTCGGGCGTGGCCGGCACCGCCATTTGTCCACCGGACTGGGCGAAGGCGGTGGTCGAAGCCATAACTGCGAGGCCGGCAACAAGTCCGATAAACATTATTTTCTTCATGGATTTCCTCCCCAAAAACGGCCGGCAGCTTGGCGGTTTGGGCGAAAGCTTGCAAGCCGCCCAGAACGCAAAATGGGCTTCGCGCGTTTCCGGCAGGATACCGTCCGAGCCGATTTTGATGCACTTTATTGGCAAGCTTCCCGCGCCAGCGGCTTTTGTGCTGGGACTGATCCTCTGCTTCGCCGCCATCCAGCTGGGCGAGGGCAGCCAGCTTGCCCATGCGGCGCCGGCCGCGCACAGCCAGAGCGTGGACGCCAAAGGCGATTTCGTCAAAAGCAGCGGCAAGACCGCCGGCAATGGCGCCAGCAGCAGCGGCAAGTCCGAAGCCCTGCTGGTGGCCGAAGTGCTGCTGCTTCTGGTGGTGGGGCGGCTCTTGGGCGAAGGCATGCAGCGCATTGGCCAGCCCGCGCTGATGGGCACCTTGCTGGCGGGCATCATCCTGGGGCCGTCGCTGTTCGGCTGGCTTTGGCCCGGCGCGCAGCATTTCCTCTTTCCCAAGGACGAAGCCCAGAAGGGCATGATCGATGGCCTGTCGCAGATCGGCATCCTGATGCTGCTGCTGCTGACCGGCATGGAGACCGATCTCAAGCTGGTCAGAAAATCCGGCGCCGCGGCCATCGCGATTGCGCTGTGCGGCATCGCCTTTCCCTTCGCCTGCGGCTATCTGCTGGGTCAGTTCGGTCCCGCCCTGCTATTCGGGGGGGTGGGCGGCGGCAGCCGGCTGGTGCCGTCGCTGTTTCTGGGCACGGCGCTCTCCATTTCCTCCATCAAGATCGTGGCGATGGTGGTGCGGGAAATGAATTTCATGCGCCGCAACCTGGGCCAGATCATCGTCGCCACCGCCATCATGGAAGACACGTGCGGCTGGGTGATCATCGCCATCACCTTCGGCATTGCCGGCGCGGGCAGCAATGGCACGGGCCCGGAAGGCATAGACTGGCTGGATCTCGCCAAGACCGTGGCCGGCATTGTCCTGTTTCTGGTGTTCTGCTTCACCGCGGGGCGCTGGCTGGTCTTTTCCGCCATCCGCTGGGTGAACGACAATTTCCGCAGCGACTTCGCGGTGGTCACCGCCATCCTGGTGATCATGGGCGCACTTGCCGAGGTCACCCAGCTTCTGGGCGTGCGCACCGTGCTGGGCGCTTTCATGGCGGGCGTGCTGATCGGGGAATCGCCCATTCTCACGGGCCACATCCAGACCCAGCTGCGCGGCATGATCACCGCCTTCTTCATGCCGATCTTCTTCGGCCTGTCGGGCCTGGCGGCCGATCTCACCATCCTCAAGGACGGGACACTGATGGGATTGACCGCGCTCCTGGTGGTGATCGCATCGGTGGGAAAATTCTCCGGCGCATTTGCCGGCGCCATGCTGGGGCGGCTTTCCTGGCGCGAGGGCATCGCGCTGGGCTGCGCCATGAATGCGCGCGGATCCACCGAGGTCATTGTCGCTTCCATCGGGCTTTCGATGGGCGCGCTCAGCCAGAATCTCTACACCATGATCGTCACCATGGCGGTGGTCACCACCATGGCCATGCCGCCCATGCTGCGCGCGGCCCTGCGCGATCTTCCCCTGAGCAGGGAAGAGGAAACCCGCATTGCGCGCGAGACGCTCGACCAGCGGGGCTTTCTGCCCAGGCTGGAGCGGCTGCTTCTGGCGGTGGATGAGAGCGCGGTCGGCCGCACCGCCGCCCGCTTTGCCGGCCTGCTCGCGGGCGCGCACGGCATGCCGGTCACCATCCTGAAGCTGAATGCGGACTTGCGTCAGGCCGCCAAGGTGAAGCCCGGACGGAAAGCGGCGGAAGACGGCGAAAACACCAGCCATGTCGAGCAGCCGGATGAAACCGGCACCGCGCAGAGAGAGATCAGCGGCGCGCAGTCGCGAGTGGAAAGCGCGGCCGATCTCAAGACCGATCCCCTGGCGCGGGAAGTAAAAGCGGGCGCCAAAAAAAGCGCCGCGCGGGTGAAGGCGGATGAAGCCGAGCCCGAACCGGAAAAAGTGCATCTGACGGAGCGGGTGCCGGTGGATTCGCCGGCCGACGTGATCAGGGACGAAGCGCGCAAGGGCTATGACCTGATGTTCATCGGCCTGGAGAAGAGTGTGGAAGATGGCGGTTTTGCGCCGGAGGTGACCCATCTCGCCGCCGGTTTTGAAGGCCCCCTGATCATCTTCGCCAATGGCCGGGAGGCGCTCAGCCGCCGCAGCCGGATCCTGGTGCCGGTCAACGGCAATCCGCAATCGCGCCGCGCCGCCGAGATCGCGCTGGCGCTGGCGCGCGCCACTGGCGCGCAGGTGCATACCCTCTTCGTCTCGCAGACGGACGGGCATTCGCGCACCCGCCTGCGCGAGGAGCGCGTGCTCAAGGACATGACCGAGCTGGGCGAACGCTATGGCGTGGCGGTGACCACCCGCATTTCGCCGCGTTCGGCGGCGGCCGGCGCCATCCTCAAGGAGGCGGCCCGCAATTTTTCCATGATCGTGATGGGCGTGGCGGCGCGGCCGGGCGAAGAACTGTTCTTCGGCAACACCGCCACGGCGGTGCTCAAGGACTGGCAGAAGCCGATCCTGATGCTTGCTTCCTAGCGCGACTCCAGCCAGTGCACCGAGAATAACCTCTCTTCATCGGTCCACACCGCGCGGGGATTGAAGCCGGCGCGGGCCGCCATCTCGCGGAAGCTTTCGATCGTGTATTTATGGCTGTCCTCGGTATGCACCGGCTCGCCGGCCGCGAAGTCGAAATGCGCGCCGCCAATCGTCACGCTCTGGCGCTTCAGGCTGACCAGATACATTTCCACGCGATGGGCGCCCGCATTATAGGGCGCGTAGTGGGCAAAACCGTCGGGATCGAAATCGGCGCCCAGCTCGCGATTGGCCCGCACCATGAGGTTCTTGTTGAACAGAGCGGTGATGCCGGCCGCATCGTTATAGGCGGCGTGCAGGCGCGCCGGATCCTTGACCAGATCCACGCCGATCAAGAGCCCGCCGCCATTCAGGCTGGCGCGCATCTGGCGCAGCAAGGCCATGGCGGCATCGGGCTTGAAATTGCCGATTGTCGAGCCGGGGAAGAAACCGGCGCGGCGGGAGATTTTTGAGTTCCGGCCCGGCAGGTCGGGAATCTCCAGCAGGCAGGTGAAATCGCCTACCACCGGCCGCAGCACCAGGGCGGGATAATCCGCCGCCAGGGCGCGCACCACCTCCTGCAGATAATCGCCGGAAATGTCCAGCGGCGTGTAGGCGTACGGGTTCCGGGCCGCATCCAGCAGGATGCGCACCTTGCGCAGGGAGCCGGCGCCGAATTCCAGGATCTCTACACTCTCGCCCATCAGCGCGGCGATCTCGCCCGCATGACGGTTCAGCAAGGCCATCTCGGTGCGGGTCTGGTAATATTCCGGCAATTCGCAAATCTGCTCGAACAGGCGCGAGCCAGCCGCGTCATAAAAATATTTGCAGGCAATTTCCTTGGGTGTCCTGACAAGGCCCGCGAGCAGGTTCTCGGCAAAGCTTTCGCCCGACACGGCGGTACAAGGCTGGATGCGGGCGAGCGAGGTGTCCATCAAATATCCTCCGCCGATCGTATTCCTGAGAATTGCCAGCGCGCCCCGCCGTTATCTGGCGAAGCGATAGGGCAATCAAATAAGGCAGGCGCGCTCATGCATCCTCCGCCAGACGTATTCCCGAGAATTGCCAGCGCGCTTGCGGCGGGAAGAAATTGCGGTAGGTGGAGCGGATATGGCCGGGCGGCGTGGCGCTTGATCCGCCGCGCAACACCATCTGGCCGATCATGAACTTGCCATTGTATTCCGCGGCCATGCCTTCAAATGCCTTGAAGCCAGGATAGGGATCGTAGGACGAACGGGTCCATTCCCAGACTTCGCCATGCGCGAAGCGCCCGCGGGAAGCATCTGCTGTCGCAGATGCTTCCCATTCGAATTCGGTGGGCAGCCGCGCCCCCGCCCAGGCGGCATAGGCGGCTGCTTCATAGAAACTCACATGCTCGACCGGGGCGTTGGGATCGAGTGGCTGCACGCCCCAAAGCGTGAATACGCTTTCGCTGCCGTCATCGTCCTTCAGCCAATAAAGCGGGGCTTCCCAATTTTCTTCCTGCACCTTGGCCCAGCCGTCCGAGAGCCAGAATTCGGGGCGGCGATAGCCACCGTCGGCGATGAAGGCCCGGTATTCCGCGTTGCTGACCGGCCGGGAGGCGATGCGGAACGGCCTCAGCAGGACCTGGTGGCGCGGGCTTTCATTGTCGAAGGCGAAACCGGAACCGTCATGGCCAATCAATGACACGCCGCCGGGAATGGAGACGCACTCGGGAGCCGTGGCCGCACGGGGAAGGGCGGCATCGCTGCGATAGGCCGGGAGCAAGGGGTTGGAGAAAAACGCATGCTTGATGTCGGTGAGGATCAGCTCCTGATGCTGCTGCTCGTGATGCAGTCCCAGGGTGATCAGGTCGTGAAGCGTCTCATCGGCGCAAGCCTCCGGCATCGCGGCATCGACATGGGCGCGATAGGCATAAACCTCGTCCAGGCTGGGCCGGGCCAGAAGGCCGCGGCGGGGCCGGGGATGACGGGGCCCCAGCGCCTCATAATAGGAATTGAACAGATAGGCGAACCGCGGATCGAAGGGCCGGTAGCCGGAGCGCTTCGCCAGGATCACGGTCTCGAAGAACCAGCTGGTATGAGCCAGATGCCATTTCACCGGGCTGGCGTCGGGCATGGACTGCAGCAGGCAGTCTTCCGCTGACAGGGGCCAGGCCAGCGCCAAGCTCAGGGCACGGACCTGCGCATAGGCCTGGGCCAGGCTTGTGGTGGGCTGCAGGGCGGCTTTCATGAAGCTCCGTTCGACAGTCCGGCAGGAAAGTTACGCCGCCCCCGTCCGAGAATTGCGACGCTGCTAGCGATAACCGCGGGCCGGGGACGGGGTTCCCGGGTCAATCCGCCAATCTTCCGTCCAATCGGGCCGATTTGGAACCCGGCATGACCCCGCGGCGTTGACGCTGATGGTCGGGAAGGAGCATCGGGGCGGCAGCCGGACATGAACGTCATCCAAGTCAAATCCCCCAAGCCCAGATCCACGCCGGATTTTCTTGCCGGTGGAGGAGAGATGGGCGCTGCCATCCGGGCTTTCAACTGGGCAGCCACCCCTCTGGGGCCACCGGAAAGCTGGCCGCGGACCTTGCGGACCTGCCTGCGCATCATGCTGGCGTCGCGCCAGCCCATGTGGGTGTGGTGGGGCCCGGAACTGATCAATTTCTACAATGATGCCTATTTGCCGATCATCGGCGGCAAGCATCCGGCCGCCCTGGGCCAACCTGCCCACCAGGTCTGGTCGGAGATCTGGGACCAGATCAAGGACCGCATCCACGCGGCCCAGGCTGGGGAATCCAGCTATTCGGAAGCGGAGATGCTGATCATGCATCGCCATGGCTATCCGGAAGAGACCTATTACACCTTCTCCTTCTCGCCGGTGCCCGAGGAAGACGGCAACATCGGCGGCCTGGTCTGCGCCAGTACCGATGATACCGACCGGGTGATCGGGGCGAGGCGGCTGGCGCTGCTGCGCGAACTGGCCTCGCGCACCTGGGACGCCGACACGGTGGATGAGGTCTATTCGCTTGCGTCGCGTGCACTGGCCACCGATCCGCGCGACATGCCCTTTGCCCTGATATACCGCTTCGAGGAAGACGGCGCACGCGCCACCTTGCGGGGCACGACCGGCATTGCCGCCGGCCAGGCCGCGGCCCCCGACGTCATCACGCTGGAAGGCAACACACCCTGGCCGGTGAGCGAAGTGATGCGGGGCGGCTCAAGGCGCCAGGTGACGCGCCTGGCGGAGAAGTTCGGTCCCCTGCCCAAAGGTCCGTGGCCCGATGCGCCCGACGAAGCGCTGCTTCTGCCGCTTGTCACCAGCGCCGACACCGCGCCGCGCGGCGTGCTGGTCCTGGCCGTCAACCCCTATCGCCGCCATGGCGACGAAAGCTTCGAGAATTTCGCCGCCCTGGTGGCGCGCCAGATCGCATCCGCGATCGTCAACATCGAATCGTTTGAAGCCGAGCGGGAGCGCGCCAAATCGGCCGACAGCCTGGCGATGGAGATCGAGCATCGCCGCCGGATCGAGCGCCACCAGAACCTGCTGCTGGATGAATTGAACCACCGGGTGAAGAACACCCTGGCCACGGTGCAGGCGATGGCGATCCAGACCATGAAAGGCGTGGATTTGTGCGCGCGCGACGCCTTCCTGGCGCGCCTGTTCGCGCTGTCCAGCCAGCACGACCTGCTCACCCTGGACAATTGGGAAGGCGCGTCGCTCGAAGGCGTGGTCCGGCGCGCCTTGCGGCCCTGGCGCGAGGATGAGCATGTGCGCTTCCAGGTGACGGGCCCCGCCGTGCATCTCAATCCCAAACGCGCGCTGGCGCTGGGCATGGTGTTCCATGAAATGGCCACCAATGCCGCCAGATATGGCGCCCTGTCGAATGCAACCGGCGCGGTCGATGTGCGCTGGGCGATCCTGCCGGATGGCAAGGCCCTGAAATTCACCTGGGAAGAACGCCGCGGCCCGCCCGTGACCCCGCCTCAGCGCCGGGGCTTTGGTCTGAGGCTGATCGAGCACGGCATGGAGCGGGAGATTTCCGGCAAGGTGACGCTGGATTTCCGGCCTGAGGGCTTGGTCTGCACATGGGACATGAAACTGACGTGATGGGCGGGATGAACGCAAAACAGCGCGTGTTGATCGTGGAAGACGAGATCATCGTCGCTCTCTTCCTGGAAGATGTTCTGGACGAGTTTGGCTATCAGGTGGCGGGCGTGGTCGCTCATCTCGATGAAGCGATGGCGCGTGAGCCCGACTATGACATCGCGGTGCTGGACGTGCATATCAACGGCCGCAATGTGTTTGACTTCGCCGATCAGTTGGGAGGACGCGGCATCCCCTTCGTCTTCGCCACCGGTTATGGCGAACGGGGCATTCCCGAACGCCATCGCGGCCGTCCGGTGCTGCAGAAACCATTCCAGCCCGACGATCTCAAGCGCATCCTGGAAGAGATCACACCGGCCTGGAGCGGGGGCCATAACGGCCAGAACGCCGCATAGGCCGCCGCGGGCCGCCGGTCACGAGCAGGGACCAGCCACGCCCCGGCGCTTATATAAAAAGAGGGCAAATAACATGGGCAGCCCTCTGCGATTGAAATATTATTACAATCGGGTTTCACGGAGTGGGAACCCTGTATGTTTGTCGGCCTGATCTGTGGCCGGAAAGCCTCAGAAAATCCGCTGTTTCGCTTGGATTCGGAACCACCCGTCTGGTAATTTCTTGCCAATATCAGAGGGGCCCCGTCCAAGGGTTCGAACATGAACAGGCCCAAGCGCGCTGCGGTGTTTGCCGTGGGGTTGGTTGCCGCGTCGGCGGTGGCCGTGCCCCTGCTTGCGCGCGGCGCTCTGGCCGCCGATCTGTCACCCAGCCTGCAATCCTTCGGCGCGGCCAAGGCGCTTTCGGCTTATGAACTGTCCGCGCCGGGCATGACTGACGGCGGCTTGCAGAACAGCCTGGCGGAGCCGCTCAGCGGCAGCGGTCTGGCGTTTGGCACCGGCAATCCCAGGTTTGCCGCCAGCACGCTTCTGTCGTCCAACCTGGCGCTGGATTCCGGCCGCGGCCTGGACGTGGCCTCGCGCTTCCTCGCTTATGACGGCGGGACGCAGCCTTTCCTGTCGGTGGTGTCGGCGCCTTACCTCTCGTTGGCCAATGGCGGCCGCTATGCCGGCTTCACCTTTGCGCCGGCGGAGAATTTGCGGCTGCGCGCCGGTGCCGCGATCAACAGCGAAAGGCTGGACCGGTTCAGCTTCGATTCCACGGCGCCCACCGGCCCCCTGGCGCTGACCTATGACGCCAGCCAGAGCAAATCGCTGCTGGGCGGGCTTTCCTGGGATGTTTCCACCGCGCTGGGCCTGGATGTCACGGCCATCACCTCGCAGCGTTCAGGCATTCCCCTGGGCTTTGGCAATGCCGCCGCCATTTCGCCCAAGGCGGCAACGCAGGCGCTTGGCGTGTCCGCGCATATGGATATCGGCCAGGGCTGGGTCACCACCGCCTCCTTCGGCGAAGACCTGACGCAGCTTGACCAGCGCGACACGGCGGGCGCGACGAACCTGCATGAACAGTCTTATTCCTTCGCCATCGCCAAGCATGGCCTGTTCGGCGACGATGCGCTTGGCCTGAGCTTCTCGCGGCCGGCGCCCAGCATGGCCGGCAGCTTTGCCACAGGCCTCACCGCTTCAGGCGATCTACCGCCGCTGGTCGTGGCCCAGGGCCTGAACGGCGGCCGCGCCACCGAGAGCGATTTCCAGCTGGGCTATGTCACCAACTTCCTGGATGGCGCGGTGGCGCTTCAGACCAACGCCGGCTATCAGACCAACTTCCAGGGCCAGCCCGGCGCCACTTCGGTGTCGCTGCTCAGCCGCGCGAAAATCAAGTTCTAAAAGCGTAGGCGCAAGCCGGAGCGACCACTTCCAAAAGGTCGCGTCAGTGGGCTAAAACCCGCCCAATCTCCACGTCTCCCGAAGGGAACCCAGCATGGCCGGGCCGCAGTTCGTCTATTACATGAAGGACCTGTCCAAGACCTATCCGGGTGGCAAGCAGGTTCTGAAGAATATCTACCTGTCCTTTTATCCCGGCGCCAAGATCGGCATCGTCGGCGTCAACGGCGCCGGCAAATCCACCCTGATGAAGATCATGGCGGGGATGGACAAGGAATTCACCGGCGAAGCCTGGGCCGCTGACGGCATCCGCATGGGATACCTGTCGCAGGAGCCGCAGCTTGATCCCGCCAAGGACGTGCGCGGAAACGTCATGGAAGGCGTCGCCAAGAAGCAGGCGCTGGTGGATCGCTACAACGAGATCGCCGCCAACTATTCCGACGAAACCGCCGACGAGATGGCGCGCCTGCAGGACGAGATCGAGGCCGCCGGCCTGTGGGATCTCGACAGCAAGGTCGACCAGGCGATGGACGCGCTGCGCTGCCCCGAAGGCGACACGCCGGTCGCCTCGCTCTCCGGCGGCGAGCGCCGCCGCGTCGCACTCTGCAAGCTGTTGCTCGACGAGCCGACCAACCATCTCGACGCCGAGTCGGTGTCATGGCTCGAAGGCCATCTGCGCAACTATCCCGGCGCGATCCTGATCGTGACCCACGACCGCTACTTCCTCGACAATGTGACGGGCTGGATCCTCGAACTCGACCGCGGCAAGGGCATTCCCTACGAGGGCAATTACACGGCGTGGCTGAAGGCCAAGCACAAGCGCATCGAGCAGGAAAAGAGCGAGGAGGCGTCGCGCGCGCGCGCCATCGCAGAGGAAGCCGAGTGGATGGCGGCAAGCCCGAAGGCGCGCCAAGCCAAGAACAAGGCCCGCATCTCGCGCTATGAGGATCTCGTCAACAAGCAGAACGAC
>DATAWO010000058.1:0-9051 GCA_036267165.1 Rhizomicrobium sp. | reverse complement strand
ATTGATCTGTCTCAGCGGTGAATATCGCTGATTGTCATAGGTCCGGCCATGGAGCAGCCAATTGTCTTCATCCCGCGCCGCATTCTTCAACATGTCGTCGGTGACGGTCACGTCCGCCGTTATGGCACGGGCGACAAGTGTCGTGGAAACCGGCTGTGGGGGAACCGGCGCGGCGCCATGTGACGAACTTTGTGCTTCCGGTCCGGAAATATCCTGGCCAAGCGCCAATCGGGAACAGGAAAAAAGGACATACACACAGGCAGCAAGCCCATGGAAGCGACACCCCGCCATCTCTTCTCCCTCCCCTATTGCAATGAAAGACCCTCAGTGCGGTTTTTTCGCCAGCTTTCGATAAAGCGCGGGATCGAATTCCTCCAAGGTGTAAATGCCGTTCAGATGGTTTGCCGCCAGCCAGGGCAGCCATTTGCCCGGATCGCCGCTCCAGCTTTCCTGCTCCCAGCCTGGACCGACAAAGTCGAACCTATCGCGGGACGTGGCCATCTTGGCCTTGGTGTTGTGCAAAAGAATCCGCGCCACATCGAGATAGTGCGCATCGCCGGAATATTTGTAGGCCTTTGCGTAAAGCGAAACCGCCCAGTCCAGATATTCATCGCCGCCGGCGCCCAGCCCGGGCCCGTTGGCGGTGATCTCCTGCAGGCCCACCATCGGGCCATTGCGCCAGCGCAGATGCGCATCGGGCACATGCCCGGGCAATGGCACGTTCCATATCCAGATCCAGCTTTCCGTGTAGTTGGCCGCGGACAGGGCCCTGGACAGCCATCGCGGTTGCCTGGTGGCTTCGTAGAGCGCCATGAAGGCATCGAGCGAAGCCATGCCGCCTTCCTTGTCGGTCAGCAGCTGCGCCGATGACGCGTCGACCGCACCGCCCTGATAGTTGCCGGTGGTCCCGTATTTCTGCCAGACAAATTCCCCCGCCCTCAGCGCGGCCTCCATATATTTGTGTTCGCCGGTCACACGCGCCAACGGCACGAACAGGACGACCGGCGCATAGGTCGCGCTGGGAGAATTGTTGAACACCATGCTGGTGCCCGGCTTCCAGGCGCGGGGAAACGACCCGTCACCATGCTGCTGGGCCAGCAGCCAGTCGGCATAGGATCGAGCCCAGGCCAGCCATTCCGGGTGTTCGATGCCTTTCTTTTTCTCGCGCGCATAGGCCAGCACGAGGCTGCGCATGTCGGTGCTGATGGTCAGCAAGGGCTGCTGGCCGATGGACCAGGATGCCGGAATGATCTTGCCGGTGAAGAGATCGAAGCCGTCGCCATCCGGGGGCGACATCGGCAAAAGCCGGATGAAGGTGGCGATGATGTCAAGTCCCTGCCGGCGCAACATTTGGCTGCGTGGCCCGCCCGGGTCACGGTCGGCTTCTTTCAGGAACTCGTCGGCGATCTCGATATTGCGGGCGCAGAAGCCCATCGCCGCCCGCCTGGCATCGGAGCGGTTGCGGAATTGGCCGGTATGGGCATCCAGCAGATAAGGTATTCCCGTGCGGCCCTCGACCGTCAGGACCTGGCTGGACAGTACATCGACGGACATACGCCGCACAGTGTTCAGGTCGGTATAATTCACGGCCGGCTTGAGGATGCCCCACGCCCAGCGCCAGGCATTGCGGGTTGCTTGCGGAAATGTCTCGTTCTGACCGAAGCGGAAAGCGACATCATAATCCTGCGCCATTCCTTCCTGGATCGGGTTGTAACGGCGGCGCCAGGCTGGCTTCACATTCGGCTTGGCGGCCGGCGCGAGCTCACCTTGCGCGGTCAGAACCGCAGCCGGCGCACCTGGGGACGTGCCGGGTGGCTGGGCTGAGCCATTGCGGCCCAGGTTCAGGAAATCGTTCACGGTTCCAGGCACCCAATAGCCAAACACGGTCCCGCCGGTATCCTGGTACGCACCAAGCGCGCCGAAATTGAAGCGCGCATCCGTCATCACCGTAGCGGTCGGGGCTTGTGCTTCCTCCGGCGTGGTTTCGCCCCTGGGGGCCGGATCCAGAACGGCAATGGAATGGCCGTCGGGAAAATTGAGTGCGAAAAGCGGCGCCGTCAGCGCCGTCTCCCGGATCGAAAAGCGCCGCGCCTCATAATGCAGCGGGCTTCCCGGCGCGGTCGTTCCATCGAAGCTGGGATCGTCATACAGCTTGCTGGGCGCGAGGAATTTCAGGTCGGACCAGCTCGCATCCGGCGCCGTGGAGAAGAGTATTTCCGAGCCAAACCCGCCCTGGGCGCTACCTGAGACCGTGACGTGGCGGTGAACCCAAAGGGCGCCCGCGTTGATGCGCCAGCGGTCTTCGATATGGAACGTGACATTCGTGCTGAAGGAAATATCTGCTCTCGCGATCATTCCGCCTTGCGAGGAACGAACAGATGTATAACAGGCTGCGATATCCTGCGGCTTTCCCGCGGCGTCGGACGCGCCGGCCGTGTATATTTGCAGCCGCGCCGGCTGATGCTGAAAGATATGCGGGGCGTTCGCGCCGCCGATATCCATCCCCCATCCACCGGCCTCTCTGACAAGGGCAACGGCCGCGCCGGTGGAAAGCCGGCCAAGAACCATCCGCGACTGCGCTTGTGCGGATTGAGCGCCGAAAGCCGCAAAAGCAAGCATGATCAGGAAACAGCCCGCCGCGCGGACCGCGATAAACGGAAGACTTTGTGCATGCCAGAGACTGGCTACAAAGCTTTTCATCGGTCCGGTCCGGCCTGCAGCGCATAGACCCTGTGTTTCGGATTTACGAAAAGCCAGGGGATGATGCAGACGAAGGTCACCCCGGCCGCGATGGTGAAGGCCTGGTCCCAGCCGTAGCGCGACGCGAAAAACGGCGTCAGCGATGCCGTCGCCGCGCCGGCGATCTGGCCGCACATGCTGACCAGTCCGGAAATCACCCCGGTATGGGGTCCGCCGAGATCGGCCGCAACCGCATAATAGACCGCCTGACCCAGATAGAGCGCGCCCACCGCACCCGACAGCAGCAGCGCCGCCGCGACACCGTTCTGGGCGTGACCGCCGGCGATGAGAATGACGCCGCTCAGGAGCAGGGTGCATGCGCCAAACAGGCTGCGGCCAATATAGGGGCTCCAGCGCACGACCAGCCAGTCGCTGACGACGCCGCCCATCAGGCAGCAGGAGGTCGTGGCAATGAACGGCAGCATGCCCAGCAGGGCGCTGCTCTTCAGGTCAAAGCCGCGCCCGTCCTTCAGATAGATGAAGAACCAGGTGGAAAAGATGGTGGCGTTATAGCCGAAGCCGGCATAGGCCAGCGCCGTGCTCCAGACATCCTTGCTGGAAAAAACCTTCCCCCACGGCACCGGCGGCATCGCACCTTCCATCCGGACCGGCAGGCCGGCCTGGATATGCGCCATCTCCTCGGGCGTGACGCTGGGATGCTGGGCGGGAACGTCGCGCGCCGCCGAGTACCAGAAGGCGGCGATCACTAGTCCGATGACCGCCGAGACATAGAAAGCGGCGTGCCACCCGAATTTATAGATGATGAAGGCGATCAGCGGCGGCGCGACGCCGGAACCCAGCTGGGCGCCGCCCTGCACCCAGGCATTCGCCTTTCCGCGCTCCTGGCTGGGAAACCAGGCGGCGATGAACTGGTTGGCGGAGGGATAGGCCAACGCCTCGCCAAGCCCCAGAATGAATCGCACCGCGATCAGCGCCCAAAGCGCGTTCGCCATGTTGGGCGGCACCAGGGCGGTGGCGGTCGTGAGCGCGCCCCACCAGACCAGGCCGCCGGTCAGGGTGCCGCGCGGACCGAGCCTGCCCACGATCCAGCCGGCCGGGATCAGGAACGCCGCATAGCCGATCATGAAGGCGCTGAACACCCAGCCGAGCTGAATTCTGGAGATGTGATAGTCGGCGGCGAGAAACGATCCGGCGATGGAAATGTTGCTGCGATCGATATTCACCACCGCGCCGACCAGGAAGATCAGCATGATCAGCAGATAGCGGACCCTGAACTTCATGGTGAAGCGCGTGCCCGCCGCGCCGATCGCGGCCCGCCGTTCCATGTTCGCGGAGGAGGGAATCTAGTCCGCCTTTCCGGATATCCGCTGACGCATGCTGGCGAGGGTCTTGCCGACATGCGAAGCGAGCATGGTGACGTCGTCACCGCAGAATATGAAATTGGCGCCGACGGAATACCATTTGTGCATCTCGGCCTCGGAAAAGGTTATGCCGATGCTGGCCGGCATCTGGCGCGCTCTCGCCGCCTTGATCACGGCGGTCATGCCACCGACGACCACCGGATGCTGGAATTGGCGCAGCACGCCGGCTGAGCCCGACAGGTCGGTCGGCCCCAGGCAGGCGACGTCGATGCCGGGCGTATCGAGAATTTCGTCGATCTGGGCGACACCGTTGACGTGCTCGATCTGCACGATGACAATGACGGAGGTGTTGGCCTGCGCGACATAGGCGTCGGTCTTTCTGCCGTAATCCGAAGCGCGCCTTGGGCCGAAACCGCGCGTTCCTTCGGGCGGATATTTGCAGGCGGAAACCGCCGCGCGCGCCTCCGCGGGGGAGCTCACCATCGGTATCAGGATGCCGTCGGCGCCCATATCCAGCACCTGCTTGATCATGACGGCATCGTTCCAGGCCACCCGCACCATGGGCACCGTGGGCGAACCGTTGAAGGCGACCAGGCAGGTCTGCAGGCCCTCATTGCTGAAGCCGCCATGCTCGGTGTCGATCAGAACCCAGTCGAAACCGGCGCCGGCCATGATTTCGGCGACCATCGGGTGGGCGACGGTGAGCCAAGCGCCGAAAGTGGTTTCGCCCCCTCTCAACCGGTTCTTCAATTTGCTGCTGCGTTCCGACATTGCGGTATCCTTGTCTTTTGATGAGGTGAAAACCGGGCCGGTTCAAGCCGGTCATCCCATTCCGATTTCGCGCAAATAGGACCGCGTCCGCCTGGCGATGGGCAGAGGCTTGTCGAATGGGGCGGGGAACATGTCCTGCTCGACGATGCCGAACCCCTGATAATCAATGTCATGCAGCAGGTCGCGGAAGGCGATGAAATCAACCGCGCCTTTTGACGGTTCGACGAACATGCCCATGCCGACAGCCTTGGCGAAGGGAATATTTTCGGCCGCCACCCGCGTGCGCAGCGCCGGATCGACACTCTTGAGGTGCAGATAGGGAATGCGCGCATGGTGCTTGCGCATGAAGGAAACCACGTCACCGCCGCAATAGGAGTGGTGACCGGTGTCCAGTACGATGGATACCAGCGCCGGGTCGGTCGCAGCCAGAAACGCTTCGATCTGATCCTCATGCTCGATGTGGGTCTGGGCATGGGGGTGGAAAACCAGCTTGAGGCCATAATCGTCGCGGGCGATGCGGGCCACGCGGTGGGTGGTGTCAACCAGCCTGGCAAAGGCCGCCGCGTCGAGGCGGGCGGGAGAAACCTGCTCGCCGGTGAACAGGTTGGTATAGCAGTCCTGTATCAGGACCAAGAATTTCGCATTGAACTGGTGGAACATCTGTCCCCAGCCGCGCAACTGCTTTTCGATTCTGGGCCAGGAGACGTCGGGATTGGCCAGGTCGCCTTCGACAAAAGAGCCCGTAACCTTGAGGCCGCGCCTGTCGAGTTCCGGCTTCAGAACTTTCACGTCCGTCGGCAGGTAGCCGAAGGGGCCGAGCTCCATCCATTCATAGCCGGCCGCCGCGATTTCATCCAGAAAGCGGCGCCACGGCGTTTGCCGGACATCCTCGCCGAACCAGACGCCCCAGGAGTCCGGGGCACTGCCGATGGTCAAATGCATGCTGGTCTCCTGTGCCCCAAGGAAGGCGATGTCATCAGGCGATACGGCTCAGGCGGTCTTCCTTACCGGGTCCGCCGCCGCGCCGCAGAGGGTTGCGTCACGCTTGGCGAAACGTCCGTCTTTCATGACGCCCAGTATCCGGCTCTGGTCCTGGAAGATGCGGATATCGGCCAGCGGATCACCGTCCAGGATCAGCAGATCGGCGCAATAGCCCGCCTTGATCTGGCCGGTTTCCTGCCCCATCTGCATCAGGTCGGCGCCGTGCCGCGTGGCCGCCACGATCACCTCCATCGGCGTGAAGCCGAAGAGATCGACGAAATATTCGAAGTCCTTCGCGTTCTCCCCCATCGGGGCGGTGATGAAGGCGCCATAATCGCCACCGGGCAGAACCCGCACGCCGCGCTTGTGCAGGTCGCGCATGCAGTCGGTGAAAATCCCGATCTCGCGTTCCAGGGAGGCGAGCTTGTCCGCGCTCCAGTTCAACCGGAACTCGTCGTGCCGGCGCAGCATGCTGATGGGAAAACCGGCGCCCGGAACGACGAAGACGCGGTCCTTGACCGATTCCAGCATGTCGCGCGCTTCAGCATCGGCATGTGGCGCATGGAAGATAACCGGCACGCCCTGCCGCACGCACATCTTGACCCCGGCCGAACTCGAACAATGGGCGGCGACCGTGAGCCGCCGCGCATTGGCGACCTCCATCACGGCTTCGAGTTCCCGTTCGGTGATCACGGTGACCGTATCGTCGGCATGCATATGCCCCCAGTCGCGATCGCCAGACACATTGACCTTGATCGTGTCCACGCCGTCGCGGGCGGCAAGCCGCGCCGCGCGCAGGAATTCGTCGGCGCCATCCGCGGCGACGCTGAAGCGCAGGGTGCGCGGGAAGGTCAGATAGTTGGTGTCCAGGTCGCCGAGATTTCCGGTGGGCGTGATCTCCTGCCCGGCCGCCCGCATGCGTGGGCCCTCGAACAGGCCCCGGTTGATGGCGTCGCGAACCGCGACATCGACCCGGGGCTTTGCCGATGCGGCCGAGAAAAGGCTGGTGAAGCCGCAGCGAAGCAGAAGCTGCGCGTTGGCCAGCGCGACAAGGGCATGGTCCTCGGGCTGGATTTCGACCGCCGAGTATATGGACGTCAGATTGTTGAAGGAGATGTGGCAGTGCGCTTCGGTGAGACCGGGCAGCAACGTGTATCCCGTGCAGTCAATCACCTCTTCGCCGGGCGTGCTGGCGGCTTCCAGCGGCGCCCGGGTCACCGCGGCGATCTTCGTCCCTTCCACCGTGACGGTGCCTCGGAATGGCGCGGATCCGCTGGCGTCAATGATCGAGGCATTGCGAAAATGACGGCGCATCCCGGCCCTCCCCTTTTCTTTTCGGCCGGCATCCCCTGGAGGAGCAGCCTTTTTTTGTGAAGGATGCCGGTGCGCACCGGCTTTGACAATAGCGCCGCAATGCCCGGTCATTGGCGGGGAATCCGCGATTTTCCTGCCATTTCTCAGCCTATAGAGGATTTCCTGCCCGTGACGGCCGGCCTCCGGACTTGCGCCCGGCGCGGACTTCACTCACCCCCGGCATGATCCGGCTGGTAGTAGTGCAGGCTTGGAGGCCGGGGCGTTATGGCCAGGCGCGTCGCCATGCCATCGCCCGCCGACGTCGCGCGATGCCAGCGTTCTTCCGGCGCGAATACAATGTCGCCGACATTGGCGGTGATCAGCGGCACGCCCTGGATCAGAAAATCCAGCTTGCCTTCCATCACCACCCAGAATTCCGCGAAGTTTTCATGGAAATGGCCGTAGCTGGTGCCCGGAGGCGTGGGGATGCCGGGACCGCGAATGACATTGGCCCAGGTATGGTCGTCCTTGACGAACGGGGCCGCCTTGGCGTTGGCGGACACGATATCCTTTTCGAAATCCAGATAGGGCTTGTTGATCCCTTCATACTTGCCGCCGCCGCTGTAGCTGGCGCGGGTGAAGTCCATGCCTGGAACCTTTTGCGGTGTCTCGCTGATGGGATAGCTCGGCGTTTCGCCGGCCGCCCGCACCTCGAACCGCAAGGAAGGGGTATCGCCCACCGTTTCCAGGCTGTACGGCACGCGGTACGGCACCTGGACGAGGAAGCCTTTGGTCGCGATGAAAGGTTCCTGCCCCTGGATGGTGAAGCGGATCTGGCCCGATGCGACCCACCAGAAAACCCGGTCGTCGGCATAGAACAAGGTCTTGGTTTTCTTGCCGGGCGCCATCGAAATATATTGGCCGATATAGTCGCGCGTCACGACTTCGGTCTCCGCCCAGTCGCTCTTCCCTTTGTGCCGGGCCAGGATGTCAGACAGCCGCTTCAGCGGCTTGTTGGGCGGCAGGAATGGCGCAGGCTTGTGGGGTTGGGGCGCCCAGGCCAGCAAGGGAGCCGGCTGGCCGGCGGCCGGCGCGACGGGCGCCAGCAGCATGATTAGTATGAGAGCCTTTCTCAGTCCCATTCGCCACGCCCTCCCAAATGCGCGTGAGAGATTGTTAGACACATGCAGGAGATGTCAACGTCACGCCAGGCAACGCATTCCGGGATGATCGAGACATGAGGCAGATTCCCGGACCCCAAAGCGCCCAAGCCGCGGCGGCTTCGCGGCCGCTGCTGGTCTATGATGGGGATTGCACCTTTTGCGCCTTCTGGGTGCGCTACTGGCAGCTTCTCACCGGCGAGGCGGTTGAATATCGGTCCTATCAGGAGGTGGCCGGCCAGTATCCCGGCATCGCGCTGGCGGAGTTCCAGCGTGCATCGCAATATATCACTCCGGATAGCCATTACGCGGGCGCGGCGGAAGCGAGTTTTCGCGTCCTCAGCCATGCGCGCGGCAAGGAATTCTGGCTCACACTCTACCGGAAGCTGCCGGGTTTCGCGGCGCTGTCGGAGTTCGTCTATTCCATCATCGCCGCACACCGCGCCGCCGCCTATCGCGCGACCCTGATCTTGTGGGGCAAGGATTACCAGCCGCCGCAATATGAGCTTGCCGCATTCCTGTTCACGCGGCTGTTCGGCCTCATCTTTTTCTCGGCCTTTGTCTCCTTCGGCGTCCAGGCCCTGGGCCTGATCGGCAGCCACGGCATCCTGCCGCTCACCGCCATGCTGGATACGGTCTATAGCCGCATCGGCCCCGACGGCTTTTTCGAAATGCCGATGGTGTTCTGGCTGAACGCCAGCGATTTCATGATCCAGGCGGTGTGCTGGGGCGGCGCGGGTTTTTCACTGCTGGTGGTGCTCAATTTTCTGCCGCGCCTGAGCCTG
>DATAWO010000057.1:0-23642 GCA_036267165.1 Rhizomicrobium sp. | reverse complement strand
TTGCCGAACATCCAGCGCAGGATGCCCGGCAACAGCCAGCCGCCATGCACATCGGAATGGGCGCCGTCGCCCCATTCGTAACGCACATCGTAGCGCGCGCCCGCAATATTCTTGGCGTCGGCATTGGTGTTGGCCCATTGCAGCGACGACAGCATCTGTTCGTTCGCCAGATGCCAGTTGCCGAACTCGTTGTTCAGGTCGTTGGTGCCGTCCTGCAGGAAGATGCGGATCGGGCGGATCGGACCCCGGCGGATCAGGCCGGGATAGGTGTCGCCGCCGGGCGTCATGGGATGATCGGCCGTCGCGGGATGATAGCCGATGGAGGTGTAGCTGCCGATCATGCTGATCACATTGCCGAAGGCGTCGGGCCGGTTCCATGCCACCGTCCAGGCGCAGATCGCGCCGCTGGAGGTGCCGCCGATGGCGCGCCGCCTGGGATCGTCGGTGAATTTGTAGCTCTTGGCGACCTCCGGCAGCATCTCTTCGATCAGGAAGCGGGTATAGGCATCGCTCAGCGCGTCATATTCGGGCGCGCGATGGTTGGGATTGCCGATGCCCAGATTGTCGGGATAGTGCTCGGTCCCGGTATTGCCCGGCGTGATGAAGATGCCGATGGTGGGCGGGATGTCGCCCTTGGCGATCAGATTGTCCAGCACCACCGGAATGTTCAGCGGACCCTGGGGATTGATGGCGCGCTGGCCATCCTGGAACACCAGCAGGTTGGGCGGACTTTTGGGATCATAATGCACCGGCAGATAGATCCAGTAGCGCCGCACCGTGCCTTCGATGATCCTGCTGTGGAATTCCAACGGACCGATCAGCTTGCCCTTGGGCACGCCGGGCTGCGGCAGCGAATCCTGGGTGGGCGGATACTCGCCCGGCTGGCGCGGTTCCGCCGCCAGCGCCGGTCCCGCCAGCAAGGCAAGCGCCAAACCAATTTTCCAGAACTTCATAACCCCTCCCCTCATCTTTTATGCAGCCCACTTGTGCGTTCCAGTGTGCTTCATTCATGCCTCGCCAACAACCGGCTAAGGCCTCGCAGCGCCCGAGGGCAAAGCGTTGCCCGGTCCGCCCACGGGCTGAAGCGCGGGCAGCCTTTCGCTGACCGGCGGCAATGGCGGAAAGGCGGCATGCGGCTCGGCCTGATACCAATAGGCGACGGAATAATAATTGTCGGACCTGGCATTGGCATGACCATGTTCAATCGTGGCCTTGAACGATTTTGAAAAAGGAATCGGGCTGTCCAGGTGGAAGCGGTAGACGCTCGACCGGCTGCCGGCGGCTTCGGCGCCCACAACCGGCGCGCCATAAAGCGGATAGGAGAATGGCTCGCCGCCAAAATCCCAGGCGCCCAGGAAATAATCCTCGGACCCGGTTCCGGCGATGGAAGGCGCGGGCGCGCCGTCGATGAAGAACATGTCGTCGCCTTCGCCCCACCAGCCATCCTGGTTCTGCACTACCGACAGGGTGACGCCGACAAACTGGCCGTGTCCTTTCGCATCCATCCAGACGTAATTGCCTTGCCCCGTCAGGTTGGGTTTGGTGTTGATCCTGGGATCGCCGTTGGTTTTCCAGTCGCTGGTCCAGCCGTGATTGGGCTGGCCTTGGGCGTACTGGGCGTGGAAATAGAGGGTGTCGGGCGGCAACGGATGCGCATAGGTGCGGTAGTCGATGTTGTAATAAAGACTGTTGATCTGCTGCTGGCCTTCATTGGTCACGGTGATGCGCGCGTGATGCGCGAAAGGCATGGGAAAGAAGCTGTTCAGGGCCCTGATGCTGCCGACCGACAGAAGCTCGGAATGCCAGCTGTGATAGGCGCCCAGCCCCAGACCGAAAAAGTCGCCGATCGGCGCCTCGACGCTGGGTGTCTGCTCGCCGTCCCAATAGATGCGCAGGACGATGCGCTTGAGATGATAAGGCTCATTGTCGGCGATGGTGAACCAGATGTGGGAGATCGAGCCCGGTCCGTCGGCGTCCAGCACCGTGTAGGTCGCGCCCGGCGCAACTTTGCGGGCATCCGCATTCGCGCCGGTCGGATCGGAGCTTGATGCCCGGTGAAGCACATAGGTCTGCTGGCGCGTGATGTCGGGCTGCCAGCGAAGATCCTGGGAATTGGCATCGCCGATGAAAGCCGCCAGGACCGCCACAGCCAGACAGGACCGCAATTTCATTGTTCTCTCCCCTGTATGCGGCCCTGGCGGGCCGTCTCGTTGGTTGCGCACTATAGGCCAAGCGGCGGATTTGATGACGGACGGCATATTTGCCGTAGCCCGGCAGATTTCGCTATTTTTTCAATGGCTTAAAGGGCGGCTTGCGCTGACCGCTGGCCGCTTCATGCTGCCTCGCAATCAAAAAGGGGGAAATGGCATGGGAGGTTTTCCGCAAGCGGAGAGACGGAAGGCAAAATGCCGTGCCGCGCTTCTGCTGTCCGCCGCCATGGCTCTGTCAGGGATCGCCCACGCGCAGGACACCAACTACGCGCCGGAGAACCAGCAGATTCCACCGCCCTCCTGCCTCACCGCCCAAGCCAGCTGGCAGGAACTGCATCGCGGGCCGGAGCCGGCCTGCGATCCGGCAGCACTACAGAACTGGCTGTCGGATGTCCGCCACTGGCGCGACGAGCGGCGCATCCGCACCGGCTATGACGGCTCGCGTTACGCGCTGCCGGCGCTCAAATGGGCGCAATCGGCCTTCATGCAGCCGCAGATGATGGTGCAGGACCGCTTTCTCTACGATCCAGTCCTGCACAAATACACCGTCGACCGTTATCTCGATGATCTGGAGAAACGCTATGGCGGCATCGACGCCGTGCTGGTATGGGCGACCTATCCCAATATGGGGATCGATGACCGCAACCAGCAGGACATGGTCCGCGCCATGCCTGGCGGCATCGCGGGCGTGCGCCGGATGGTGGCGGATTTCCACCGCCGCGGCGTGAAAGTCCTGTTTCCCATGATGATGTGGGACCAGGGCACGCGCGATCCGGCAAAGCCATGGCCCGATGCGATCGCCGAATTGATGAAGGATCTGGACGCGGACGGCGTGAACGGAGACACGCAGGACGGCGTGCCGCTGGCCTTTTCGCTGGCGGCGGAACGCATTGGCCACCCGCTGGCCTTCGAACCGGAAGGCTCGATGAGCGATGAGGCGCTGGCCTGGGACGTGCTGCATTGGGGACAGTACAAGTATCAGTTTGTGCCCGCGGTCGACCGCTATCGCTGGCTGGAGCCGCGCCATCAGGTGAACATCCAGGGCCGCTGGTCGCGCGACAAGACCGATGCGCTGCAATATGCCTTCTTCAATGGCGAAGGCTGGGAAAGCTGGGAAAATGTCTGGGGCATCTGGAATGGCATCACGCCCAGGGATGCGGAAGCCGCCAGGCGCGTGGCCACCATCGAGCGCGCCGTGGCGCCCTTCTTCGCCAGCCCGGAATGGCAGCCGTTTTATCCGACACTGTCATATGGCGTGTTCGCCAGCCGCTGGCCGCTGAACGGCAAGACACTGTGGACCATCGTCAACCGCAATGCTTACGGCCGGGACGGCGAGCAGATGTCCGTGCCACTGGAGAAGGGCATGCGGTATTTCGACCTTTATCATGGGACGGAACTGACGCCTCGCGCGGATGGAGCGGGAAATACCCTGTCCTTCTCCCTTGAAGCCGGAGGCTATGGCGCCGTGTTGGCGTTGAAAGACGCGCCCGGCGCGGATATCGCCACCCTGATGCCCCGGATGAAGGCGATGACGGCGCGGCCGCTCGCCAGCTATTCGCATGACTGGCATGACGAACCGCAGACACTGGTCGAGATAAAGCCCACCAGACCGGCCGCTTCGGCCCCGGATGGCATGGTGAAGATTCCCGGCGGCGATTTCGATTTCAAGGTCGAGGGGACCGAGATCGAAGGCCATAACGATGCCGGGGTCGATGTCCAGTATCCCTGGGAGCCCGATGCGCGGCGCTTCCATCAGCATCGGATGGCGATCAGGCCGTTTTTCATGGACACCTATCCGGTGACCAATGCGCAATTCAAAAAATTTCTCGACGCGACACATTATCATCCGGCCGATGACCTGAACTTTCTCAAGGATTGGAAGAACGGCGCTTATCCGCCAGAATGGGACAACAAGCCGGTGACCTGGGTATCGCAGGAAGATGCGCGCGCCTATGCCGCCTGGGCCGGCAAAAGGCTGCCGCATGAATGGGAATGGCAACGGGCCGCGCAAGGCGACGATGGACGTCTTTATCCCTGGGGCAACGACTGGGATGCGAAAGCGGTGCCGGTCGCCAGCCACGGCCGGACCTTGACGGCGCCCGATGATGTCGGCGCCCATCCCTCCGGCGCCAGTCCGTTCGGGGTCATGGATCTTGTCGGCAATGTCTGGCAATGGACCGACGAGTATCAGGATGCCCACACGCGCGGCGCGATCCTGCGCGGCGGCAGTCACTATCAGCCGCAACGCTCGATCTGGTATTTTCCGCAGGCCTATCGCAACGACCAGCACAGCAAGCTGCTGCTGATGGCGCCGGGCTATGACCGGTCCGGCACGGTCGGATTCCGCTGCGTCCAGGATGCGGGCTGAATATCGGCGACGCTCATTCTTCGGGGATGATATCGCTAACGAATCTTCTTGCGCGGCCGCCTGCAGCCGTGATTATTCGCGGGCGGGTTGGAAGGGGAACATCATGAGAAAATTTGCGGGTTTGCTGGTGCTGGCTTTCGCAGTTGCAACACCGGCCATGGCGCATGTGAATTTCCTGTCGCGGGATGAAGTGATCCATGACACGCCGGAATGGAAGGGCGAGCGCTTTGCCGACGGCCGCCCCAAGGTTCCCGACGCCATCCTGGACCGGATGAAAACCGTGACCCTGGAGGAAGCCTGGGCGACGCTGCGCAATGCCGGTTACGAGCATCAATATGAAGATGGCTGGACCACGCTTTATCCCGACAAGATTATGGTGGGCCGGGCCTTGACCTCGACCTGGATTCCCGGCCGGCTGGACCTGCAAAGGGTGATCGAGGCGGACGGCAAGGTGGAAGGCCGCAATGGCGGGCCCAATGCCTGGCCGGTGGACATGCTGCAACAGCGCGACGTCTATGTCAGCGACCATTTCGGCCTGAAGGTGGATGGCCCCTCCATCGGCGACAATGTCGGCAACGCCATCTATGCCCGTTCCGGCAATGGCATTGTCTATGACGGGGCGGTGCGCGACATCAATGGCTTGCGGGAATTGCCCAATTTCACCGCCTTTTTCCGCTATTACGATCCGTCGCATCATTTCGGGCGCATCGGCGATGAAGGCCAGCCGCTGAATTCCACCATGATCGCGATCAACAGCCCCACCCGCATTGGCGGCGCCGCGGTGATGCCGGGCGACGTGGTGCTGGGGCGCGACGGCGGCGTGATGTTCATTCCGCCACAACTGGCGCAGCAGGTCGTGCAGGAATCCGAACACACAAGGCTGCGCGACACCTTCAGCCATCAGCGGCTGCGGGAACAGAAATACACCGGCGGCCAGATCGACCGGGAATGGACGCCGGAAATCGAGGCCGATTTCACCCAATGGATGAAGGACAATATCGACAAGCTGCCGGCAACCCACCCCGCCGTGCAGGAATATCTCGACCTGCGTGAGAAGGCCGTCCAGAACAAGGCAAAAATGCCGTGATGAAGGCGAACCGCCGTCACTGGATGCAGATCGCCAGCCTTGGCATGGGCGGTCTCATCGCCAGTGAACGGGCGATGATGGCCGACGCGAAAGCGCAGCCCATCAATACCTCGCGCGCGCTGGCCGATCCGCGCCAGGCCCTCAAGATCACCAAACTGGAAATCATTCCCGTCCAGTCGTTGCGCAGCATCTTCGTCAAGATGCATACCGATGCGGGGATCGTGGGGCTGGGCGAAGGCACGGTGGAGGGCAAGATCGAGACCGTGATGGCGGCGATCTCCCAGCTGGAGCCCTATCTGGTGGGCAAGGACCCGCGCCAGCCGGCGCATCACTGGCAGGCGATGTATCGCCACGCCTTCTATCGCGGCGACATCATCCTCACCAGCGCGCTGTCGGCGGTGGACATCGCGATGTGGGACATCAAGGGCAAGGCGCTGGGCGTGCCGCTCTATGAGCTTCTGGGCGGCCCCAGCCGCGACCGCATCCGTTGCTATGGCCAGGCCGAGAGTGTGGAAGAGACCAGGACCCATGTGCTGGCGGCAGGCTATACCTCGATGAAGACCAGCGTATCGTCCACCCGCGGCCGGCTGTCACGCGCGTCGGAAAATCCCTATTACATTGATGGCTTCGTCGAGAAGGTGAAGGCGATCCGCGACCTGGTGGGGCCGAACTTCGATCTTGGCATCGAGATGCATGGCGAGCATGAACCGCCCACGGCGATGCAGATCATCCATGCGCTGGAACCGTTCCGGCCCTGGTTCTTCGAGGAGCCGATCCAATTCCAGGACCTGCCGCTGATGGCGGAGATGGCCAAGAAGACCACCGTGCCGTTCGCCACCGGCGAACGCATGGTGACCAAATGGCAGTTCCGCGACCTGTTGACGGCGGGCGCAGCCCAACTCCTGCAGCCCGACATCACCCATACCGGCGGCGTCACCGAGATGAAGGCGATCGCCGCGCTGGCGGAAGCCTTCTATGCCGACATGCTGCCCCATTCCAAGGAAGGCATGATCGGCTTTGCCGCCTCCATGCATGTCGCGGCCTCGATCCCGAATTTCCTGGCGCATGAAGTGCCGTCCCTGCAGGCGGTGAGCGGCGGCCCCAAGGTGGAGCGCACCCCCATGGGCAAGGGCTATCTGCAGAAGGAGTTGGTGATGACTGAAGGCACGATCATCCTGAAGGGCAATATCGACGGCCCCGGCCTGGGCATCGCACTGGATGAACATCTGGTGGACAATGAGCGCGGCATCCCCGAATGGCAGTTCCCGGAAATGTGGGACAGCGTCGACGGCTCGGTCCGGGACCATTGAAAATCCGGGCGCCGGACCGTCCTGTTTGACCCAAATCCATGAATATGTTGATCTTGCGGAACTGAAACGGCTCGCCACAAGAGGCCGGTGATGCGTGCATCCGGTATCAGCCACAACCCGTCGCCGGCCTCCTTCGGCCGCGATCCCGTCCGGACGGCCGAAGAAGACATTCGCAGATATCTGGCCCGGCACGGCATGATCGCGCCGCGTGAACTCAGACTGCGCAATGGCCTGCCATCGCTTTGCCTGCTCAGCATCTATGCCGCGATCGCACTGATCATATTCCTGGGATCGCTGTGGCTCGCGCGCATGGAATGCGATCCCGTGTTCACGGATCGCGGCTTGACCGCGGCCTGCCGCAACCGCGCGGGCGCACTGGCGAAAATCGTGGGGCCCGCCGGCAACGCCTATTCCGGCTTCATGCCATCCAATATCTTCCAGTGAGCCCCCGGATATCGTCAACGCGCGCGCGCTAATGCGCACCAGCCGCCGCCGCGGTTGACGGTGCGTCGTTGCTCACCTGCCGCTGCGGCTTGGCGGCCTTTATCTTGTTGCCGGAATCATCCACCGGATTGGCGTAATGCGGCCGGTCCAGGGTCTGGAGGAAATAGTCCTTGCTGGGCAGATCCACGATGATCTTCTCCAGCGCCGGAACGGATGCCTCCGTGGTGCCGGGCGGCACGGCCTGCACGATGCGGGTGGTGGTGGCCCTGATCATGGCGGCCTGGATGGCGAGATAGGCCTGGCGGCGCGGTTCTTCCGCCGTCAGCACTGTGACTTCGGCCGGCTTGGCCGGGTCCACCACATAGGCGGGGGCCGCCGTGATCCGGTAGGCGGTCGAGATGCCCATGTTCTGGCCGGTCCTGGGGTCGGTCATGCCGTCGGCATTGCGCTTCAGCGCATAATAGAGCGCCACGCCATCCTCATGCTCGCGGATGCCCTGCTGGCCGCCGTCCTGGGCGAACGTGTTCTGGGCATAAAGCTCGCGCCAGTTGCGATAGCCGCCGATCAGGCCCTTGGCGTTGCCGTCCGGGCCGATGACCAGGCGGATGCGGCCCTGGTGGAAATCGGCATCGCCGGTATGGTCATAGAACCAGGCGATGCGCGGCGCATGCAGTTCGGCGATCTGCTCGCTTTCCAGCACGCCATTGCGGATCATCGCTTTCATTTTCGTGTACTGTTCGGTCTTGACGATGCGGTAGGAGAAATCCGCCGCCACATTGCCGCGCGCATCCTTGACGATATGGTCGGGCGAATAGCCGATCTCCAGCGTGACGTCGCTGTCGTTCATGGGGTCCTGGTTGCCGGAAATCCGGATCACCATGGTGTAGAGGCCTTCCTGCATCTTGTCGTTGGCGCGCAGGTCGAGCGTGGCATTGCCATTGCCGCGCCAGGGGGCGTCGCATCCCCAGGCGCGATAAAGCGCATTGTCGATGCCCTTTTGGCCCGCGGGGCTGACGAAATCATTGGTCCCGATCCTGCCGTCCAGATTGAAGCCGTCGGCGATGCGGCCGGCCACTTCCGGCTCACCCGGATCGATCGCGGCGAAGGGGTTCACATAGGTCTCGATGCCGCGCCGCCAGCCGCGATAGGACACCGCGCGGTCCCAGATATGGAAGCGAGTGAGCACCGGCGCCTTGACCTGCTCCAACCCCGGCGGCTGGGCGATCTTGTCGATCTCCTCCCGGTTGCGCCAGGCCTGAAGCTGGACGGCGTTGCGGACCTGCACATCATTGGAGAAATGAAGGGTGCTGCCATGCAGACAGTCCGATCCGGGCTCGATTTCCCCCGTCCGCTCGTAGCCGGCGCGGCCGCCATAGTGAAACGCATATTCATAGGTGCCGACAACAAAGCCGCGCATCCAGGGGGCGGCGGCTGCCGGCCCCGCCAGGGCACCGATCAGCGCGGCGGCGAGCGGAAAGACCAGAAAGCTTTTTTGCAGGATCATGATGTCTCCTCCAATACGGCTTCGCTCCAAATTCAGGCCACGATCACGGTTCCGACCATGCCCATGGCCTCGTGATATTTGCAGACATATTTGTAAGTGCCTTTCACCGCGAAGGTGTGGCTGTAAACCTGGTCTTCCTCGATGTCGCCGGAACCGAAAGGCGCCACGCCGGCGGGCAGCGCCACATTGCTCGCCGTCGCCGCAAGGGCGGGGTCAAAACTCACGGTATGGGTGACGAAGGCCGGATTGGTCCAGTTCACCGTGTCGCCAACGGAGATGTTGACCATATCGGGCACGAAGCGGCTCCTGGGGGCCTGCTTCATGGTCACTTCCACGGTCCTGGGCTCGGCCAGCGCGGCCCTGCCCGACAGGCCCAACGCGGCGATCATCTGCGCGAACGTGCGGCGATGGAGTTTCATCATCATCTCACTCATTCCGGAGGCGAAACCTGGTTGACCAGAAGATCGGAAACCGCGCCGGCTTCAAAGGCCAGCGGATCGGCATCATTCATGACACCTTTGTGCGGCACGACGTCGGCGCTCACTTCAAAGTCAGTGACGGTCTTGGGATCGGCTATCGGAAAGGCCGCGCCCGAAAAGGGGCTCCAATTCTGCCAGGCCGCCGCGCCCGCCAGCTTGTAGCGCCAGACCGGCCGCCAATAGGCCATGCGGAAGCTGAAGCGCAAGCCCGCCGGATCGGGCTTGGAGACCGGTGCGGTGTCGCCCTTGGCCCGGGTCTCGATCAGGGTGAACCAGCTGTCGTGCTGATCCAGCGTCAATTCGGCGGCGCAATAGAGCAGGTATTTCTCGATTGCGTCGCGGGAGGTGAATTTGTGTCCAGCCACCGCCAGATGATAGCGGCTGGCGGCCTTCTTCTGCAGGGTGAAGACACCAGGCTTGGCCGGTGGCACCTCGGGCGCCTGATCCGGCGCGGTCGCGCTGGCCGGCTGGGCGCTCGCCGGCGCTTCCGCCGCCAAAGACGCCCCGGAAAGAAGGAGGCCTGCGAAAACCGCCGCCAATCCCGTCAACCTGCCTTGCCCCATCCCTGCCATCCGCCTTCGCCCGCTTGTCAGAAGTAAAAGCTTTTCGTCACCGCCCACACGATTGCCGACACCATCAGCGCGCCCGCCAGGAACCGCCACAACGGCGCCATCTGCATCTCGTCTTCCAGATCCGTGACCGCCTTGCGCCGGCCGGAGATCATGGGAAAAACCAGATTGTGGCGCTTGTGGACATAGTAGAAGACCACCGCCAGCAGATGCAGGCCGATGACGGCGAGAAGAATGTTGAAAATCCTGTAGTGCAAATGCGCCAGATGGCGTCCGTCATGGAAGCTGACATAGCTGGACAGTGGCCCCGAATAGAGCCCGTCCACATCCACCGCAAACAGGCCCAGCACCACCACCGCCAGCACCAGCCCCAGCATCAACAGCACGCTGATCGCGCCCAAGGCATTGTGGCCGTGCACATGGGGGGTGTCGCGCCGGTGCAGGGTGCGGGCATAATCCAGCACCGCCTTTGGCCCGCGCACGAAATTGACGAAGCGCGCCGTGGAGGAGCCGACCAGGCCCCAATAAAGCCGCATCAGCACGATCCACAGCGCCGCATAGCCGCCATAGAGATGATATTCGAGCTGGTCGTGAAGGCCCGTCCACCAGCATACGCCGATCGACACCACCAGCAGCCAGTGCATGACCCGGGTGGGCAGATCCCAGACCCTGAGACGCCCCATCGTTTCCGGCGAGACGGATTTATCGTTGCCGATCGTGTCCGACGCGCTCACGCGGGTCCCCTAATCGTCATTTTCTTTTTCATAGTCGGGCGAACGATAATTGTCGTGGCAGGCCTTGCAGGCCTTGCCCAGGGTGAATGCCTCGTCCTTCAGCGCGCCCGCATTCTTGGTGGCCGCGACCTGCTTGAGCTTGGCTGTCTCCGCCTGCATCGCCTTGCCCAGTTTGGTGAAGTCATCACCCTTCTGCCAGAGCGCCGGCAGGGCATAGGTCTTGACCCCGCTTTCGGGGCCACTGCCCTTGGGAAACCAGTTCAGCAGAAAGGCGCTGCGGCCCTGCAAGGTATCGGCATTGGGCAGGATGATATTGTCCCAGTCGGGACTGCCTTTCTTGAGTTCATCGTCGATCGCCTTCAGCGCGCCCCCCATGTCGCGCAGCTTGTCCTGGCGCGACTTGATCAGGGTGGTTTCGGGCGAAGCCGCTTGCACGATCACGGGCATGGAGAGGGACAGAACCAGCGCCGCTCCGGCGAGGCGGCACAAACCAGACATGGGCAACATGACACGAAGATCCTCAACTCACGAAAAACGCTGAAAACAGACTTGGCGCCGGGCCCAACCGTTCCCATCAGACAAGTAGTTCTGTGTAGGGGCTCTTGGTCTCCATCGAGCCGCCGCCCCAGCCGTCGATCGACAGGCCCATCGCCTTCTGCACGGTGAGGCCCACGCGCGACACCGCGCTGCCATCGCCGGCGATGTGATAGCCGGTCTTCATCCGGCCGCTGGCGCCGCCGGCGACCAGCAGCGGAATACCGTCCAGGGCATGGATCTTGGCGAAGCTGACATCGGTGAAGGCATAGACCAGGCTGTGATCGAGCAGTGTGCCATCGCCTTCCGGTATGACGTCCAGCTCCTTCAGGAAGGCGGCATAAAGCTCCATGCTGTAGACATTGTACTGCGCCACGCGCGGCTGATAGCCCAGGATGGGATCGATCGGCTCCTCATGGGTGGACTGGTGGTAGCCCAGCGGGTCGCCGGGCACGAAGATCTGCGAGCCCGGTTCGGAGACGCTGAGATTGAACACCCGGGTCTGGTCGGTGGCGAGCGCCAGCGCGCCCAGTCGCGACATCAGGGGCGTCACTTTGCGCATATTGGGCAGCGCATTGTTGACCACCATCTCCTCCGGCGCCGCGGGGATGGTGACCTTGGCGACAATGTCGGGGCGCTTCAGTTCGGCCGCCATCTGGTCCTCGGCCTCGCGCACCGAGGTGAAATACTGGTCCATCCGCGCCTGATCGGACGCGCCCAGATTCTGCATCACCCGCTTTCTGTCCTCGGCCACCACCGAGAGCACGCTCTGCTGCAGCATGACCTGGGGATCAGGCTTCCAATCGCCCTTGGACGGATCCTGGAAGCCGGGCCCGAACAGGCGGGTATAGAGCGACAGCGGCGTGGCTTCCGCCGGCAGCGTGTTGGCGCCGCCAAGGCTGGAATAGCTCTGCTTGGGGTCGCCGGCACAGGACGCCGCCACCGACTTGAAACGGGTGCCACGGCTGATCACATCGGCGACGGTCTGGTCGATGGTCTTGGAATCGAATTCCGACGTCCTGGTGGGCGAGATGCCGGTGGCGCAGGCGCCCACACCGGACCAATGCTGGAAGTTCGGATTGTCGTCGATCAGAACCCGCATGCCGCTGAACACGTTCATCTTCTTCTTGAACGGTTCCAGCGGCTTGAGCTGGATCGAGGTTTCGTAATCCAGGCCCGCGGTCTTGGGCACCCACAGCGCCTTGGTCAGGCCCAGGCCGTAAAAGAAAGTGTTGAAGCGGGTGGGAATGCGCGCGCCTGTCGCCGCCAGCGCCTGGCCTTTGCTGTCCAGGAAGCAGTCCAGAAAGGGCAGCGCCATGACGGCCGCCGCCCCCTGGCATGTGCCCCTGAGCAGAAATCTCCGGTCCAGTTTCATGACCCTCTCCTCCTTGCGGCCTATTGCGAGGCCAGCTTGGTGCCATTTGCGGGCGCCGCCGGCGCCGGCGCACCGAAGAAATCGGCGCTTTCCGCCAGGTTCTTGAGCAGGCTGCGCATGCGGTATCCGGATTCGCTGAACGCCTTGTAGGCCGTCTTGAACGCCGATGGTTCGACATCCTCGCTGTCCACGCCCTTGGCGTAGGAATAAAGCTTCCTGGCGATGCAAGCCGGATATTTGGGATTGTCATGCATGAAGCGGCCCAGGCCTTGCGCGCCCGCGAAGCTCTTGCCCTGGATGGTGGCGGAGACGTCGATGCTCTGGCCATTCTCCGTGGTGCGATAGCCGCCGATGGTGTCGAAATCCTCCAGGCTAAGCCCGATCGGATCGCTGTGGGTGTGGCAGGAGGCGCAGACACTGTTGGTGGCATGGGCCAGAAGCCGCTCGCGCACCGTCTTCAGCGGGCCATTGGTGTTGTTGACGACCGAGAAGTCCACATTGTTGGGCGGCGTGGGCGTGGGCTCGCACAGGAAAATCTCCATCAGCGCCACACCGCGCTTGGTGGGCGAACTGCGGCCCGGATGGGAGAACATGGACAGCATGCTCACCTGGGTGAGGACGCCGCTGCGGCCATCCTGGGGCGCGAAGTCGTGCGCCACCCAGTCGCCGTCAAAGCTGAACGGCACGCCATAGATCGCCGCCAGATTGCGGTTGATATAGGTCTTGTTGGTGGTCATCAGGTCGCGCATGTCGCCATTGTCGTGCAGCGAAAGGTCGATGGCGGTGCGCAGCGTCTCTTCCCGGGCCGATGCCGCCATCGCCACGCTCCATTTGGGATAAAGCAGGCTGTCCTTGGAGACATTGTCGAAGGTGTCCAGCTCCAGCATGTCGGAAAAGAAGGCGCGCATGCCGACATCAAGCCGGGGCGAGGCCATCAGCCGGTCCACCTGTTTCTCAAGGCCCCCGGGCGCGTTGAGTTCGCCTGCTTCGGCGGCCCTCAGCAGCTCGGCGTCCGGGGTGGTGTCCCACATCAGATAGCTGAGGCGGGCGGCGCGGCTGTAGGGATCAAGCGTATAGTCCTTGGCCCCGGCCGGAACAGCGGATTCCTTGCGAAACAGAAATTCCGAGGACTGCAGCAAGGTGGCCAGGCCATAGTGCAGGCCGGCATAAAAGTCGCCGGACGCTTTGGTCATGTTTTCGGCCAGTTTCACCCGGCTTTTGAGCTCATCGCCGGTTAGGGGCCGGCGGAACAGCATCAGCCCATAATGATCGAAGAATTGGGTGGCGCAGGCATCGTCGGGCTGGCTGGCCGATTTGGGCTTGCACGGGACCAGATGCGCGCGGTTTTTCTCGCTGGTGACCTGAACAGCGATGCCGTCGGCCATCTTGGAATAGGAGTCGAAGCCCACCGGGGTGATGGAAAGAATGGCGGTGCTGGCTTCGATCAGGCCGCCGACCCGCTTGCCCGGCTCGAACACGCCCTGCACCACGATGTCCTTGCCGAAAATGTCGGCGATGGAATTGCGGTATTCCTGCTCGGTCAGCCGGCGCAGCCCCACCACTTCGCTGTCGCCGGCAGCCAATGCCGGAACCTGGCCGAAAACGGCCAGGCCCAAAAATGCCGATATCACAAACACGAACTTTTTGCGCACGCGTCCCCCTAAAGACTGTGCTGGTTGCGCCGGATATTGTGTTGTACCGGTCACGAACCGCGATATTAGACGCGAAAACAAGCATCTACAACAAGATGGCTGCCGCAACATGTCTTGGGGCGTCCCGGAAGCGCCTGCAAAAACAGCACTTTTTGCGCCATGGCGGGGGAACCGGTTTGTGCAGCGCAACGCGACGCATCTCTTTGCCGGGATTCTAGCGGCGGCCATACAGCATGGTGATGTTGATGCGCCGGTTGACATAGCCGTCCTTGAAATGCATCCGGTCGGTTTCGTGGAACAAGGCGGATGAAAAGACGATGGCGCGGTTGGCGCGATAGGGAATGGTGACCGGCTTCGCGCCCATGCGCGCCAGATACGCCTGGCAGCCGGCCGTGTCGCCGATGGTGCGCTGGGAATTCCAGTCCGCCGGTGCCGCCACGTCCCACACCGTCAAGCCGCCATGCCCGGGATCAAGATTGGCGTCGTCGGGCGTGATCCAGAAATTGAAGGTCACCAGCGAAGGATCGGCGTGGGTGCCCACACCCTGGAGTTTGCTGTCATATTTGAACGCCCAGAGATAGCGCAGCAGATGCGTGCCCAGAATGCCGGGATAGGCGGCGCGCATGTCTTCGTCGATCTGCGCGATCAAGCGGCAGGCCAGGCCATGCTCCGGCATGGCGGTGAGATAGCCTTCGGGATGGGTCTCCCGCCAGATGGTGGACCCCAGGCAATAGCGCCGCAGTTTCGCCAGCGCTTCGCCGGACAACAGGTCATCAATCACGATGATCTGTGGCCGGCTGGAATTCCATTCCTCCGTCGCCTTGGCGACATTGGCGCCATTGACGGTGCGTCCGGCGATCCGCTCGCCGTCCGCCAGATGGAATTTCCAGGCCGTGACGCCGAAATTCTCCGCCAGATAGGCCTGTTGCTCCCGGTCATGCTGGATACGGTGCGCTGCCTCGTCGGCCTTTTTGGCGCCCGTCCCGAAAGTCAGTTCGGCATGGTGGCGGAAACAGTCGAAGCTTTCCGCGACACGGGTTTCTCCGCTGCCTTCGCGCAGCAGCATGTTGCCAAGCTTGTATAAAGTGTCGGAATTTTCCGGCTGGAGCTGGGATGCGCGGCGCAAGGCGTCCAGCGCCTCCTCGGTGCGGCGCTGCAAAAACAGAATCAGCCCCAGGCCGGCATGGACATCGGCCCGTTTCGGCTGCGACACGAGCACCTGGCGGTAAAGCGCCTCGGCGTCCTTCAGGCGCCCCGCCCGGTAATGCACGTCCGCCTGCTCCAGCAACGCGTCAGAGCCTGCTGCCGGAGAGAAAGCGTTTGCCATCAGGGCTTTCCGATTTTTGCCAGCGTGTCTCTGGAGACCTTGGCCACCACGTCATATTCGGAGTCCACCACTTCGGCGATCTCGTACTTCATCCCGGTGCCCAGCACGGCGGCGATGTCATGCGGCGTGAGATGATAGGTGGCGGCCAGCCAGCGGCTCATGCCGGTGGTGGCGTTCTTCATGGCGGCATCCAGCGTGACGCCGGTACCCATCACCATCACGAAATCCCTGTCTTCCACCCGTGGCTGGCCCAGCGAGACATTGGGAACGACGTCAACGGTGAACTGCACATCCATGGAGGTTTCCAGTCCCTGGCCTGGCAGTTCGCCATCACCCTGCTCGGCATGGCCGTCGCCCAGATAGAACAGCGCGCCCGGCTGGAACACCGGAAAATAGAGCGTGACGCCTTCGCGGATCTCGGGCGAATCCATATTGCCGCCGAACACACCCAGATGGCCGCTGCCCAGGGTTTCCTCATGCGGCGGCGCCACGCCCACGCAGCCCAGCATGGGCGAAAGCCTGATCGTGTAGGCCGCAAGCTTGCCGTCGGGATTGATGACCGAGGCTGTGCCTGACGCGGCGTCGATCTTCCAAGCCGTGAAGCCGCCTTCATATTTGGCCAGTTCCTGCACCGCGCCGGCTTCCAGCGCCGTGGTGGCGATCAGATTGGTCTGATAGGCGCTGTCGCGGTTGGTGCGTACCCGGTCTAAATGTACCACCAGCGTGTCGCCCGGCATCGCGCCTTCCACATAAAACGGCCCGGTCAAGGGATTGCCGCGCGGCGCCCGTGGTTTGCCGTCACGGTCGCCTCCCCGGCTGTCGAGCGTGCGGGTCTTCACGCTGTCGCCCGGGAAAAGACGCATCACCGGCGTGAGCGTGGGCGAATAGAAATTGTGGAATGCTTGCGGATCATAGTCGTGTACGGCCGCGGCCCCGGGCCGGATGGCAGGACGCTTTCCTTCCAGTGTCACCGGAATCGAGATGGCCGGCGAACTTGCGATCAGATCGCCCTTGCCCGAAAGCCGGCCGCCGGAAAGCTGCAAGACCAGCTTGCCGCAATCCCTGCCCTTCTCGTTGCAGGAAAGATGCAGCCCGTCCTTTTCCACGCTGCCGGTGAAGGCGATCTGGTTGAACCGTCCCGTATAGCTGCCGCCATGGGCTTCCAGCATCAACCGGCCATCGGTCATCGGAAGATAATAATTCTTGTCGCCGAATTCCCGGACCGCGACGTCCCAGCTTCCGGAATAATCCGGCGCGGCTAGGGCCGGCGAGGCCAACAGCAGCGCGCCGGCAAGGAAGGCAAAGTGTTTCATGATCCCGACCCCATTTTGATTATGGTCCGCGTCCGGTTCAGCCCGGCGACGCGCCCTGGATATTGACCTTCAGCATGAAGAGCGACTGGGACGCGCACATGAACAGGTGATCCCGCTTGGGGCCGCCGAAACAGACATTGGCGCAGCCTTCCGGCAGGCGGATGCGGCCGATGCACTTGCCGCTCGCATTCCACACCGTGACGCCGCAATAGCCCAGGACGGTGTTGGAGCTTGACCAGATATTGCCCGCCCGGTCGGCGCGCATGCCATCGGGATGGCAATAGATCCCATCCACCATGCAATCGGTGAAATCGCGGAAATTCATTATCTTGCCGTCCGTCACCTCGCCGACATGGATGCCACCGCCGATGATGTAGACGCGTTTGTAGTCGGGCGAGAAACAGATGCCGTTGCAGCCTTTGATCTTGTTCGCGGGCACCGCGATCTCCAGCTTGCCGCTGGGGTCCCAGCGATAGACGTTCGGCGGCAGTTCGCGCCGGACCGCCATGCCAAGGCCGGTGCCGGCATCGCCCAGTTTGGGGTCATAAAGCCCATCGGGATTTTGCGGGCCGCCCGCCACATCGGGATGGCCCTCGCTCAGCGAGGCGCCGGCGCCGGGATCGGTGAACCAGATGCTGCCATCGGGATGGGCGGCGATATCGTTGGGTGCATTCAGGCTCTTGCCCTGGAACTGGTCGGCGATCACCGTCATGGCGCCGTCCAGCTCCCAGCGCACCACGCGGCGGAAATAATGCTGGCAGGAAAGCTGGCGGCCCTGGAAATCGAAACAGTTGCCGTTGCTGTAATAGGACGGTTTGCGGAAAGGCTGGATCTCGCCGGTCTGCCAGATATAGCGATACTGGGTATCGCCCTGCACATCGCTGAACAGAAGATAGACGCCCTCACCCGACCAGGCCGGGCCTTCGGTCCACAGAAAGCCGGTGCCCAGCCGCGTGATCGGCGCATAGCGCACAATCAGCCGGTTGAAACTGTCATCCAGCGCCAGCACATCGGGATCGGGAAAGACATCCGGCGGCGCATCCTTGCCCCATTGCCGGGGCGGCTGGGTCACCACACTGGGCGGGGTGCCGAGCTCCGGCTTGCCCGCGGCGCGTGTCCTGCCGGATATGAGAAGGCCCGCGCCGAACGAAGCGCCTCCCGTCACGGCCTTCCGGCGATCAATCCGGCTCTTCATGCGCGCTCCCCTTGCTCCGGCTGTGTTTCCGGCCCCGCCTTGGCGCCCCGATTGTCATGACGGGTTAGCGCGGCGTTGTTGTCGGTTATAATAGGCGGTGAAAAACGGGGTGAACAGGCGGGATCGTGACAGGATTTGATCAGGTTGTCGCGCCGCTGGGTGCCGACGCGTTTCTCAGGAATTACTGGCTGAAAAGCTTTGTCCACATCCCCGGACAGGCTGGCCGTTTCACCGAATTGCTGACCTGGAGCGAACTCAACGCCATCCTGGAACAGCATCGCCTCACCCCGCCTCGGCTGAAGCTCTTCAAGGACGGCCAGGCGATGGATCCGGCGCAGTATCTGACCCCGGCCGTCTTCGGCGTGCCGCGGCTGGACGCGGGCGGGCTGATCAGCAGCCTGGCGCACGGCGCCAGCCTGATCCTGGATGACATGCAGGAACTGGCGCCCAGGGTGCGCGCGCTGATGCAGTCATTCCAGGACGTGTTGCACACCGACTGCTACGCCAACCTCTATGCCGGCTGGCACAGCCAGAAGGCGTTCCAGCTGCATTGGGATTCGCAGGAAGCCTTTGTGATCCAGCTTTGCGGCAGGAAGCGCTGGCGGATCTATCAGCCGACGCGTCTGCACCCGCTGAAGAACGATATCGAACCGCCGCCCCAGCCAAGTGGGAGCCCGGCCTGGGAGGGGGTGCTGGGCGATGGCGACACCTTATACATACCGCGTGGCTGGTGGCATGACGCCTTCCCGCTGAACGAACCCAGCCTGCATCTAACCATCTCGCCAACCCCGCCCACCTCCCTGGATTATCTGGGCTGGGTGATGGGGTATCTGCGCCAGCAAGCGGAGTTGCGCGCCAGCCTGCCGCTCGAAGCGGAGGCGCGCGGCGAAATCGCGAGGAAAATTTCGTTGGCCGTGACGCAGTCTCTGCATCAGTTGCCGCTGGAAGACTTTCTGCGGGAATGGGACGCCAATATCCGGCCCAATCCGCATATCCGGCTGCCGGGTGCGCCTTACGAGCAGCTTTCACCCATCCAGGAAGACAGCCGCATCCGGCTCGCCTCGCTGCACCGCCTGTCCTTTGCGTCCCATGGCGAACATTTCGAGTTTCGCGCCGCCGGAAGATTATGGACTGTTCCCGGATCGCTCCATCCGGCGCTCGCCAGGCTGCACAATGCTCGCGCCTTCACATTGGCGGAACTGGTCGCGGCGCTTGCCGATCCATCGGCGAAGGAAGACCTGATCAAGAGCCTCAGCGTGCTGGCGCGCGCCGGCGTGGTGCTGGTGGAAAAAGCTTAAACCAGATACGGCTTGAGCGCTGCATACCGCATCTCGATCTCGGCGATCGCGTCCGGCGCCAGCTCGCGTCCCATCATCGCGCCGACTGCGCCTGGCCTGGCGGCAGCGGATTTGAACACGCCGCGCTTGACGAAGATGTAACGCTGGGTGCCGGGAATCTTGGCCTCGCAATTCTTCATCAGCAGCCATTTGGCATAGGCATCGGTGGCGGCCTCGAGCCGGCCGCGGCGATAAAGATCGTACATCGCCACCATGACATCGCCATAGGCGCCCTGACCGGTCATTTCCCCGTCCAGCCCCAGCCGCATCTCGTAGAGCAGGCCATCGCCACCGGATGCGCCGAACACGCCCTTGAGCAGGTCATGATGTCTGACCTCCTCCTTCATGCGCGCCACCAGGGGCGGCGACTCTTCCTTGACATAGACAAGGTTGGGAAATTCCCGCGCCAGCCGCAAAATCAGATCGATGGGCGGCGCCAGTGGATCGCGCATGCCGGGAATGGACGTCTGCAGCACCACGGGGCGGCGCACGGCACGCGCCAGCGCCGCGAAATAGGCATGAAACCCCTCCACTGTCTGCATCTCCGGCGCGGATGGCGGCATGGCGATCACCGCGTCGGGCTGAAGCGCTTCGGCATGGCGCGCATAGTCCAGCATTTCGGCGGTATTGGCGCCCTGCACCCCCAGGATGCTGGCCACCTTGAGCGGCCGGCAGGTTTGCGCGATCACCGTCATGCCGCGCAGCCGCTCTTCCTTCGACATCAGGTCCACATCGCTGGAGCCTTGCGGCCATACCGCGCCGGTGCAGCCGATGCGGTCGAAGAACCGCATCTCCCGCGCCAGATCGTCGAAATCGATCGCGCCTGATGGCGTGTAAGGCGTGGTGACGATCGGCATGTTGCCCTTGAGGGGCTTGGCCGCCGCGGCCCGGGCGGGCGATGAGATCAGCGGCGCCGCCGCCAGAAATGAAAGTGCTGCACGGCGATGGATATTGCGCATCTTCCCACTCGCTCAATCGCCGGCCCTGCGGGCATTCCGGCCATCCGGAATGCCCGCGCAATCAGGCATGTCTCGCCTAATCGTTGATGCGCACACCCACATGGAACATGCGGCCAATGGTGTCGTACAGGGCCGGGTTGGCGCCGTCATTGGTCGGGTTCTGCGAGTTGGCATAGTCGGGCGGCGGGCTTTTGTTCAGGATATTGTCGATCTGGGTATAGAGCTGCCAATGGTCGTTGATGTTGTAGGAGCCGCCCAGGTCGAAATAGATGATGCCCGGCACATGATTGTCGTTGATGGTGGGGTTGTTCAATGTCGGCGCCGGGCAGCTGCCGGGATTGCACTGGATGAAGTTGAGGTTGTGACGGCCCTCCGAAATCCAGTTTTCCGTAAGCGTGATCTCCCAATTGTCGGCATTGTAGGTCTGAACCAGGAAGGCCTTCAGATGCGGGGTGTTGCCGTCATTGGAACCGGCAGTGTTGACCGTGATGCCGCCGGGAGTGCCCGGATTGGTGATGAACTTGTCCACATAGGTGGCCAAGGCGCGGAGGGTGAAGCCGCCCGGGACCGGCATGAAGTCCCAGTCCGCCAGGCTGAACTGGTAGGAGGTCTCCAGATTGAAGCCGTCCGTCACCACCGAGGCCACGTTAAAGAATTGGGTGTTCACCTGCAGCCACTGCGGCGGAAAGGTAAATGGCGTGGTGCCTTGCGAGGTGATGATGGCCGAGCAGTATGCGCTAAGGCCGGCGAAGCAATTGTTCACATTGGTCTGTTGCGGCACGGTGCTGATCTCGCCCGCGACATAGAGGCGGTAATAGTCCAGAGAGAACTGCCAGCCCTGCAGCCAACTGGGCTGCACGACAAAGCCCACCTGGGTGTTAAGCGAACGTTCCGGCTTCAGCAGCGGGTTGCCGAGCGTGCCCTGGATGACCTGCACGCTGGTCGCCGGATTGCCATTCGCGGCCGGTATGTTGCTCGAACCGTTGGCGGTGACCGGCGCGGCGAACAATTCGCTCAGGTTGGGCGCGCGCACGTCGCGGGACTGAAGGGCGCGCAGGCGCACGCCGTCCAGCGGCGTATCCCAGGTCACGCCCACCTTCCAGGTATTGGAGTCACCCGCTGTCGAGTAACGGGCGTGGCGTCCGGCGATATTGAGATTGGCAGTGCCCCAGTCCGGCGTGTTGATCAGCGGGACGTTGAACTCCACAAAGCCTTCCAGCACATGATAGTTGCCCTGGCCATTGTGGAAGCTGCCGGCATACCAGTTGGTGCCGTTCAGACAGTTGAGCAACGGATCGTTGCAGGCACTGCCCGGCGCGCCGTCGGAACCGCCGATGGTGCCGTTGCCGGCGCCGTCGCCGCGCACGTCATAGGCTTCCTGGCGCCAGGTAAAGCCGGTCGCGACCGAGACCTTGCCCGCCCAATCCTCGACAGGTGCGCCGGATATGGCGAAATCGGCCACATCCTGCATCTGGTGGGAAATCTGGATCGGCCCCGGACCCCAGGTGTTGCCGCCATAGACCCAGTTCTTCTGGGCCTGGGTGATGGGCGCACCAAAGGGATCGAAGGGCACGCAGCCTTCCTGATCCGCGACCACGCTGCGGCAGACGATAGTGCCCAGCGCCGCATTCACCGGCGCATAGGTGGCCTGGTTGGCGGCCGTCACCTGCACCGAGTCGATGGCGGCATAGAGATAAGGCTTCAGGGTGATGCCACGGACATGGATATTGGTGTCATTCTCGCCATGCTCGTAATAGCCCTTCCAGGTCCAGTCGGTGTCGAACAGGTTGAAGGTGCCATCGGCGCCGCCGACCAGGCGGCGGTTGTCGCGCTGGGTATAGACCACCTGCGGACCCAGCCCGTAATAGAGCGAGCCCAGGCTGAAGCTGGTGATGTTGTTGGTAACGCAGGCCGCATTGACGGAGGCCGGCAGGAAGGCATTGGGACCGCCAAGCGCGTTGCCGCACTGGATGCCCGGCGCCTGCAGGATCTGGCCTGGATTGAAGGAGCTGGCGGACAGAACGCCGGGGCCGGCCAGCACGGCTGCGCTGGTGTTGCTTTGCGCCGTGGTGCCCGTGATGCCGGGCAGCGAACCCAGCCAGGCGTCGGGATTGGGAATGTTGGAGGTGCCGACCTGCGACCAGTTGTAGGTCAGATAGACTTCCGTGTTGGGCGTGACGTCGTAGGACAACCGGGTATAGATATCACCGCGGGTCTGGGGAGACGCCAGGGTCACGCCGGAGCCTGTCTGGCCGTCATTTTCGCCGCCGACACAGAATTGCACGATACAGTTTGTCAACGTACCCGGGGTGGACGCGCTGCCGTTCTTGAGCGGTATACCCGGCTGGGTACCGCCGAGACCGGTGGCGATATTCACGCCCGCGGTGCCGGTGCCGTAATTGAAGTTGTACACCGTGCCGTTGGGACCAAAAGCGGTGCCCATCAGGGGGCCACTGTTGATCAGGCCATAGCGCCCCAGCTGGTTCTGCTGGCCGTTGGCGGTGTTGAAATATTGCGGCTGGCCGGCCGGCGTCGCAGCCGGTGAGGCATATTGCAGGGTGGTGGGTTCGATGAACCAGGTGCGGCCGCCGGTCAGTGAATTGGTCAGGTTGCCGCCGCAGCAGGAAAGCTGCTGCCAGCCGCCCTGCACGCCATCCACATGGCTGAATTCACCGGCGACTTCGAAATGGCCGCGGCCGCCCGCAAAGCTGGTGCCCGCCGCGGCCTGCAGGGTTGCGGTGGCGTTGTCGGAATAGGTGGAAAGACCGGATTCGATATTGGCCTTGAAGCCGACGAATTTCTTGTCGGTGACGAAGTTGACCACGCCGGCGACGGCGTCCGAACCCCAGGAGGCCGAAGCACCGCCGGTCACCACGTCGACGCGCTGGATCAGGAGCTGCGGGAACTCGCTGATGTCGGGGACGCCGGTGACGTTGGCGGGCACGAAGCGCTCGCCGTCCATCAGGGTCAGGGTACGGATGGTACCGAGGCCGAACAGGTTGAAGGACGACAGGCCGTTGGTGCCGCCGCTGGTGCCATTGACATTGGCTTCCTGGCCGGTCGAACCCATCAGCGACGGCAGTTCGGTAATGGCGCTGAAGATGTTGTCCTTGGCCTGGTTCTGGATGAAGTCCTGGCTGATGACCGTGGTGGGCGTGGGGGCGTTGAAGCCCCCCGTCATGATGCGCGATGACGACACCGTCACCGACTCGATCTGGGGCGCCGCCGCTTCCTGCGCGTAAGCG
>DATAWO010000056.1:0-8194 GCA_036267165.1 Rhizomicrobium sp. | reverse complement strand
GCTCGTGTATCTCTTGTACACGTCGCTTGGCGCTCCTGCTCAGGCCGTAAAATCCCTCCGCTTGAAATTTCCAGACAAAACGGCGGCCCTCAAGGCCGCCGTTTTTGTTTGCGCTCTATATTTCGCGGCTCCCCGTTCCCTATGGAATTTCTATGCGCGCATGCCGATTTTCTTCGGGGCAAATCCGCCGTGGAGAACCGCATGAACGCGTTCCTGCATTCGCCTTTCACAATCGGTGTGTGCCTGCTTCTGCTGTTGGGCTGGGTGATGATGCTTTGCGCGATCTTCTGGCCGCAGAAAGGCAGCCTTCACAAGGATGATTTCGATGCACGTTTTTGAAGTTTTCCGCGACCCGCGCGGCCGCGGGCGGGCGCGGCCGGGGCGAAGCCGGTGTCATCGTAAACAACGGCAGGTCCTAGAAAGCTTTCCTTTATTTCGGCAAGCGGCCGGGGTTTGCCGCTTGTCGCTGCACGGCCGCGCGGGCATGCTGGCTTTGGGAAATGGGCGAGGGCTTGATGCGCGCTTTGGTTCTGGGCCTGATATTGGCGGCTGGTCTCACGCCGGCTTCCGCGCGGCTGTGGAAGCCGACCCCGACCCAGCTCGCCCTGGATTATCTTACCATCAATCACAACAAGGGCGCCGAAGGCCGTGTGGTTCTGGGCTGGATGGCCTCGCCCACCATGTCTTCGCCGACAATGAAACCGTTGCTGGACAAATATGTGGTGATTTCCATCATCCATACCCGGCCTGCGCCGGATGGGCCTGTCACTTACGACGATGTGCAGGGCGTGCAGGTGACCGACGGCAGCGGCCAGTCGCTGAAGGAGCTGACCGGCGATGCCATACCGCCGGCCCTGGTGGGCATTACCGCCGGCGCCAGCGCCAGCTTCCGCCAGGGCACCCAGGGCAGGGGCAAGATGTACTGGGGAATCTATGAGGCGGGCGGCGTGAATGCCTGCCGCTCGGGAAAGCTGCTGGTGACTTATGACGGCGAGACCTACAGCTACGACACTCCGTTGCCGGGCTGCGACAAGAACTAAGGCGTTGCCGTTCGCGGCTTACGGCGCCGGCGAAACCCGCCGGGACGCGTCGAACACCGGCGGCGGCGGGCCATAGATGTTTGAGCCGGGATCGCCGGGTTGGCACCAGAAATAGATCAGCACCACGCAGGCGGCCAGGAAGGCCAGGTTGATCAGCATCACCAGCGGCCCGAACAGGAATATCGACAGGAAGCCCAGCGCCAGGAAGCTCATCATCGCCATCGCCGCGATGAGTTGGGAAATGAAGCCGGCGATGATGAAAACCCAGACCAGCCGGCCATCGCGGCCGGTGTCCTGCAGGCGGCGCGCGCCCATGCCGGCGGCGGGCAGGATCATCGCCAGGTTGTAGAGCGCCAGCAGCGGCAGGAAAACCACCCTCTGCAGAATGGCGGCGATGACGGCGATGACGAAATTCGCCAGCACGAAATACCAGAATTCGGGACGGCCCACCCGGCCGGCCAAGTCGAAATAATGCTGGGTGACGGCGCGGCGGTAATTGTCGAAAATCGCTTGCGGATCCATGACGCTACCCCTGTTTTGGGCCGTGTCTTTGGCGTATTGAGCCGAAGGCCCTTTGAGTTTTGCGCCCGGCGCAGGGCAGGGCACGCCCCTTTTCGGGGCGAAATCAGCTAAGAGCCACATTACTTAAATGTCAATCTGACGGTTTGGAATGAGCAAGCAGGCGAAAATCTTCATCGACGGCGCGGCCGGCACCACGGGTCTGGAGATCCGCGAGCGCCTGGCGGCGCGGGCCGAGCTTTCGCTGATCGCCCTGTCCGAGGCCGAGCGCAAGGATCAGGCCGCGCGCAGGAAGGCGCTGAACCAGGCCGATCTGGTGATCCTGTGCCTGCCGGACGAGGCGGCGCGCGAAGCCGTCGCCCTGATCGACAATCCCGCCACCCGGGTGATCGACGCCTCCACCGCCCACCGGGTTGCGGAAGGCTGGGACTTCGGTTTCGTAGAATTGGAGCCGGACGGCTATCAGCGCATCGCCGCGTCGAAGCGGGTGAGCAATCCCGGCTGCTGGGCCACGGGCTTTCTCGCCATCGCCCGCCCGCTGGTGCGCGCCGGTCTGATCCCGGCGGATTTCCCGCTTACCGCCAATGGCGTCTCCGGCTATTCCGGCGGCGGCAAGAGCATGATCGCGGAATTCGAGGACAGCAACAGCGCCGACTTTACCGAGACGGTGTCGCGCCTCTATGGCCTCGGCCTGACCCACAAGCACATCCCGGAAATGCGGAAACATTCCGGCCTGGCCCATCCGCCTTTGTTCGAGCCCAGCGTGGGCCGCTACTATCGCGGCATGCTGGTGGAAGTGCCGATTCAACTATGGGCGCTGCCTGGCAAGCCCACGCAGCGCGACATTCATGCCGCGCTGGTCAAGGCCTATCCCGAGCGGCCGCTGGTCAAGGTGGCCTCGCTGGAGGACGCCGCGGTGGTGAAGACCCTGGATGCGGAGATCTTTGCCGGCACCAATGGCCTGACCATCTATGTCTTTGCCAATGAGCGCGCTAGCCAAGCGCGTGTGGTGGCCGCCTTCGACAACCTCGGCAAGGGCGCGTCCGGCGCCGCTGTGCAGAACATGAACATCATGCTCGGCCTGCCCGAGACGGCGGGTTTGTAAACCTCGCCCTTCCGCAGGCGTGGGGTGAGGATAACAAGAAATCCTCATGGCTGGAGCTTGTCGAAGCATGAGGAGCTTGTGTCTTAATCCGTGCTAAGAAGCCTCCATGTCTCGAGCATGGCTGGGCATCGGAGTTTCGGTCCTTGTGGCGCTGGCGCTGTTCGCGGGCGCGGTGCTTTATGCCGTTCATCGCCCGTCCCGGCTGCATGGCTTTTCCGGCCTTGAGTTCGCTCCCCTGACACAGGCGGCTTCCGCGCGCACGCCTCTCCTGGCCAAAGGCGGGGCGCTGGTCTTCCAGGTGGCGGACGACAGCCCCGCGGACAAGGCCGAGATCAAGCCGGGCGAAGTGGTGGCGGCGATCGATGGCGAGCCCATCTGGTCGGCGCGCCAGGCTTCCGACCTGGTGCGCGCGCACCGGGCCGGCGATCACGTCACCTTCACGCTCTATGATGTCACGGAAGGAGAAGTGAAACCTGAAACCGTTTCGCTGACCTTTGAAGACGAACCGGTGCCGAAAAAGAGTTTCTCGGTGCATCCGCCCCGCACCCTGGCACGCGAATATTTCCTGCCGCCCGTGCCCGCCGCCAACGCCTCCTGGTCGAAGCGGATTCTGCGTGGACCAACCATAAAGCCGCTGGCGTTGACGGGATTGGGGGCAGGGGCCTGCAACGGCTTCGCGCCCGAGGAATGGCGGGTGGCGGCGCATGCCCCGGACAATTCCCTGTTTCATGTGATGGCGGAGAAAAGCTTCGCCCATGCCATCTACAAGGAAGGCGCGCTGAACGGCGTCTCGCCGGAGGCCTTTGTGAAGAGCTTCCTGGAAACCACCTTCGGCGCGGCCACGGTTCTGACGCCGCCCCAATCACGTCCCTTTGGTTTTGTGGTGCGCGATTTCGGCAACCGCAAGGGCGGCACGGGTTTTGTGCTTTATCGCGTCACCGGCCCGCGCATCGCGCTGTGGGTGGCAGCGGTGCCGGGCGGCGATGTCGCCTGGGCCAAGCCGTTGGTGGGGGCTGTGGTGCTGTCGATGCGCTGTGCGTCGCCGGGCGCGCCCGCGCTGGCGCCGCGCGATCCCCGCCTGCTGGCCACGCGCATCTCCACCCGCTGCATCCAGGGGGCGTGCAGCGAGGGCGATTTCGCCGCCACCTATCTGACGGTGCTGCGCTTGGGCTATGTCCATAACAGCCAGAACCGGATGTTCCTGGTCCACCCGCATGGCGATTTCTGGCAGGACGGCCCGGACGGGCCGGGCTTCTATCACCAGATTGGCGGCGAGAATGAAAAGCTGGAGCCGGGCCGGATCAATTAGTTCTCATGTCATGGCCGGGCTTGACCCGGCCATCCATTCACGCAGCGCAGTGCCGTCGAAGGTGGGTGGCCCGCATACGCTGTCGCTATGCGCCTGAGGCCGGCCATGACAAATGGCGTTACTGCCCCTTGACCTTCACATAGGTCCCCGGCGCATCGGCCAGCGCTTTCAACTCGCCATCGCCGGGCTGGCGCGCGGGCACCTTGCCGCCTGACAGCGCCGACAGCCATTTGTCCCAATCCGGCCACCAGGAGCCGGGATGTTCGCTGGAGCCTTTCTTCCAGGCGTCGATGGTTTTGGCGCCCCCCTTTTCGGCAAAGGAGTCGTTCGTCCAATACTGATACTTCTTGGCCGCCGGCGGATTGATCACGCCCGCGATATGGCCGGAGCCGGCAATGATGAAACGCACCGGCCCGCCAAACAGATTGACCGACTTGAACACCGAATTGGCCGGGGCGATATGGTCTTCCCTGGCCGACTGCAGATAGACCGGCACTTTCACCTTCGACAGGTCCAGCTTCACGCCGCCGAGCTTCATCTCGCCCGATGCCAGCGCATTCTCCTTGTAGCATTGGCGCAGGTAGGACAAATGCAGCTTCTCCGGCATCCGGGTGGTGTCGGAATTCCAGTAGAGCAGGTCGAAGGGCATGGGCTGCTTGCCCAACAGGTAATTGTTGATCACGAAGGACCAGATCAGGTCGTTGGCGCGCAGCATGTTGAAAGCGCCCGCCATCTTGGAGCCGGGCAGGACGCCGCCCCCGCTGTCCATCTGGGCCTTGAGCGCCTCGAGCTGGGCCTCGTCCACGAACACCGACAGTTCGCCCGCCTCGCTGAAATCGGTCTGGGCCGCCCAGAAGGTGGCGGAATGGATCCGGTCGCCCTTGTCGCCTTTTTGGGCGGCCATATAGGCGAGAGTGGCCGCCAGCAGGGTGCCGCCGATGCAATAGCCGACGCAGTTGGGATCGCGGACGCCGGTGGCTTTCTCGACCGCATCCAGCGCGGCGAAGATGCCGTCCTGCATGTAATCCTCGAATCCCTTGTCGGCCATGTCGGGATCGGGGTTCACCCAGCTGACCAGGAAGACGGTATAGCCTTGGCCGACCAGCCAGCGGACAAAGCTGTTCTCAGGGCGAAGATCGAGGATGTAGTATTTGTTGATCCAGGGCGGGAAGATCAGCAGCGGCCGTTCGTAAACTTCATCCGTAGCCGGAGAATATTGCAGCAACTCCATGATCTGATTGCGGAACACAACCTTGCCCGGGGCGGTGGCAACATTCTCGCCGATGGCGAAATCGCCCGAGGTCTGGCGGATGGAAAGCTCGCCATGGCCGCGCTCGATATCGGCCAAGAGATTGTCCAGCCCCTTGACCAGATTCTCGCCATTCGAGGCGATGGTGGCCTTGAGCACATCGGGATTGGTGAGGGGGAAATTGGTGGGGGCCAGCGCGTCGGCGAACTGGCGGGTATAGAAGGCGATCCGGCCGCGCTCCTTCTCGTCCAACCCGTGGAGCTTGCCCACCATCTCCTGCATGGCGTTGGCGGTGAGCAGATAGCTCTGCTTGATGAAGTCGAAGACCTCGTTCTCCCGCCAGGCCTCGGCCTTGAAGCGGCGGTCGCCGGGGGCGGGTTCGACCACGGATGGCGCTTCGCCGCCCAGCATCTTGCGGGCGGTGGATTCCCACAGGGTCATGAAATTGTTCCACCACTGGGTCTGGGCCTCCACCACCGCCTCGCGGTCGCCGCGCATCGCCTTGGCCAGCGACAGCATGGCGCCGGAGATGTTGAGCGGGTCCAGCGGGACGGGATTTTCCCGCGCCGCCATGCGGGCGGCGAAGTCCACCAGCAGCTGCTGGCTCTTCACGCCCACCGTCAGCATGTTGCGCGCGAATTCCTGGGTATCCAGGCGATCCGGCGTGGCCGATTCCGTGGCGGGGGCGGCGGGGGCTTTTGCGGGCATGGTCATAAGGATCGCGCTTTAGATGAAAACTGTGATAGCCCGGCCACGGTAACACCCGCAAGCCGTGTGGAACGGCAGTTTCGCGCCCAAATATCACAATCATTCACGGGATTTGCGCAAAGCCCCCGCTGGCGCGGAAGCCATTGTCGCGCTATAGAAAAAAGGGCTGGGAGGGCGAGCGCGCGGCTCTTTGCGCGCGCGCCTTCGGCCTGCGGTGGGAAGGGCATTTACGGTTATGAGCAAGATTTACGCGCGTCCTTTTGTGGTGGCGACGCTGGCGCTTACGCTTGCGGTTGGAACTGCGGGTTGCCAGACCATTTCGGACCTGGATCCCACCGGCCTGATCGGCGGCGATGACAGCACGCCCGCGCCCGATACCCAGTTCCCGCCGGACAGCCAGCAGCAAGCCACCCAGGACGCCAACACCACCACGCCAGACCTGGCCTCGCTACCGGCGCGTCCCGCCCAGCCTGACGCCACCGCCCAGGCCAGCACCACCCAGCAGGTCAATGCCGCGGGCACCCAGGCCCAGTACAGCGCCGATGCCCTGCGCGCGGGCACCGATGCCGCCGCGCCGCCGCCGGTCGCGACCGATGCCGCCGCCACCAAACAGGCCCTGGCGGCCAGCAATGCACCGCCGACCGCAAATGCTGATGCCCCACCCACCGCCGGCTCCGAACAATCGGCGCCTCCGACAGCCTCTGCGGCTCCGCCCACCGCGTCGCCCGCGCCTGCCGCCGCCAATCCCAATGCCGCGGTTCCGGTCCAGCAGGTTGCCTCCGCAGCGCCGCCGGCCCCGCCGGAAGCCGCGCCATCCGCAGCCGCGCCCAGCGCAGGCCAAGCCGCCGCCGCGCCGGTTGCCAGCGCTCCCCTGGCGCCGCCTCCGGGCGCCGAACCGGCCGTTCCCGCCGTGCCCATGACTCCCGGCGCCCAGATGGCCATGCTCAATCCCAGCGACTCCCAGCTGGGCTTCAAACAGTCCTCCGCGCCGCCGCTCAGTCCGACCGTGTCCCAGTGGGTGTCGCCGCCGGTCCTGGCGCACTATCGCGAAACCGCCGCCCTGGCCGGTTCTGCCGGCACCAGCGAGCCAGCGGTCGCGGCTGTGCCGGTGGTGTCGTCCGGCAGGCGTGGCCGTGGCGGCATGAGCGGTCCCGCCATGTCGGGTGATGTTGTCGCAAATCTGGACGCCATTCCGGGCACGCCGGTTGGCCGCGCCGCCGCCATGAATGGCGGCGTGCCTCCCACGGCGATCGTCTATTTCCCCGGCGACACCACCAGTCTTTCCAAGTCGGCGATGGGCAAGGTGCGCAGTGCGGTTGCGGCCTTCCAGGCGGGCGGCGGCGCCGGCACCATCAAGGTGGTTGGCCATGCTTCCAGCCGCACCGCCAACATGCCGGTCGAAAGGCATCTGGAAGTGATCTTCCAGAAGTCGCAGGCCCGCGCCAATGCGGTGGCCCAGGCTCTGATCAGGGCTGGCGTTCCCGCCGACCGGGTGCAGATCGAAGCGGTGGGCGACAGCCAGCCCATCTATTACGAGTCCATGCCCAAAGGCGAAGACGGCAACCGCCGGGCCGAGATCTTCCTGCAGAACTGAGCCCGGCTCCGCGTTCCGCGCAGGTTAAGATCGCGCGCTAACATCATTGACGGCGCAGCCTTTTTGCCGTGATGCTTCCCCTCGCGAGGCGGTGCTTCGCACTGAATCGTACGGTCGAAAACCCATGCAAACCGATTTCTACCGCATCAAGCGGCTGCCGCCTTACGTCATCGAGGAAGTGAACATCCTCAAGGCGCGCGCCCGCGCGGCCGGCGAAGACATCATTGATTTCAGCATGGGCAATCCCGACATGCCCACGCCACAGCATATCATCGACAAGCTGATCGAGACGGCGCGCGACCCGCGCTCCAACCGCTATTCCGCGTCGCGCGGCATCAAGGGGCTGCGCAAAGCCTATACGAATTTCTACAAGCGCCGTTTTGGTGTGGAGCTGGATGCCAACACCGAAGTCATTGCCAATCTCGGATCCAAGGAAGGCTTCGCCAATCTGGCGCAAGCGATCACCGCGCCGGGCGATGTGGTGCTGGTGCCGAACCCGGCCTATCCGATCCACGCTTTCGGATTCATTCTGGCGGGCGCTGCGATCCGGCATGTGCCGGCAACGACGCCGGAGGAATATCTGAGCAAGCTTTCCAACGCGGTGAAACATTCTGTGCCGTCGCCGCTGGCGCTGGTGGTGAACTATCCGTCGAACCCGACAGCGCAGGTT
>DATAWO010000055.1:0-20762 GCA_036267165.1 Rhizomicrobium sp. | reverse complement strand
CAATGGCGTGGTGAAGTCGATCAATGTGGAAGAGCCGGGCGCGTTTGACGTGTCGAGCGCGGAGTATCTTATGAGTTCCGGCCAGCTTCCTTAAGGCGCGGTTCTTTTGCGTCCTGGGTTCGTCGCGCCGAGCCTTTGGCCATCAAGGACTTGAGCGGAAGTTCCAACTCTACTCTCCATGGCCGGGCTTGACCCGGCCATCCAGAATCTCCGCTGTCTGAACTTGCTCCGGATGGGCGGCTCAAGGCCTTCCATGGTGAGAAGAGTCAGGGACCAGGAATGGCGCTGCGGGCCAGTTGATCGGCCCGCTCATTTTCCGGATGGCCGGAATGGCCCGCCACCCAGATCCAGTGGATGGTGTGGCGGGCCATTTCCGCATCCAGCATCCGCCACAGGTCTTCGTTCTTGACCGGCTTCTTGTCGGCGGTTTTCCAGCCTTTGGTTTTCCAGCCGGAAAGCCATTTCGATGCCCCGTCCATCACATAGCGGGAATCGGTATGGATGGTAACCGGGCCGCCCTTTTTCAGCGCCTTGAGGCCCTCGATCACCGCCATCAATTCCATGCGGTTGTTGGTGGTGGCCTTTTCGCCGCCCGACAATTCCTTTTCATGCGCACCCGAACGCAGGATCGCCGCCCAGCCGCCGGGGCCGGGATTGCCGGAACAGGCGCCGTCCGTGAACAAGTCAATGCTGGTCGCGCGTCCTGGGTCGGTACGCTGTTGCTCCCGACCGCTGCGCTCGCTGGGCCGTCGCTCCGTATTCACAGCCCATATTCCCGGGCGTGGCGCACCCTGTTGTGGAAGCGCAGTTTCTTGGAATATTCCCGCGGATCCTTGGGCCGCACCAGCGCATTGGGATCGGGATTGAGCCAGTCATAGGTGCGCGTCAGCAGGAAGCGCAGGGCGGCGCCGCGCATCAGCACGGGAAGGGCGTCGATCTCCGCTTCGCCCAAGGGCCGTTGCTGGCGATAAGCGTTGATCACCGACTGGCCCTTGGTGATGTTGTAGCTGCCGTCCAGCTCGAAGCACCAGCTGTTGAGCATGATGGCGAGGTCATAGACGTAGAAATCATTGCAGGCGAAATAGAAGTCGATCACCCCGCCGACCTCGCTGCCCACGAACAGGACATTGTCGGGGAAGTAGTCGGCATGGATCACACCGGCCGGCAAGTCCGTTGGCCAGGCGGGCGCCACTTCTTCCAGGGCATTGCGCATCAGCGCGGTCAGGCCTTCCTCGATGGCGTCGGCGCCATGGATGGCTTCTGACAGCGGCCGCCAGCCCTGCGGTCCCAGCGCATTGGCGCGGGTAAGCTCGAAGCCTTCGCCCGCCTTGTGCAGGCCGGCCAGCACCCGCGCGGCCGAGGCGCAATGCGCGGCATCGGGACGCCTGAGCGAGATGCCGGTGAGGAAGGTGACAATGGTGGCGTTGCGGCGGTTGAGATGGACCAGGGCCTGGCCGCCCTGGGTCTTGACCGGCAGGGGGCAGTGCACCCCGCCTTGCGCCAGATGGTCCATCAGCCCCAGGAAGAAGGGCAGGTCCTGGGCCGCCACCCGCTTTTCATACAGGGTGAGGATGAAGGCGCCGCGGTCGGTCTGCAGGTAGAAATTGGAATTCTCGATGCCCTCGGCGATGCCCTTGAAGGACAAGGGCTGGCCGATATCGTACTGCTCCAGAAGCCGCTCGAGCTCCTCGAAACTGACCTCGGTATAGACGGCCATGGCGGCGTCAGCCCCCTACCTTACAGCTTGGGACATGTTTGATGGCCGCTCCCGCTGGCGCGGACGCTCCTTGGCTTTTTCGGTGTTCTGTGCTTTCCATCAAAGGCTTGCTTGGCTATGGTCGCCCCACCCGGATGGCGGGGCCGGAGAAGTCGGGCCCGGGCGGGCAAAAGTCAAGCACGGCCCACGCCGAAGGAAAGTTCGTATTGATGCGTTTCCGCCTGTCCCACCTGGCCTTGGCCGGAGCCCTGCTGCTGCCGCTTCTGGGCTGCAGCACCAAGATCTCCATCTGCCCGGTGCCGGCGATCCTGGCGGACACCCAAAGCGTGACCTTTTTCCGTCCGGGCACCAGCCCGGACATGGCCAATGAGCTCTACACCATCTCGCTGACCAATGCGCAGGGCGACTGCACCTACAATACCAGCCAGAATCTGGTGAAGGCGTCGCTGGACCTGACCTTCCGCGCCACCCGCGCGCCCCAGGACTCGGCCGCCACCTACCGCGTGCCCTATTTCGTGGTGGTGAGCGAGAACGCCAAGATCTATACCAAGCGTCTTCTCTATCTGAAATTCACCTTCGCGCCCGGCGCCTCCACCGCCACCATCACCCAGTCGCCGGATGACATCCAGCTGCATGTCTCCAATGGCAAGCTGCCGTGGAATTACGAGGAACTGGCAGGCTTCCAGATGACGCCGGAGCAGATCGCCTATGCCAGGAACCGGAGCCGCTACGCCCCATGACCTCGCTCACGGCCGAACTTTCGCGCATCGCCGGGCAGGCGTTCGCCGCGGAAGGCTTGGCGGAAAGCTTTGGCCAGGTGCAGGCGTCCGACCGTCCCGACCTGGCGCCGTTCCAGTGCAATGGCGCACTGGCGGCTGCAAAGTTTTTAAGTGGCCGTCCTGCCGATGGCAGTCCGGCGGGGACGAAAACCAATCCCCGCGCCCTTGCCGAGAAGATCGCCGCGCGCCTCCGGGCTGAAGGCATCTTCAGCAAGGTGGAGATCGCCGGTCCCGGCTTTCTCAATCTCGACCTAGTCGACGAGGCGCTGGATGCGCGCGTCGCGGCCGAGCCAAAACCGCAAGGCCGCAACGGCAAGACGGTGGTGATCGATTTCGGCGGCCCCAATGTCGCCAAGCCCATGCATGTGGGTCACCTCCGCTCGTCCATCATCGGCGATTGCCTGCAGCGGCTCTACCGCGCCAATGGCTGGCGGGTGATCAGCGACGTGCATCTGGGCGACTGGGGCCTGCAGATGGGCCAGCTGATTTCCGAGATCGAGATCGAAGGCACCGCGCCCCTCTATTTCGATGCCAATTTCACCGGGCCTTATCCGGAAGAATCCCCGGTCGGCATGGATGACCTGGAGACGCTTTATCCGCGCGCGTCGGCCGCCTGCAAGGCCGATCCGGCGCGGCTGGAAGCGGCGCGCCGCGCCACCGTCGATCTGCAGGCGGGCCGTCCCGGCTACCGCGCACTGTGGCGGCATTTCGTGACAGTGTCGGAGCGCGGGTTGGAGCGGGAATTCGGGGCGCTGGGCGTGCGTTTTGATCTGTGGAACGGGGAATCCAGTGTCGACGCGCTGATCGCGCCCATGATCGAAGACCTGAAACGGCGCGGCCTGGCGTCCATGAGCGAAGGCGCACTGGTGGTGGACGTGGCGCGCGACGACGACAAGAAACCGATGCCGCCGCTGATATTGGTGAAATCGGAAGGTGGCGTGCTCTACGGCACCACCGACCTCGCCACCGTGATCGAACGGGTGCGCGAATATGACCCCGACCTGATCCTGTATGTCGTGGATCACCGCCAGCATGGCCATTTCGAGCAGGTGTTCCGGGCGGCGCAAAAGGCGGGGCTGTCGGGCAAGGCTCACCTCGAGCATGTCGGCTACGGCACCATGAACGGCCCCGACGGCAAGCCGTTCAAGACCCGCGCCGGCGGGGTGATGAAGCTTCACGACCTGATCGCCATGGCCAAGGCCGAAGCGGAGACGCGCCTGGCCGAAGCCGGCATCGGCGCCGACTATCCGGCGCAAGAGCGCGCGGAGATCGCGCGCAAGGTGGGCATCGCCACCATCAAGTTCGCCGATCTCTCCAATCACCGCATCACGGATTACATTTTCGATCTGGAGCGTTTCTCCAAATTCGAAGGCAAGACCGGGCCCTACCTGCAATATGCGGCGGTGCGTATCCAGTCCATGCTGCGAAAGGCGGCGGAGCAGGGCGCCAAAATGGGCGCCCCGGCCATCCATTCGCCCGAAGAGCGCAAACTGGTGCTCAAGCTTCTCACCCTGGGCGACGCCCTGGCGGCGGCGGAGGAAAAGCGCGCCCCCAACATGCTGTGCGAATATGCCTTCGAACTGGCGCAGGACTTCAGCCGTTTCTATGGCGCCCATCATGTCCTGTCGGAGACGGATGAAGCGCTTCGGGCCGCCCGGCTGGGGCTCTGCGCCCGGGTTTTGGCGGTTCTGGCCCAGGTTCTGGACCTGCTGGGGATCGAGATTCCGGAAAGAATGTGAGTAAGTCCGCGGGTTTTGCGACTGTCACCGGCCTTTCGTTGACTCAGGGCTTTGCCCCCTTATGATGCTTTGCAACATTCCCGTCCGCCGGAGGCGCCGCGGGGCTGGCCACCACACGATCCCTCGCGGGAGAGAGCCTCGCTTTTTCAATTGGACCAATTTTCAATTGGACCAGTTTTCAATTGGAAGAGTGGGGCCGCCGAAGGAGCAACCGCCCCGGAAACTCTCAGGCAAAAGGACCGCGATCGGGTGATGAACTTCTGGAAAGCGGGGAGGCCTTTTGGCCTTCTCCACCGAAGGGGTAATCCGGCCGTCCCGCGATGGGGCGGACCCGGGGAATTCTCTCAGGTTCGATGACAGAGGGGCCGCGCTCTGGAAGGCGCGGACTCTTGCATTGGGACCGTTATGACCATCGCGTCAGGAATTTTGCGCCATACACCGCTTCATGCGCTGCACCTCGAGCTGGGCGGCAAGATGGTGCCTTTTGCCGGCTATGAGATGCCGGTTCAGTATCCGGCCGGCGTCCTCAAGGAACATCTGCAAACCCGCGAGAAGGCGGGGCTGTTCGACGTCTCGCATATGGGCCAGGCGTTTCTGGCGGGCGACACGGCGGCGCTTGAGCGGGTCACGCCGGCCGATGTCGCGGGTCTCAAGGAAGGCATGCAGCGTTATGGCCTGCTGCTCACCGAGACCGGCACCATCAAGGACGATTTCATGTTCTCCCGCCTGCAGGGCGAGGCGGACCTTTATCTGGTGGTCAATGCCGACACCAAGGAAGGCGATTTCGCCTATATCGGCGAAAAGCTCAAAGGCGCGGCGGCACTGACCCTGCGGCCCGACCGCGCGCTTCTGGCGCTGCAGGGGCCGCTGGCCGCCACGGTACTGGAGCGCCATTCGCCCGGCATCTCCGACCTCACCTTCATGAAGGTGGTGCGCGCGACGGTTGCGGGCAGCCCCGCGATCATCAGCCGCACCGGCTATACCGGCGAGGACGGCTTCGAGATTTCCATCGAGGGGACAGATGCCGAACGCGTCGCCCGTGCCCTGCTGGCGGAAAGTGAAGTGCTGCCCATCGGGCTTGGCGCGCGCGACAGCCTGAGGCTGGAGGCGGGGCTGTGCCTCTACGGCCATGACATGGACGAGACGCGCAATCCGGCCGAAGCCGCGCTGCTCTGGTCCATCGGCAAGCGCCGCAAGGACGCAAAGGATTTCCCCGGCGCCGCCCAGACCTTGAACGGCGCGCCCGCCATCAAGCGCGTCGGCATCAGGCCTGACGGCCGCGCGCCCGCGCGGGAAGGGACCGAGATCGCCGACAGGGACGGCCGCGTCATCGGCAAAGTCACCTCCGGCGGTTTTGGTCCCAGCCTCAATGCCCCCATCGCCATGGGTTATGTCGAAAGTGCTTTCGCCGCGGATGGCACGTCGGTGGACTTGATGGTGCGCGGCAAGGCCATGCCCGCCATTGTTTCGCCTGTGCCCTTCGTTCCTCACAATTATCGCCGCTAGGAGATTTTCATGTCCGAAGTTCGCTATACCGATCAGCATGAATGGATCAGCCTCGAGGGCGACGAGGCCACGGTCGGCATCACCAAATATGCCGCCGAGAATCTGGGCGATGTGGTGTTCGTGGAGCTGCCGGCCAGCGGCAAGACCGTAAGCGCCGGCGGCGAAGCCGCGGTGGTGGAAAGCGTGAAGGCGGCCAGTGACATCTATGCCCCGGCCGGCGGCACCGTCACCGCCGCCAATACGGCGCTGGAGAAGGAACCGTCCAAGGTAAACGAAGACCCGGAGGGCGCGGGCTGGTTTTTCAAGATGAAGCTCGCCGACAAGGCCGAGTTCGCCAAGCTGATGGACAGCGCGGCTTATGCGAAGTTTGTGGAGTCGCTCTGATGCGCTATCTGCCGCTAACCGCCGATGACCGGCGCGCCATGCTGGCGCGGATCGGCGCGTCCGACGTGGATGCCCTGTTCCGCGACGTGCCGCAGGCGGCGATGGCGCCGCTTTCGGCCTTCCATCTGCCCGACACCCAGGGCGAATTGGAAGTCGAACGCGCGCTTTCCAGGCTGGCGGCGAAGAATGTGGCGGCGGGGGCGGCGCCCTTTTTCTGCGGCGCCGGCGCCTACAAGCATCATGTGCCCAGTTCGGTGGATCACCTGATCCAGCGTTCCGAATTCCTCACCAGCTACACGCCCTACCAGCCGGAAATCGCGCAAGGCACGCTGCAGTATCTGTTCGAATTCCAGACCCAGGTGGCGCTGCTCACCGGCATGGATGTGGCCAACGCCTCGCTCTATGACGGCTCGACCGCCACCGCCGAAGCGGTGCTGATGGCCCAGCGCATCACCCGGCGCGGCAAGGCCATCCTGTCGGGCGGCCTGCATCCGCATTATGCCGAGACGGTGGAGACGGTGGCCGGCCTGCTCGGTCCCATGATCCGCAGCGCGGTGACGCCGGGGCTGCCTGAAGACATCATCGCGCTGATCGACGAGGAGACGGCCTGCGTGGTGGTGCAGTCGCCCGACGTGTTCGGGCTGATCCGCAACCTCAAGCCAATCGCCGATGCCGCCCACGCCAAGGGTGCGCTCCTGGTCGCGGTGGTGACGGAGGCGGTGTCATTCGGCCTGCTCGAGCCGCCGGGCGCGCAAGGTGCGGACATCGTGGCGGCGGAAGGACAATCGATCGGCAATGGGCTGAATTTCGGCGGTCCCTATGTCGGCCTGTTCGCCACCCGCGAAAAGTTCCTGCGCCAGATGCCGGGGCGGCTGTGCGGCGAGACCGTGGATGTCGAAGGCCGCCGCGGCTATGTGCTCACCCTTTCCACCCGCGAGCAGCATATCCGCCGCGAAAAGGCGACCAGCAACATCTGCACCAATTCCGGTCTCTGTACGCTGGCTTTCACCATCCATCTCTCGCTTCTGGGCGAGGAGGGGCTGACCCGGCTGGCGCGCATCAATCATGCCAAGGCGTCGGCGCTGGCCGACATGCTGTCCGCGCTGCCGGGCATCGAGGTGCTGACGCCATCCTTCTTCAACGAATTCACCGTGCGCCTGCCCGGGCCGGCTGCCGCCGTGGTCGACCGGCTGGTTGAAAAGGGCGTGATCGCGGGCGTGCCGGTTTCGCGCCTGCTGCCGCACGACAAATCGGTCGAGGATCTTCTGATCGTGGCTGTGACCGAAACCAACACCGATGACGATTTCGCGGCGCTGACGTCGGCGCTGCAGGGAGCGTTGGCGTGAGCCAGAGCGACCAAAAAGGAGTTTTGTAATGAGCATGAACAACCAGGGCCGCCCCAGCAGTGCGGGCGAGGCGGTCCAGAACGGTATCGCCACCATCTCCGGCGACCGGGGACTGGATCATGAAGAAGCGCTGATCTTCGAACTCGGCCATGGCGCTGTCGGCGTGGACCTTCCCGATGTGGAAGTTTCCGACGACCGGCTGGCGGGCCTGCGCCGCAAGGGGGCCATCGGTCTGCCGGGTCTCAGCGAGCCGGAAGTGGTGCGCCACTATGTGCGGCTGTCGCGGATGAATTATGCCATCGACAGCGGGCTTTATCCGCTGGGCTCCTGCACCATGAAGCACAATCCGCGCCTGAACGAGAAGATGGCGCGGCTGCCGGGTTTCGGCGACCTGCATCCGCTCAGCCCCCAATCCACCGCGCAAGGAGCCCTGGAGCTGATCTCCCAGCTGATGAACTGGCTCACCACCCTCACCGGCATGCCGGCGGTGGCGATGTCGCCCAAGGCGGGCGCGCATGGCGAATTGTGCGGCCTGCTGGCGATCCGCGCCGCCATCGCGGCCCGCGGCGAAAATCGCACGCGCGTGCTGGTGCCGGAATCCGCCCATGGCACCAATCCCGCCACCGCCGCCTTTGCCGGTTTCACCGTGGATGAAGTGCCCGCCAAGCCCAATGGCCATGTCGATGCCGAAGCGCTGAAAGCCAAGCTCGGCCCCGATGTGGCGGCGATCATGCTCACCAACCCCAACACCTGCGGCTTGTTCGAAGGCGAAGTGAAAGAGATAGCCGACGCCGTACATGCGGCGGGCGCCTATTTCTATTGCGACGGCGCCAACTTCAACGCCATCGCCGGCAAGGTGCGGCCCGGCGACCTGGGCGTGGACGCCATGCATATCAACCTGCACAAGACCTTCTCCACCCCGCATGGCGGTGGCGGTCCGGGCGCAGGCCCGGTGGTGCTGTCCGAGAGGCTGGCGCCCTACGCGCCCATCCCGCTGCTGGTGGCGGACGGCAAGTCCTTCCGCCTGATCGAGGATATGGCCGCGGTCCCGGCCGGCGCCCGGCCTTTCGGCCGCATGTGCGCCTTCCATGGCCAGATGGGCATGTTTGTGCGGGCGCTGACCTATATGCTCAGCCATGGCCGCGACGGTGTGCGCCAGGCTAGCGAAGACGCGGTGCTGTCGGCCAATTACATCCTGGCCTCGCTGAAGGATGTCATGAGCGCGCCTTACGGCGACGGCCCCTGCATGCATGAAGCGCTGTTCGACGATCATTTCCTGGACGGCACCGGCGTCACCACGCTCGATTTCGCCAAGGCGATGATCGATGAAGGCTATCATCCCATGACCATGTATTTCCCGCTGGTGGTGCATGGCGCCATGCTGATCGAACCGACGGAATCGGAATCAAAAGATTCACTGGACCGCTTCATCCATGTGCTGCGCAGCCTGGCTGCCGAGGCACAGGCCGGAAAGACCGAGCGCTTCGCCGGCGCGCCCAGGCTGGCGCCGCGGCGCCGCCTGGACGAAACCGCGGCGGCCAGAAAGCCGGTGCTGCGGTTCAAGCCTGATCCGTTGCAGGAAGCAGCGGAGTAGAATTACCGCGACGTTGCGGCGACATTTCAGGCATGTCATGCACAAAGCGCAATGCTCTGTACGGAAAGTAATTAGCCAAATTTCAAGTGCCTGCGCGCGAAACTGGTCTCGTCTGAACGAGATTCCGCATGAGCGCGCAGGCCATTTTGGCTCCTGATACGGCAAGCGAAGGCGCTTCACGCGCCATCGCGCGGGTGTCGCCCAGCGGCGGCGGCGTCGCCATCTCGCCCGCGCTGCCGGACGACATCGGCAAGCTGTTCCTCTGGCTCAACGACGCCAAGGCGGCGCTGGACGACATGCCCTACCGCCCGCTGGACTGTCTGGCGTTCAAGGATTGGCTGGACCAGCAAGCCAAACAGCGCGCGCAGGTTCTTTTCATCATCCGCACCCTGCGGCCGGCGCGCGCCATTGGTTTCGTGCTGTTCAAGAATCTCAACCCGGTTTTCCGCGCCGCCGAACTCGGTGTGCGCATCGGCGATGAAAGCGACCGCGGCAAGGGCCATGGCAGCGCGGGTTTGAAGCTGGCGCTGCAATATGCCTGGGACACGCTCAACCTCAAGCGGGTCTGGCTCACTGTCTTGGTGGGCAATGAACGCGCCATTGCCGCCTACGCCCGCGCGGGTTTCGAGCAGGAAGGCGTGATGCGCCAGGCCGCCTTCATCGGCGGCCAGTAGGTGGATGTGGTGATGATGGCCGCGCTCAATCCGCGCAAAGCCGGCTGACAGCAGCCGCGCCTGCGGGCCAGGCGCGACAGGTTAAACGCATATCATTTCCGGGTTTAATCATGGTTAAACAATTGTTGGCATAATTTACCGGTAGCGCAAACGATCCGGAAAAATGGTGCCTGACTCTTTATCAGCCCTGTTCGATCTGGAAGATCAGGCGGACGAGCTTCTTCAGGCTGAGGCTTACGAAGATGCCATCTCGGCGGCCGAGGCGGCCCTGGCGATTGATCCAAAGTCCCTGACGGCACTGCTTGTTTGCGCGCAGGCGCAGAACGCCCTGGGGCGGCTTGCGGATGCAGCCGGCGACGAGGGGCACCGTCAGCAGACCTTCCTGGCGGAAACGGCGTATCAGCCTTCGGCTCCGGTGGTGCTTATCCTGTCGAGCACCGGCAAGGGCAACGTGCCGGACCAGCATTTGCTGCCCAGAACCAAATATTCCCGGATTTTCTGGTTTCTCGAAAGTCTTCCCGAACACGACAATGATCTTCCCGCCTATGACATCGTGTTCAATGCCGTCGGCGATCTTGATGCCGCGCCCGAGGCGCACGCCCTGGCGGCCGGGTTTGCAAAACTCTGCAAGCGCCCGATGATTAATCTGCCGGATCGTGTCGGCAGGACATCGCGCACCGGCGTGGCGGATCTTCTGGAAGGCTGCCAGACGGCGGTCATACCCAAGGTGCGAAAAATCGAGCGCCCTTCCGGCGGCTGGACGCCAGATGCCTGCGGCTCCGATCTGCGCTATCCCCTGATCGCGCGCCCCATTGGCGGGCACGGCGGCGAAGGGGTTGTGCTGATTGACCGCCCCGAACAGTTCACATCCCTTGTCCCGGATGCGCCGGTTATCTATGCGACGGAATTTGTCGACTACCGGTCGCCGGATGGCTGGTATCGCAAGTACCGCGCCATCTTTATTGACCGAAAACCCTATCCGTATCACTTGGCGATCGGGGCGAACTGGCTGGTGCATCATTGGACCACGGGGATGGACCATGATGCCGGCAGGCGTGAGGAAGAACTGCGCTTCCTTGATAAGCCTCGCGATGTGCTCGGAGACAAGGTATGGGCAACACTCGAGAGCATTGGCGCCACGCTCGATCTCGACTTTGCAGGGATCGATTTTTCCATACTGCAGGACGGGAGGCTGCTTCTGTTTGAAGCAAACCCGACCATGCTTGTCCATCCGGAAGACGATCAACTCTTTTCGTACAAAAATTTCGCGGTCCAGAACATAATCGACGCATTCGATCGGATGATTGCCCGGAAAATGGGGCGGCCGCCTTCATTTCAGCGGCGGCAGGTATGACCAGATCGGGTCGGCCCGCGCACCGGGCTGAGAAAGCGTCGCCGGCCGAGATCCCTCGGGTGAGCCCCCAAAGTCAGCGGCAGGTGTGAATCTTCAGTCCCGCGGGCAACAAGGTCTTGTCATCGCCACAGGCCACATCAAGCTGCGCCTGGGTCAGGCCCTTCACATGCCGCAGGTCGGTGCCCAGAAAAGACGTGATCGAGGTCCTGGCGCCGGTGAGGTCGGCGCCGTCCAGCTTCGCGCCCGCCAGATTGGCGCCCGACAATTCTGCGCCGCGGAAGCTGGCATTGGTGAAATTGGCGAAGGACATGCACATCAGTGTCGCGTCGGCGCCGTCGAAATTGGCGTCATGCAGGTCATGTTCCTTGACGCAGGTATTCATCAGATCGGCGCCGCGAAGGTCGCAAGCCACGCAGTCCACGATGCCGCCATGAATTTTGGCCACCGCTGCAGCATCGGCTGCACGCGCCGGGCCGGCCCGGAACAGGACGATGGCGGTATAGGCGGCGAGCAGGACCATGCGGCGCATGGCCGAAGGCTGGACCGCGGGCGGTTACCAAATGGTTGCCAAAATGGGACGGGCGGCGGGGCAAACGCGCACGCCGTGCCGGCGTTCCCGCAAAAAGCCGGGAGGCTAGATCTCCCGGTAGGGAAAATGATCCCGGATATGACTGTTGAAATAGGAACCCAGGGAATCCGCGAACAGCAGGCTGTCGTAAGTTTCCTGCGGCACCTCCTGGTAGATATAGGTGCGGCCCGTTTCCCGGAAGGTGGCGCACAATGTATGCGCCGCCTCGTCATAGCTTATTTGTTCCAGGGCGCTCGACTGAACGTATGGCATACTCCTGAAAACGGCCATCACCGCGATTTGCTCCCCCCTTGGCGTTCAGCTGCAGCCGCTGGTCGACCCGCAGGTGTTGCACTTCATGCAGGTGCCGTTGCGCACCAGGGTGAAGTTGCCGCAGGCGCTGCAGCTGTCGCCTTCAAAGCCTTTCAGCCGTGCTTCCGCCGCCCGCGCCGCGCGGGTGTCGCGCACGGCGGGCTTGCTCAGCGCCGCTTCCAGCGATGCGACCTGGGCGCTCACCGTGCTGAGCGTGGCCTCGACGCCGGCGCGGATTTGCGAAAGGTCCAGCGTATCGCTGTCATTGTCGGCTTCGAAGCGGCCGAAATGTTCGTCCTCCTCTTCCGCCAGCATCTTCGGCGCCGCGCCGCCCTTGACCAGCGCGATCTGGGTGCGGCCGCGCAGATATCCGCTGGAGGCCACCTTGGCGATCGCCACTTCCGTGGCCGGACCGCCGGTGTCCCTGCCAAGATCCTCGTCGATGGAGGGCACCACATGGGCGAGATCGGTGCGGCCCAGATAGGACACCGCCAGCTCGCGGAAGATATAGTCCAGCACGCTGGTGGCGTTCTTGATGGAGTCGTTGCCGATGACCAGGCCGGCCGGCTCGAAGCGGGTGAAGGTGAAGGCCTCGACGAACTCCTCCAGCGGCACGCCATATTGCAGGCCGACCGAAATGGCGATGGCGAAATTGTTCATCAGGCTGCGGAAGGCCGCACCCTCCTTGTGCATGTCGATGAAGATTTCGCCCAGTCGTCCGTCTTCATACTCGCCGGTGTGAAGATAGACCTTGTGGCCGCCGACAATGGCCTTCTGGGTATAGCTCTTGCGGCGATGGGGCAGCTTTTCGCGCTCATGACTGCGGATCTTCTCGATCACGCGCTCCACGATGCGCTCGGCGACCACGGTCTGGGCCGCGGGCGCGCGCGGCGCATCGGGCAGGGCATCGTCCTCTTCCTGGTCGGCAAAGGCGAAAATCTGGGCGGACAGCGGCTGGCTGAGCTTGGAGCCATCGCGGTAAAGCGCATTGGCCTTCAGGCCCAGCTTCCAGGACAGCATATAGGCCTCGCCGCAATCCTTGACCGCGGCGCTGTTGGCCATGTTGACGGTCTTGGAGATGGCGCCGGAGATGAAGGGCTGCACCGCCGCCATCATGCGGATATGCGCTTCCACCGACAGCGCCCGCCTGCCGATGCGCCCGCAAGGGTTGGCGCAATCAAACACCGCCAGATGCTGTTCCTTGAGATAGGGCGCGCCTTCCAGCGTCATGGCGCCGCAGACATGCAGGTTGGCGGCGTCAATGTCGGCCCTGGAAAAGCCCAGGGTCTTGAGCATGTCAAAATCCGGCGCATCCATGGCGGCGGCATCGAGCTTCAGCACATCGCGGCAGAACTTGGTTCCCAGCGTGTATTTGTTGAAGACGAAGCGGATATCGAAGGCCGCCTCCAGCGCCGCCTCGATCTGGCCGATCTCGTCATCGCCAAAGCCCTTGCCGCGCAGGGCGTCGTAATTGATGCGGCCCTGATAGTCCTCCAGCGTGCCATGGCCCACGGCATAGGCGACGATGGTGTCGATCTCCTGCTGGCCGTAGCCCAGATTGGCCAGCGCCTCGGGCACGCAGCGGTTGATGATCTTGAAATAGCCGCCGCCCGCCAGGGTCTTGAACTTGACCAAAGCGAAGTCGGGCTCGACCCCGGTTGTATCGCAATCCATCACCAGGCCGATGGTGCCGGTGGGGGCGATCACGGTGCCTTGCGCGTTGCGGAAGCCATGCTCCTTGCCCTTGTTCAGCGCATCGTCCCAGGCGCGCTTGGCGGCCTGGGCCAGTTCGGCGTCGCCGACGGCCTTCAGGTCCAGCGGCACGGGCAGGGTGGCAAGTTTCTCATAGCCGGAGGTTTCGCCGTAAGCCGCGCGGCGGTGATTGCGGATCACCCGCAGCATCGCATCCTTGTTGGCGGGATATTCGGGGAAAGATCCCAGTTCGCCCGCCATTTCGGCGGAGGTGGCATAGGAGATGCCGGTCATCAGCGCGCTGATGGCGCCGGCCATGGCGCGGCCCTCGCGGCTGTCGTAAGGCACGCCAGCGCTCATCAGCACGCCGCCAATATTGGCGAAGCCCAGGCCGAGGGTACGATAGTCATAGGAAAGCTGGGCGATCTCCTTGGAGGGGAACTGCGCCATCAGCACCGAGATTTCCAGCACGATGGTCCACAGCCGCACCGCATGTTCGAAAGCCTCGACGTCGAAGCTCTTTACGCCGTTAAATTGATTGGCGGCTTCGCCGCCATCGCCCTTGCGGAACTGCATCAGGTTCAGTGACGCCAGATTGCAGGCGGTGTCGTCCAGGAACATGTATTCGCTGCACGGATTGGAGGCGCGGATTTCGCCGCCCGCCGGGCAGGTGTGCCAGTCATTGATGCTGGTATGGAACTGGATGCCGGGATCGGCGCAGGCCCAGGCGGCATAGGAGACCTTCTCCCACAAATCGCGCGCCCGCACGGTCTTGAGCACCTTGCCGTCGCCGCGATTGATCAGTTGCCAGTCATCGTCTTCCAGCACCGCTTTCAGGAAGTCGTCGGTCACCCGCACGCTGTTGTTGGAGTTCTGGCCCGCCACCGAGGTATAGGCCTCGCTGTCCCAGTCGGTGTCATAGGTGCGGAATTCGATCTCCTTGAAGCCCTGGCGCGCGAAACTGATCACCCGCTGGATCAGATTGTCGGGGATCATGCTTTTGCGCGCGGCCTTGATCTCGCGGCGCAGGGCCGGGTTCTTCTGCGGATCGTAGCAGTCCCCGCCCGAGCCTTCGCAATTCACGCAGGCCTTGAGCACCGCCTTCAAGTGACGTTCCGCCAGCCTGGAACCTGTGACCAGTGCGGCCACCTTCTGCTCCTCGATCACTTTCCAGTCGATGAAGTCCTCGATGTCGGGATGATCGATATCCACGATCACCATCTTGGCGGCGCGCCGCGTGGTGCCGCCCGACTTGATGGCGCCGGCGGCGCGATCGCCGATCTTGAGAAAGCTCATCAGGCCGGAGGAACGGCCGCCGCCCGACAGTTTCTCGTCGGCGCCGCGCAGGGGCGAAAAGTTGGTGCCGGTGCCCGAGCCATATTTGAAAAGGCGCGCTTCGCGGGTCCACAGGTCCATGATGCCGCCTTCATTGACCAGATCGTCCTTGACGCTCTGGATGAAGCAGGCGTGCGGCTGCGGATGCTCGTAGGCCGAGCCGGACCTGGTCAGCCGGCCGCTCTTGTGGTCGACAAAATAATGGCCCTGGCCCGGGCCATCGATGCCGTAAGCCCAATGCAGGCCGGTGTTGAACCATTGCGGGGAATTGGGCGCGCATTTTTGCGCCGCCAGCATGTGGCAAAGTTCGTCATAAAAAGCCTGGGCGTCGGCTTCGGAGTCGAAATAGCCGCCTTTCCAACCCCAATAGGTCCAGGTGCCGGCCAGCCGGTCGAACACTTGCTTGGCCGACTTTTCGCCGGTGGTCTCCTTGCCGACCGCCTGCTTGCGCCACAGGAACTCCGGCACGCTTTCCTCGGGCACCGCTTTCAGGGTCTTCGGCACGCCCGCCTTGCGGAAATATTTCTGCGCCAGCACGTCGCTGGCGACCTGGCTCCAGCCCTCGGGCACCTCGATGTCGCCCTGGGCGAAGACGATGGAGCCATCCGGGTTCCGGATTTCGCTGCCGGCGGTCTTGAACGCGATGGCTTCGTAAGGCGAGTGACCCTCGACCGTGAATTGACGCCGAATGCGCATGGCGATTTCCCCAAAAATGACTGGCCTCGCCGCGTCTTTGCGCCCGCCATTTCGGGGACAGTTCCCCGCCTGCGAGGGCCAAATGCCTCCGCAGCCGGGTGTTTTGGTCCGCCAGATTTGGTGGTCGCGAGCAGCGACTGGCCCTAACTATGGACACGAGGGGCATAGCGGCGCAAGCAGATAGTGGTTACTGAAGTCTTAATCCACCAGATGTAGTGGCCGGGAACCGGCCAAAAAGCCGCGAGTCAAGCGGGTAGGAAATTAAGGTGCTGAAATATTTTTCGCCGGATTTCATCACAGCATCATCAGCGGCTTTGGACGGTTTGTGGACAAGTGCAAGCTCTTTGAGTCCCGGGCGGCTATGGCGCTTTGCAGCATTGGCGAAAAACAACCGGCCGCCTATAGTCCGGCCTTCGAGTCCTGCGGACCTTTTCCATGTCCTTTCTGAAGACGACCTTTTCCTGGTGGAACTCCGCGACCTGGGGGACGCTCCTGACCACATGGCTGTCGGGTACCCCGGTGGGCACGGACGATTTCGGCAATCGCTATTACCAGAACAAGGACGGGTCGCGCCGCTGGGTTGTTTATAACGGCACTGTCGAGGCCAGCCGCGTGCCGCCGGACTGGCATGGCTGGCTGCACCACACCTATGCCGAGCCGCCCACCAAGGCGCCGCTCAAGGTCCGTGGTTTCGAAAAGCCGCACCAGCCCAACCTGACCGGCACCGAGGGCGCCTACAAACCTGGCGGCAGCCTGTCCAAGGGTGGCTTGCGTCCGCCTGCCACTGGCGATTACCAGGCCTGGAAGCCGGATTAATCAAAGAGCACGGTTTTCATGAGCACGCGTGTCATGCAGCAGAACAATGTCGCCGAAACCCTGATCGGCGCCGTGGTGGTGGCCGTGGCCGTGGCCTTTCTGGCCTTCGCCTATTTCCGCACCGGCTCGGGCAGCCTGTCGGGCTATGAGATCAATGCCAAGCTGCCCAAGGTGGACGGACTGGCGGTGGGCACCGATGTGCGGCTCGCCGGCATCAAGATCGGCACCGTCACCGACCTGACGCTGGACCCCAAGACCTATCTGGTCACCGTGCATATGAACATCCGCGACGACATCAAGCTGCCGGTGGATTCCTCGATCCTGGTGACCCAGGCCGGTTTTCTGGGCGGCCAGTATCTCTCCATTACCCCGGGCGGCGACGACAAGATGATGCCGGCGGGCTCTTATTTCGAAAACGCCCAGGGCTCGATCGACGTGATGGGTCTGGTGGGCCGCGCTGTCGGCGGCGAAAGCCTGACCAACCAGCCGCCCAAGCCCAAGGCGCCTCAAAATCCGGCGCCTCAAGGCGCTGCGCCACAACAGGCGCCCGCGCCGATGAAGGCGCCAGATCCGGGGGCCGGTCCTTGAAGCGGCCCCTGAGGTGGCCCCTGGGTTGGTCGGTCCTGGTGCTGTTGCCGCTGGGCTTTGTCGCGGCCGCCATGGCGCAGAGCCAGACACCAGGCTCCGCCAATCTCGACATCGCCCCCGCTGCTCCCGCACAACCCAAGCCCGCCATCCCCAGCCCGCCGCCTTCCGTCACCGGACCCGCCGCGCCTGCTACTGCACCGGCCGCCGCGGCGCCCATAGTCGCAGAGGACAGCACGCCTGCGGCTCCGCCGGCCCCGCCGCAAGGCGGCACGCAGCTTCTGCTGCGCGGCCTGGACAAGATCACCGGGCGGCCAACCAACATCACCGCGCCGATCGGCAAGCCGGTGCATTTCGCCACCCTGACCATCACCGCGCATTATTGCTATTCGACCCCGCCCAGCGAGACGCCGGAAACCACAGCCTTCGTGCAGATCGAGGATCATCGTCCCGACCAGCCGGCGCGGCGCGTCTTCTCCGGCTGGATGTATGGTTCAACCCCGGGCCTGAATGGCGTGGAGCATCCGCTCTATGACGTGTGGGTGATCAGCTGCAACAACGCGCCGGCGCAGGCCGTGGCCTCGAACACATCCACCGCGGCGGTGAAAGTGGCAGCGCCTGACTCTTCCGATAAGGAAGGTATTCAGGCGCTCCCCGAAGGTGCCGGCCAATAGGCCGTGCGTGGTGCCCGCGCCTTAGTGTTCCGGATCCAGGAACAAAACCTTCAGACTGCCCGGCAGCGGTTTGGGCCGGCCGGGGCGGCCATTGCGGCCCGGCGGCACCGGCGCCTTGAGATCGATATCGGCCACGGTCACAAACAGCCGGCCGGTGTCCGGATCGATGGTCATGTTCTTGCCGGTGATCGCGGTCGGGATGCTGCCCAGGACTTCGAATTTCTGCGGGCTGGTTTCGCGCACCACCGTAAGGGTGCCGTCATAATTGGAGCTGAAGGCCAGCTTGCGCCTGGGATCAAAAGCCGCGCCGTCGCTGCCCTTGCCGATCGGAAGCGTCGCCAGAACCGCGCCGCTGTCGGCATTGACCACCGTCATCACCGCATTGACGCAGGTGACGAACAGCCGGTGCGAAGCGGTATCGATCGCCAGTCCGTGCGGGCTGGTGCAGCCGGGGATCGGCCAATGCGCGTCCACCTGGTTGGTGGCGGTGTTGACGCGCACGATCTCCTTGTTCTCCGCGCCGTTGACATAGAGCTTTCCGTTCTCGCCGGAGACCGCATATTCCAGCCCGCCGCCGGCATTGACGGTGGCAATGACGCTGTCGGTCTTGGGATCGATCACCGTCAGCACCTTGGAATCACCATCCACCACGAAGATGTGGCCGCTGACGGAATCGAAGGCGATGCCATCGGCGTCGTCCTGCGCCTTGATATGCTTGCCGGTCTTGAGCGTCTTGAGATCGAAGGCGACAGCCTCGCCGGCCTCGCCATCATCGGTATAACCCTTGCCGGCGGCGGCCACGATGCCGATGCCGTGGCTGCCGCCCGGCATGCTCTGCACGTTGCCCAGCACGCCGCCATTCTTGCCGTCCAGCACCGTCAGCCGGTCGCCATGGGCGACATAGAGGCGATGGGAGGGGCCGTCATAAACCAGATAATCCCACTTGTCGGGAGAACCAAGCGGCACGGTCTTGGTCACGTGATAGGCGGGCGCCTGGGCGAAAGACGCGACGGCGGAGCCGAGCAGAAGGGCGGCGGAAAGCAGGGGCAGGCGCATGGGAATTGCCTCTTCAAGATCGGCGAGACCTTATCTCAAGCCAGCAGCCTTGTTGCCGCCTTGGGGAAATTTATAGAAATGCAATGCCCATCAGAAAAAAGGCCAGATGGCTTCGCGGTTCAGCGCGTCGGCGAGCTTCATCAGATATTGCTCGCGCGGGATTTCGATGGCGCCGAAGCTGGCCAGATGCGCGGTGATGAACTGGGTGTCCAGCAGCACGAAGCCGCCGCGCTTGAGGCCCTTCACCAGATGCACCAGGGCGACCTTGCTGGCGTCGCGGGCGCGGCTGAACATGCTTTCGCCAAAAAAGGCGGCGCCCAGCCGCACGCCGTAAAGCCCGCCGACCAGCTCGCCCGCCTGCCAGCATTCGATGGAATGGGCATGGCCGCCCGCATGCAGCGCGGTATAGAGGCGCAGGATTTCGCTGTTGATCCAGGTTTCCTCGCGGCCCGGCGCCGGCGCGGCGCAGGCCCGCATGACCTTTTCAAAAACCTGGTCGGCGGTGACCATGAAACGTCCCGAACGCACGGTGCGGGCCAGGCGGTGCGGTACATGGAAGCTGTCGAGCGGGATGATGCCGCGCCTTTCCGGCGACACCCAGTAGAGCGTGGAATCGCCGCGCCGTTCGGCCATGGGAAACAGGCCCTCGGCATAGGCGCGCAGCAGGATTTCCGGTGTCAGCCTGGGAGTGCCGTGCATGCGCGCAGGATAGCGTGTCACGCTATCCTGCGCGATATCTGTTTATCCCCATCTGTCGCAGCTTAGGTCGGCTCTGCGTTCGGAAGGTTTGGCCGTACCTGCCGTCTCCGCCAGTGCCTTGGCTACTTGTCGTTGATGGCGAAGGCGCCGGGGCCGGCGGCCGCCAGATACAGGAAGATGAAGCAGAACAGGATGGCGTCTTCGCCGCCGTTCATCGATGGATACATGCCTCTGGGAAAGTGGGCGATGAAATAGGCGAAAGCCATCTCGCCCGAACAGACAAAGGCGGCGATGCGGCTGAACAGGCCCAGTATGACAAGCACACCGCCAGCCGTTTCGATGATGCCGGCCGCCATGATCAGGGGCGGCAGCGCGCCATGCCCCATGGGCGCAGGGAACCCCACGATCTTCATCAGTCCATGTTCGAGGAACAGAAGACCGACAAGGATGCGCACAATGCCCAGGATCTGGGGCGAATACTTGCTCAGGAAACCCATGACCAGTCCTCCCAATCTTGTTGTTATGGGGGAAGCCTAGCGGAGGTTTGCCGGTTTGGCTAATGCCCGAGACTGGCGAGGTACTTCTCGAGCCCGCCGCCCGCGGCCTTAGCGACAGCGGCGGCACGACGCTGCCGCTAACCGCGGACGCGAGGCGGCGAATAGCGAGTCAATGACCTAGACTTGCTAGATATTTTTCCAGCCAATGGATCGAATAGTCGCCATTGATGATGTCGGGCTCGCGCACCAGCTTCTGGAACAGGGGAATGGTGGTCTCGATGCCGTCCACCACCAATTCGTCAAGCGCGCGGCGCAGGCGCAAGAGGCATTCGTTGCGGTTCTTGGCATGCACCACCAGCTTGCCGGCCAGGCTGTCGTAGAAAGGCGGGATGCGATAACCGGAATATATGGCGGAATCGAAGCGCACGCCCAGGCCGCCCGGCGTATGGAACTGGGTGATGGTGCCGGGCGAGGGGCGGAAGGTGAAGGGATTTTCCGCATTGATCCGGCATTCAATGGCATGGCCCTCGAAGGCTATGTCCTTCTGGATGAAGGTCAGTGGCGCGCCGGTGGCGATGCGGATCTGCTCGCGCACGATGTCGATGCCGGTGATGGCTTCGCTGACCGGATGTTCCACCTGCAACCTTGTGTTCATCTCGATGAAATAGAAGCGGCCGTCCTCGTAGAGGAATTCGATGGTACCGGCGCCAAGATAACCCAGCTTGGTGAGGGCGCGGGT
>DATAWO010000054.1:0-2592 GCA_036267165.1 Rhizomicrobium sp. | reverse complement strand
CCCCAGCTCCAGCCCCTTGTTGATCTCGTCCAGGGCGTCGGCATAGCGGCGTTCCTTGATCAGCATGGAGCCCAGATTGACATGCGGGTCTCCCAGACTTTCGTTCAGGGAGATGGACATGTGGAAATCCTCGGCGGCTTTGTCGGTGCGGCCCATCTGGTCCAGCATCACGCCGCGGTTGTCGAAGGTGGCGGCCCGGTCCTTGGTGATCAGGGGCTCCTCCTTCAGCGCATGATTGCAGACCTCCACCCCGTCAAAGGGATCCACGCCCGACTTGGCATAGACGAAGCAGTCATGGGCATAGCCCTTGCCCAAGGTCACGATGGTCTGGGCGCCGGCCGGACCGCAGGCCAGCAGGACGCTCAATGATGCTGTCAGAAGGACGGGGTGAACCTTCATTCCGACTCTCCCGGAAACAAAAGTTGCCACCGCATATTACACCTTTTTTGCCGCACATGACATCCAACTGGGCGGTTGTAGCGGCGGCCCAAAGCGGACATTGTTTCAATAACGAAAACATGGGTTTGGGGAGTAGTTTTGATGAAACACCGCAACATATTCGTGGCCGCCGCGGCCCTGTTCCTGGCCCTGGCGCCCGCTGTCGCGCAAGACGCGCCGAAAGTCTGGTGGGCCTGGGCGCCCAAGCCCGACCCGCTCACGCCCTGGGCCGCGCCCAACAAGCCGATCTGGCGGGTGAGCGAAATGCTGGCCGCCCATAAGGGCCACGCCGACTGGGTGCGGCCCATTGTCCGCGACCGGGACTATCACGCCGACTATGTCTCCATGGGCGCGGGCAGCAAGACCAGGCCGCAATTCTGGGCCGACGACCGCATCTTCTGGTTCGTCACATCCGGCCAGATCCGCTTTCATATCCAGGGGCAGGAACCCTTTGTGGCCTCCAAGGGCTGGATGGTGCAGGTGCCCTATCGCAACATCTACTGGATGGAGACGGTGGGCAGCGAGCCGTCGCTCAGGCTGGAAGTGATCCGCAACAACCGCACCCCCCTCTTCCCGGCCACCCAGCATGACACCGGGCCCGCGCCCACCGCGCCGGGCAAGACCTATGTGCTCGCCAGCTATCGCACCCCGCCGGACAAATGTGACGAGGTCAACAAGCCCTATCTGGATTTCTGGGGCGATTTCGTGAAGCGGCCGCCCACGCCCGGCGACCATCCCTTTGTCGCCGACACCACCAATTTCATGAATGTGATCCGCGGCCATGGCTTTCCGACACCGCCCGACAGCAACAAGGGCCACTTCCATATCGACTATAACGAGTTCTGGGTGATCGCCGAGGGCACGGTCGACTACAAGATGGAAGGCATGCCGGTCTTCACCGCCAATGTGGGCGACGTGGTCTATGCGCCGCAGGGGCGCTGGCACCGGGCGAGCTGGTCAGGCAATGGCATGTCCACCCGCATCGCCATCAATCCCAGGCCTTACGGCATGCACAATTTCGATCCGGAGTCGGGAGCGAAACAGTGAGGAGCGGTTCGCCGCAGGCGAACGAAATGGTCCGTCGTTAGCGTCAGCGTAGTGCGACGACCATTTCGAGCGAGGAACGCCGCGAGCTTGGGCGAGCGGCAGGCAACCTTATGAGAAGGTAACCGCCAAATCCGGCTGCCCGGTCAGGGAAAAGACGAATTCGTCGCCGGCCCTGACCGGCAGCATCTTGGTGATGCCGCCGGAGATGATGACATCGCCGGGCTCCAGCGAGACGCCGAACTCGTGCAGCTTGTTGGCAAGCCAGGCGGCGGACTTGGCGGGATGGCCCATCACCGCCGAGGCCGGGCCTTCGGCCGCAAGCTCGCCATTGTGGCGGATCTTCATCACCAGAGTGCTGAGATCGACGCCGCCCAGCGCCCTGTCCCAGGGCCCGACGGTGAAGCCGCCATAGGAGGCATTGTCGGCGATGGTGTCGGCCAGCTTTATCTTCCAGTCGGCAATGCGGCTGTCCACGATCTCCACCCCCAGCCCATAGGCCTTGACCGAAGCCAGGAACGCTTCCGGCGTAACATCGGGGCCGGTCAGCCGGTCCCGGACAAGAAAAGCGACCTCGCCCTCGATGCGGGGCTGCAGGAAATCCCCCGCCGGGATGGTGACGCGGCCATCCCTGGCTTCATAGAAGCTCGACTGCCACAGCGTTCCGTAATCCGGCTCGCTGACGTTCAATTGCTGGCGGATCGCCTGGCTGGTCAGCCCGATCTTGCGGCCGGCGATCTTCTCGCCGCGCGCCAGCCTGATATCGGTCCAGCGCACCTGGATCGCATAGGCCGTGGGTACATCGGCGATACCGTCGGATTCGCTGATGGGCGCAATAGGCTTTTTCGCGCGCCATGCGACATCGAGATGTTCGGCCAGGCGCCGGGCGATGGAACCGGATGATTGTTCAGCCGCAGACATTCGTCCTCCCCTGCCCGTCAGGAACCGGGCGTCTTCTGACCCGCGATATCCAGCGCGACGTCGGTGATCATGTCTTCCTGGCCGCCCACCATGCGGCGGCGTCCGAGTTCCACCAGGATGGTGCGGACATCGACATGATAGTCCTGGGCGGCCTTTTCCGCATGGCGCAGGAAAGAGGAATAGACGCCG
>DATAWO010000053.1:0-29440 GCA_036267165.1 Rhizomicrobium sp. | reverse complement strand
GCGCATTGATCTGATGCATCAGGTCGAAGCGCTTCATCTCTGTCTCTTCGGTGCCGGAAAGCGCGATGGCGCTGGCATTGTTGACGCAGATGTCGATGCCGCCGAATTTTGCGGCACAGGCGTCCACCGCCCGCTGGACCTGATCCTCGAAGCGGATGTCGCAGACCAGCGCCAAAGCCTTGCCGCCGGCGCGCTCGATCTCTGCGGCGGCGGTATGGATGGTCCCCGGCAGCCGCGGATCAGGCGCCGCCGTCTTGGCGGCGATGGCGATATTGGCGCCATCCCGCGCAGCCTTTAATGCGATCGCCAGCCCGATGCCCCGGCTGGCGCCGGTGATGAAAAGCGTCTTTCCGGCCAAAGACATGGGCCACCTCCCGATGACAGATATGGCATGAAACCCTGCCCTCGACATAAAGTCAGTAGTCGCTAAATTGCCTATCCATGATCGACGTCAAGACCAAAACCCTGCCCGCTGACGCCAGGGGCGTCGCCGAAGCCGCCCGCCTGTTGCGTGATGGCGGGCTTGTCGCCTTCCCCACCGAGACCGTCTATGGCCTGGGCGCCGACGCCACCAACGGCCAAGCGGTGGCCGCGATTTTCGCCGCCAAGGGCCGACCTTTGTTCAATCCCCTGATCGTGCATGTCGCCGACATCGAAGAGGCCCGCCAGCATGTGGAACTGTCCCCCCGCGCCAGCGCGCTGGCGGAAAAATTCTGGCCCGGTGCGCTGACCCTGGTTCTGCCCCGGCGCAAGAATTCGCCGCTGTCGCTTCTGGTCAGCGCGGGGCTCGACAGCGTGGCCCTGCGCGCGCCTTCCCATCCGGCCGCGCTGGCATTGTTGAAAGAGACCGGCCGTCCCGTCGCGGGTCCGTCCGCGAACCTGTCGGGCCAGGTCACCGCCACCACTGCCGCCCATGTCGCCGACAGCCTGGGCGGCAAGGTGGACCTTATTCTGGATGCGGGAAGCGCCACCCTGGGCATCGAATCCACCGTGATCGGCTTTGACGGCGACCGGCCATTGCTGCTCAGGCCCGGCGCGGTGCCGCGCGAGGATATCCAGAACCTGGTCGGGCCGCTGGGCCCGCCCGGCAACCTGATCCAGTCGCCAGGCCAGCTCGCCAGCCATTATGCCCCGCGCGCCGCATTGCGGCTGAATGCGGGCGAGATCGAATCCGGCGAAGTGCTGCTGGGCTTTGGCGATGTCCAGGGCGCCAAGTTGAACCTGTCGGCCAGGGGCGACCTGCGCGAAGCCGCCGCCAATCTCTTCGCCATGCTGCGCGAGTTGGACAAGGTCGCCTCCCAGATCGCGGTGTCGCCCATTCCCGACACCGGCATCGGTGAAGCGATCAATGACCGCCTGCGCCGGGCGGCCGCGCCCAGATGAGTGTCCCAAAGTCGGTTGGAGACCGGCTGAAGGATGCGGTCGGTGGGCAAGGCTTTTCGGAAGACCCTGCCGAGCTCGCGCCGCATCTGGAAGAGTGGCGCAGCAAGTATAAGGGCCACACCCCGCTTCTCCTGAAACCCGCCACCATGGCGCAAGTCTCCGCGGTGCTGGGCATTTGCCAGGAGACGGACACCAAGCTGGTCACCCAGGGCGGCAATACCGGACTGGTGGGCGGACAGATTCCGCTACATGGCGAAGTGCTGCTCTCTACCACAAGGCTGAACCGCATCCGTCATCTGGATGAAAGCGGCATGACCTTGACGGTGGAAGCCGGTGTGACGTTGGCCCAAGTGCAGCGCGCCGCCGATGACGCGAACCTGTTGTTCCCGCTCAGCCTGGCGTCGGAAGGAAGCTGCACCATCGGCGGCAATATCGCCACCAATGCCGGCGGTACCCATGTGCTGCGCTATGGCATGACCCGCGCGCTGGTGCTGGGGTTGGAGGTGGTGCTGCCGGGTGGCGCGGTTCTGGAGATGCTGCGCGCCCTGCCCAAGGACAATTCCGGCTATGACCTCAAGCAGGTCTTTATCGGCAGCGAAGGCACCTTGGGCGTGGTCACCGCCGCCAGCCTCAAGCTGTTTCCCAGGCCGGAAGTGGTGGTCACGGCCTTCGCCGCCGTGCCCTCGCCAGCCGCCGCGTTGAAGCTTCTGGGCGAAATGCAGCACGCCACGTCCGGCATGCTGTCGGCCTTTGAATTGATCCCGCGTATCGCGCTGGAATTCGTCACCCGCCATATCGACGGCGCCCGTGATCCGTTGTCGGCGCCCTCGCCCTGGTATGTGCTGATGGAAGCGACCGGTGGCAGGCACGCCAATCTCACCGCCAGTTTCGAGGATGGCATGGCAACCGCCATCACCGAGGGATTGGCCGCGGATGCGGTGGTGGCGTCGAGCCACGCCCAGGCCGCGGCGCTGTGGAAGCTGCGGGAAAGCATTTCCGAAAGCCAGAAGCGCGAAGGCGCCTCGATCAAGCATGACATCTCCGTGCCGGTGGCACAGATCCCGGATTTCCTGGCGCGCGCCACGCCGGCGGTGCTGGCGGTTATGCCAGGGGCGCGGCCAGTGAGCTTCGGCCATCTGGGCGACGGCAATATCCATTTCAATTTCAATTCGCCCAAGCCGGGTGATGATCCGGCCTTCCTCGCCCAATGGGATGAGGTGCAGCAGCTGGTGCATGACATCGTGAAGGAATTCTGCGGCTCGATCAGCGCCGAACATGGCATCGGGGCGATGAAGGTGGCGAGCCTGCCGCGCTACAAGAGCCACGAAGAGCTGGATGCGATGCGCACCCTGAAGCACGCCTTCGACCCGAAGAATATCCTCAATCCGGGGAAGACGGTGCCGCCGGTACTCAGGCTCTAGCGTTCTAGCAGGCTGTTGAAAAAGTCGTAAGCAACGCGAACGCTTCAGAATCGCTTGGTGAACAAACCAGAATCAAAAGCGCCGGTCGACCTCTATTCGTTCACTTTTTCAACAGCCTGCTAGGCGGCGCATGACCCAAAGAACGCCGAAAAGCGCCAACCAAAGACTGACACCGATGGCGGTTATGACGAGATGACTGCGATTGCCGGTTAACAGGTACCAAACGAGTCCGAGGACGACAAATGCAATTGTCCCGCCAACTGCATCGCGTGGGCTCATCGTACCTTACCGGACCACCCGCCCGTTTTCGATCACGATCACCTGGGGATGCGAACTTGCCGCCAGCGCCCACATCAGGGCCAGCACCCAGCCCACGCCCGTCCAGCCCAGCAGGAAATTCAGCGCCGCAACGCCCAGCGCCGAATTGGTATGGCGCGCGATGGCGATGATGGTCGGCAGCCAGTAAAGCACGAACAGGGCAAGGAAGAACGTCATCATGGGGCGTGTCTCCTGATGGGACTCATAATATAGGACAAATTCCGGGTGCTGCCAGACCACTCACCATGGGCGGGTTTGAGCCGCCCATCCAGCGCCACGCATGAGCGCGGCCATCAAAAAGATGGATGGCCGGGTCAAGCCCGGCCATGGAGAGGCAGGGTTATGCCCTACGCCGCCGCCGGCAGCTTGGCGCCCTGGGAGTGGAGCATCCCCGGGGTGCGGTTGGAACGGGCGGAAATCCGCGCCGTCACCATGGTGGCCAGATACGGCAGGCTCTGCACCCCCAGCATCACCATCCAGAGCGTCACAGCGGGGTCCTGGAAGCCGCGGTCAAAACCCATGGAGACCATTGCCAGCAGCAACAGGGAGAGCAGCGCCGCCTCCTGCCACACCACCCTGAGCACCTGGGTAAAGCTGGCGGGATCGGCGCATTTGGGGGTGCGCAGGAACGGCTTGCCGGAGGTCAGCAGCCCCGCCCACACCGCCTTGCCCACCGTATGGGTCAGCGACAGGCCCGCCACCGAAGCGATGAAGGCGCCTTTGAAGCCCGAACCAACCTTGGGCGGGTAAAGCAGCATGGTCTTGAACAGCTTGGTGGCGAACAGCGCCATGGCGGCGGCGGTCAGCGGCGGCATCGGCACATCGATATAGCTGGGCGCTAACCACATCAGGATCGTCCAGACGATCGCCATGAGGGTGACCACCATGCCCAGCCCATCGGAGATCCAGGGCAGCCAGCCGGAAAGGAACTGGTAGCGCTGCGGCCAGGAGAGTGCCGAACCGCCGACGAAGATGGCCCTGGCATGGCGTTTCAGCATCTGCATGGCGCCATAGACCCAGCGGTAGCGCTGGGTCATGAAGGCTTCAAGCGTGTCGGGCATCAGTCCCGAACCCATGCTTTGCGGCACATAGGCCGCTTCATAGCCGGCCTCGAACAGTTTCAGGCCCAGTTCGGTGTCTTCGGTGATGCACCATTCGCTCCAGCCGTCCACTTCCTCCAGCGCGTCCTTGCGCACAATGGTCATGGTGCCGTGCTGGATGATGGCGTTGTGCTCGTTGCGCTCCACCATGCCGATATGGAAGAAGCCGCGATATTCCTCATAGGCCATGGCCTTGAAGCGGCTCTGGTGCGCGTCGCGATAATCCTGCGGCCCCTGCACCAGGGCGATGCCAGGCGAGGCGAAATAGGGAATGACGCGCCTGAGCCAGAAGGGCTGGACCTGATAGTCGCTGTCGATCACCGCGACATAGGCCGCATGGGGATCGGTCAGTGCCAGCGCCCGGTTGAGCGCGCCGCCCTTGTAGCCCTTCACCCCGTCGAAATGGAAAAAGCGGAAATGGGCCCCCAATGTCCTGCAATGCTCTTCCACCGGCCGCCACGCTTCGGGATGGGGCGTGTTGTTGTCCAGCACGATGACTTCGTAATTGTCATAATCGAGCCGGGCGAGCGCATTCAAAGTCTCGATCACCATCTGCGGCGGCTCGTTATAGGTGGGCAGATGGATGGAGACACGCGGCGTGCTTTCGGGAATGCCGACCTTGATCACCCGCCGCTCCACCCGCCACAGGCTGGCCGCCATCTCTATGCCCTCGGTCAGGATCACGGCGCAGGCCAGCACCACCAGGGGTGACATGGCGATCATCGCCATGATGTCGGTGGGGTCGATATATTCCAGGGCGGTGGCGTCGATCAGCGCCAGAAGGCCGGTCGAAACCAGCACCACCATGCCGCCCATCATCAGATAGCCGGTCTGGCGCACGCGCGGCATCCGCCCCATCACCAGCAGGCCGAGCAACAGACTGAATGCCGCCGCCACCAGCGCATAGGCGCGCCATTCGGGGAAAGTGCGGATCAGGCCGGTGAAGGCGAATTTCGGCCGCCCGCTGGCGTCGAACATGCCCCAATAGGCGCCCACCGCGCCCTCTTCCGAGGAACGCTTGGTGGGCTGGTCATAGGCCTCCAGCAGATAATAGTCCCAGCCCTTTTCCTGGGCGTATTGCACAAAGGCGCGCATGAAGCGGGCCTCGTTGGCGACCGAGGCTTCGGCGGCGCCGCGGGTGCGCCCGTCCGACGGCCAGCCCGCCTCGCCCACCACGATCTGCTTGTCGGGAAATTCCGCCTGGATGTGGTTGAAGAAGCCGGTCTCGGTCTTGAGCGCGCCGCGTATGTCCACATTCTCCCAATAAGGCAGAAGATGGACGAAGATCACGTCGACATACTGGCCCGCTTCCGGGGTGAGCATCCAGGTCGCCCAGGGTTCGGCGGTGGTGATCTTGATGCGCGCCGGCAAGGCGGCGCGGGCGCGGCGGATATAGGCGTTGAGTTGGTCCGGCGAGACGTCGCCGCGCAGCTGGGTCTCGTTGCCCACGATCACCCGGTCGATGACGCTGCGGTTGGCCAGCGCCGTCTTGATGCCCAGTTCGAATTCCTTCTCGCTGCGCTCCTGGTCGGCGTCGATCCAGATGCCCAGGGACACCGTCATGCCATAGCGGCGGGCGATCTCCGGCACCTTGTCCATGCCGCCATCCACCGTATAGGTGCGGATATGGCCGGTGATCTTGGAAAGCTGGGCCAGGTCCGCGTCTATCCGCTCCGGCGAAATGTGCTTGGCCTGGCGGTCGGTGAAGAGATGGCTGGGCGTATAGGCGATGCCGCGTACCTGCCCGTCCCATTCCGGCGCCGTGACCGTGTAGTCGCGGCTGGTCCAGAACAGGGCGCTGGCGCCCACCACCATGATGAGCGCGACCGCGATGCGCAGCCGGCCGCCGCCCAGATGCCGGGCGGTCCACAACCGGGCGAAAAAGGCGCGCAGGCTACTGATCTTGCTCGTCCTTGTCGTCCGGATCAGGAACGTAGTCCTTGTCGCCACGCCTGGGCGCGGGCGTGGTTGCCAAGAGCTTGATGTCGAAGATCAGATCCTGGTTGGGCGGGATCGCGCCATCGCCCTGGCCGCGCACGCCATAGCCGAGATTGGGCGGGATGATGAGCTGCCAATGATCGCCTTCGCGCATCAGCTGCAACGCCTCGATCCAGCCGGGGATCACGCTGTTGAGCTTGAAGGAGGCGGGCAGTCCCGGCGAGGTGCCGTCGAAGATCACGCCGTTGATCAGCTTGCCGGTGTAATAGACCTTGACCGTGTCGGTGCTTTGCGGCCGCTTGCCATAGCCGTTCTGGATGATGCGAAACATCAGCCCGCTGGGACGGATGACGATGTGCGGCTGCTTGGCATAGTCCGCGAGGAACTTCTGGTTGTTGGCGATGCTGAGGGCGTCGCTCACTGGCGCTGCCGGCGCCGCGGCCGCCTGCGCTAGGGCGCGGAGTCCCGGCAGGACTGTCCCGGCCAGCCCAAATACAGCCGTTCTGCGCTTCATCTTGCTCTCCGAACACCCCCCGGGATTATCATAGCAAGAGGGCGCCTTTGCCCCCAAGCCAAAACCACGGAACTTTACCCCCAGAAACCCGTCGCCCGGGCGGGTGACGGAAAAGTCAGGCGAATTTGACGGCCAGGTGGATCAGGACCACCAGGCCGCAGCCGATCACCAGGACGCCGCAGGCGCGGTTGATCATCCGCATGGCATTTTCGTCAATGCGGGTATGAAAAAGGCCGATCAGGGTGGTCAGCGCCAGCCACCAGCCGGCCGAGCCGCCCACCACCCCGGCCACCACGAAGCCGGCGTCATTGAAGCTGCCCGCGCCGCCGGCGAGGCCGCCCAGGCTTGCGAACATGACGCCAAAGGACAGAAGCGTGACCGGATTGGTGATGGTGAGCGCGAAAGTCGAGATCATCGCCCGCGCCAGATTGGTGCCCTCGCTGTCGGCCTTTTCGTCCTGGCAACGCGGCACCGGCGGGGAGATGAAGGTGCGATAGCCCATCCACACCATCATCGCGCCGCCGATCAGTTCGATGAGGGTGGCATAGCCCTCGATCAGCTGGGCGATCCAGGTCAGGCCGAAGCCCATGACGGCGGCGAAGATGCCGTCGCCGAGCGCGGCCCCCAGGCCCGACACGAAGCCGTTCAGCGGCCCGAAGGCAAAGGTGCGGCGGATGCAAATCAGGTTGACCGGACCGATAGGCACGGCCGCGATCAGCCCCATCACCACCCCGGAAAGGATGAGATAGATGTAGGTCATGCCGGTTCCAGGGTCTCCACAAACCGCACCGGCCTTCCGGCGGCCGGCCTTACGCCTGCGAAGTCGCGCATCACGATAGTGCCGCGCAGGATGGTGGCCACCGGCCAGCCTTTGGTTGTCATGCCGTCGAATGGCGTCCAGCCGCAGCGCGAAGCGATCCATTTGTTCTCGATGGTGCGGGAGAGGCCCAGATCCACGATGGTGAAATCGGCGTCATAGCCCCTGGCGATGCGGCCCTTGCCGGCGATGCCGAAGATGCGCTGCGGACCGGAAGCGGTGAGGTCGATGAAGCGCTCGAGCGTCAGGTTGCCCCTGTTGACATGGTCCAGAAGGATGGTGGCGAGGGTCTGCACACCCGGCATGCCCGATGGCGTGTCGGGATAGACGCGGTCCTTTTCCTCACGCGTATGGGGGGCATGGTCGGAGCCGATCACATCGATGACGCCTTGCGTCACTGCGGCCCACAGCGCCTGGCGATGACTTTCATCGCGGATCGGCGGGTTCATCTGGGCGTAGGTGCCCAGCCGTTCGTAGCATTCCGGCGCCGACAGGGTCAGATGTTGGGGCGTGGTCTCGGCGGTTGAGAAATCCTTGGCGCCCGCCAGCAGCGGAATCTCATCGCCGGTGGTGATATGCAGCACATGCAGGCGGCGGCCCGCCTGTTTTGCCAGCCGCAGCACCCGCTCGGTGGACATGCGCGCGGATTCCGCGTCGCGCCAGACGGGATGGGTTTCGGGCTTCCCACGTTCCGCCAGATGCTTCCGCGCGATCATGCGGTCTTCATCTTCGGAATGGACCGCGACCCGGCGTTTGCCCGCCTTCAACATGGCAAGGATGTCGTCTTCCTTGTTCAGCAGAAGCGTGCCGGTGGAAGAGCCCAGAAAGGCCTTGATGCCGCAGACGCCGGGCATGCGCTCCAGCTCGGCCAGGGCGCCGATATTGGCGGGCGTGGCGCCCACATAAAAGGCATGGTCGCAATGCATGCGGCCATGGGCGCGGGCAAGCTTGTCCGCGATCGCGGCGCGTGTGGTGGTGGGCGGCGCGGTGTTGGGCATTTCGAACACCGAGGTGACCCCGCCCAGGATGGCGGCGAGGCTGCCGGTGGCCAGGTCTTCCTTGTGCTCATTGCCGGGCTCGCGGAAATGCACCTGGGTGTCCATGACCCCGGGCAGCACATGCAGGCCCTTGGCCTCGAAAATCTCCGCGGCAGCGGCGCCGGCAAGAGAACCAATGGCGGCGATGCGTCCGCCTATGACCCCAACATCGGCGGGGGCAATGCCATTGGGGGTGGCGACAACCCCGCCACGGATCAACAGATCGAAACTTTCCTTCATGAGGCAAGGCAGTTAGCCCAGCAACCCGCCCTTGGCAACCGCAACTGCCCGCCCTAATTGAAGGGGATGGACCCTGCTTTTCTCGATGACCGCGCCATAATCGCCATTTCCGGGCCGCAGGCGCGAAATTTCCTGCAAGGGCTGGTGACCAATGACATTTTGAGCGGGCTGGCGCCCGGCAGCGGCTTGTATACAGCCCTGCTCTCGCCCCAGGGCAAGATCCTGTTTGACTTCCTGGTGACAGAAGGCGAAGGCGCACTGCTTCTGGACGTGGCCCAGGACTCGTCGGAAGCGCTGTTGAAGAAACTCAAGATGTACCGGCTGCGCGCCAGGATCGAGATCGAGGCGCGGCCGCAGCTGGGTGTTTACGCCGGGCTCAAGGGCCATCCCGGCAACCGGCCGATACCTTACGCCGACCGCGCCATCAGCTTCACCGATCCCAGACTTGCGGCGCTGGGTGTGCGCAGCATCGGGGCGAAGGCCGAGATGCCGGACAATCTTGCCGGCCCGCACCAGTATCACGAGACCCGGCTGGAGCTTGGTGTGCCGGAGGCCGGCGATTTCGGCTTTGAGAAGGTCTTTGCCCTGGATGCGGGACTGGAGGAGCTGCATGGCGTCTCCTTCACCAAGGGCTGCTATGTCGGCCAGGAATTGACCTCGCGGATGAAGCACCGCGCCACGGCGAGGAAGCGCATCCTGACGGTCACTGCGGACGCGCCCCTGCCCGCCCCTGGCGCCGCTGTCATCCGCGGTGGCGCCGAAATTGGTGAACTGATTTCAAACCATGGGGCGCGGGGATTTGCGCTGGTGCGACTGGACCGCCTGGATGAGACGCAAGGCGAGATCCGCGCCGGCGAAATTGTTGTTGCGTTGAAGCGTCCGGCATGGCTCGCAGGAGCGTCGGCCAGCGCCTAGCGCGTCGGCCGCGCGACCATCACAAAAGCGTCGGCCAGCGTCTAGCGTCAGCCGCGCGACCATCACAAGCGCGCCGGCCAGCGCCTGAGGTCTGATGTCTGGCGCCTCGCCCGCGCGACCGTTAAAAGAGACGCATGGGGCATGACAAGACACGCTGCTTATGGCCGGGCGAGGACCCGCTTTATCTGTCCTATCACGACAAGGAATGGGGCGTGCCGGAATATGATTCCCGCGCGCTGTACGAAAAGCTGGTGCTGGACGGTTTCCAGGCGGGGCTTTCCTGGATCACCATCCTGCGCAAGCGGGAGAATTTCCGCAAAGCCTTCCACAATTTCGATCCCAACAAGATCGCGCGCTATGGCGCGCGGGACCTGGACCGGCTGCTCAGGAATGACGGCATCATCCGCAGCCGCGCCAAGATCGAAGCCGCGGTCAAGGGCGCCAAGCTGTGGCTGGAGATCGAGGAAAAGGAGCCAGGCGGCTTTCGTGAGCTGATCTGGAAACATGTCGGTGGCAAGCCGCAGGTCAATCACTTCAAGGTCCGCGACAAGGTCCCCGCCCAGACCGAAATGAGCGAAGGCCTGGCCAAGGAGCTGAAGCAGCGCGGCTTCAATTTCTGCGGCCCCGTCATTGTCTATGCCTTTGCGCAGGCCACAGGCATGGTCAATGACCATCTGGTGAGCTGTTTCCGGCACGAGGAATGCGCCAGGCTGGGTGGCAAGGCCAGACCATCCTGAGCCTTGAAGGGGCGGGGCAGCCCCATTAGGTTCGCCCTCGTCATGCAGATCAAGAAAGACGTCATCGCGGCAATCGGCAACACGCCGCTGATCCGGCTGCGCCACGCCTCCGAGGCCACGGGCTGCGAAATCCTGGGCAAGGCGGAGTTCCTTAATCCCGGCCAGTCGGTCAAGGACCGCGCCGCGCTGTTCATCATCCAGGACGCGATCAAGCGCGGCACGCTTCGACCCGGCGGCACCATTGTGGAAGGCACCGCCGGCAATACCGGCATTGGGCTGGCGACGGTGGCCAATGCGCTGGGCTTCAAGACGGTGATCGTGATCCCCGACACCCAGAGCCAGGAAAAGAAAGACGCGCTGCGCCTCTTGGGCGCGGAGCTGATCGAAGTCCCGGCCGTGCCCTACAGGAACCCCAACAATTACGTGAAGCTGTCAGGCCGGCTGGCCGAACAGCTGGCCAAGACCGAACAGGCCGGCGCGGTCTGGGCCAACCAGTTCGACAATATCGCCAACCGCCAGGCCCATATCGAAGGCACGGGTGCGGAGATCTGGGAACAGACCGCCGGCCTGGTGGACGGCTTCACCTGCGCGGTGGGATCGGGCGGCACCTTGGGCGGCGTCGCCATCGCGCTGAAGGAGCGCAACAGAAATATCCGTATCGCCGCCGCCGACCCGATGGGGGCTGCGATCTACAGCTGGATCAAGACCGGCATCCTGGAAAGCCATGGCAGCTCGATCACCGAGGGCATCGGCCAGGGCCGTGTCACCGCCAATCTGGAAGGTGCTGAGTTCGACGACGCCTATCAGATTCCCGATGAAGAGGCGCTGCCCATCGTCTTCGACCTTCTGGAACATGAAGGCCTGTGCATGGGCGGCTCGACCGGCATCAATGTGGCGGGCGCCATCCGCATGGCCAGGGATTTGGGGCCCGGCCATACCATCGTCACCATCCTGGCGGATTACGGCAATCGCTATCAGTCCAAGCTGTTCAATCCGGAATTCCTGCGCGAAAAGGGCCTGCCCGTGCCGCCCTGGCTGGTGGAGCACCGCGATCCCGTCAAGGTTCCTTATGAATAAGTGGTTTGGCGAATGAGCAATCTGGTTTCAACCGCATGGCTGGCCGATCACCTGAACGGGGTGCGGGTGGTGGATGCTTCCTGGTACATGCCCGACGATCATCGCGCGCCGGCGGAGGAGTTCGAGGTGGCCCATATTCCCGGCGCTGTGTTCTTCGATATTGACGGCATCGCCGATCATTCCACCGATCTGCCGCACATGATGCCCACGCCGGGCGAGTTCTCGAGGGCCGTGGGCGCACTCGGCATCAGCGACCTCGAGACCGTGGTGGTCTATGACGGCACCGGCCTGTTCTCGGCGCCGCGCGCCTGGTGGATGCTCAAGGCCATGGGCCACCGGGACGTGAAGGTGCTGGACGGCGGCTTTCCCAAATGGAAGCGAGAAGGGCGCGTCATCGAAACCGGCCCTGCCCGCACCGGCGCCAAATTCTTCACCGCCATCCCAAAGCCCGCGATCATGCGCGACTTCGACGCCGTGATGGGCATCGTGAAAGACAAGTCGGCGCAGATGGTGGATGCACGCAGCGCCAGCCGCTTCAATGCCCAGGAGCCGGAACCGCGCGCCGGGGTCCGCGGCGGCCATATGCCCGGCGCGCTCAACCTACCCTGGCGCAATGTGGTGGCGGACGATGGCACCTTGAAGCCAAAAGATGAGCTGCGCGCCGCCTTCACGCAGGTGGACTTGGATCAGCCCATCGTCACCAGCTGCGGCTCCGGCATTTCCGCCGCCGTTCTGATGCTGGCGCTGGACGAGATCGGGGCGCGCGACGTGGCGCTCTATGACGGCTCCTGGACGGAATGGGGCGGCCGGCCCGAAGCGCCCGTGGTGTCGGGTCAAGGATGATGTCCTGATGGCGTCGCCTTCCAAACGTCGCATCCCCATGACGGTGACGTTCCTGGAAATGAACGCAAAGCCCAGCGTGATTGCCCCACCCCAGCCGCGGGGCAAGGTCGCCCTGCTCCGTTGCGAAAAGCCGCCTGTCCATTTCTACCGCTATCTCTACGACACCATCGGCAACGACTATTACTGGGTGGACCGCAAGAAGCTCGCGCCCGAGGCGCTGGCGGAGGTAATCCACGATCCCCTGAACCAGCTTTTTGTTCTGTATACGGACGGCAACCCCACCGGCATGGCCGAACTCGATCTGCGCCGGACGGGAAACTGCAACATCGCCTATTTCGGGCTGATGCCGGAGGCGATCGGCAGGCGGCTGGGCTTCTTTTTCCTCTACCACACCTGCATCAACGCCTGGCTTTCGCCCATCCAGCGGCTGACCATCAACACCTGCACCCTGGACCATCCCAGGGCGCTGCCGCTCTATCAGCGGATGGGCTTCACCGCCTACGACCGGCAGGAACGTTTTGTGGAATTGCCGTGAGCGGAGTTTGAAGGCAATGTCGCCGCGTTCGCTTGACGCTCAAGGTGGTGCATGACGGAAAACAGAGAACTCACCTGGCGGGGCATCGCCCTGGGCATGTCGCTCACTTTCCTTTTTACCGCCGCCAATATGTATCTGGGATTGAAGGTGGGCCTTACCATCGCCACTTCGATCCCTGCCGCCGTGATCTCAATGGCCTTTCTTGGCCTTTTTCCCGGCTCCAACATTCGCGAGAACAACATCGTCCAGACCGTCTGTTCGGCGGCTGGCGCGCTGGCCTCCGTCATCTTCATCCTGCCCAGCCTGGTGATCATCGGCTGGTGGACGGATTTCCCGTTCTGGACCTCCTTTCTCCTCTGTGCATCGGGTGGCGTGCTGGGCGTTCTCTTTACCATCCCGCTGCGCCGCGCCCTGGTCACGCAATCCGACCTTCCCTATCCCGAAGGCGTGGCGGCTGCCGAAGTACTCAAGGTGGGCGCCGACATGCGCGCCGAAAATCCCGAAGCGCGCGAGGGCTTGCTCGCGGTGGCTTATGGCGCGCTCGCATCTGCGGGCCTTTCCATCGCGGCCGCGATGCGCCTGGCGGCTGACGGCGTCGAGGGTTTTTTCAGGACAGGCGCCGCGGCGGCGACCGGCTACACATTTTCTTTTTCGCTGGCGTTGGCGGGCGCCGGCCACCTGGTGGGGATTTCCGTCGGCCTCGCCATGTTCGCAGGTATCCTGATCGCCTGGGCGGGCGCCGTGCCCATCATCACCGCGGTGACGCCGATGCATGGCGACCTGGCCAGCTTCGTGAGCGGCATCTGGCGCAATGATGTGCGCTTTATCGGCGCTGGCGCCATGGCGGTGGCCGCCGTCTGGTCTTTGCTGCGCACGATGGGACCGATCGTCGGCGGTCTCAAAGCCACAATGCGCGCACGCGGCGGCGTTGTCAGTCTGCTCGATCAAACCGACCGCGACATGTCTTTCCGCGCCATCCTGGTGATCGGCCTGGTGTCGACGGCCATCAGCACCTGGCTGGTGTGGCGCTTCAGCAGCGAAGCGGGATTGACCGGCGCGGCGCTCTGGATCGCACTGCTTTCGATCCCCCTGGTTCTGGCTGGGGGCTTCTTCGTGTCCGCCATATGCGGTTACATGGCGGGCCTGATCGGCTCTTCCAACAGTCCCATTTCAGGTGTCGGCATCCTGGCGGTGGTGGGCACGGCTTTGTGCCTGACGCTGCTTTTCGCGGGCCATGGGGCAAAGCCCATGGTGGCAATCACGCTCTTCGTCACCGCAATCCTGTTCGCAGTGGCCTGCAGCTCCAACAACAATCTTCAGGACTTGAAGACCGGCCAGCTCGTGGGCGCGGCTCCGTGGCGCCAACAAGTGGCGTTGCTCGCGGGCGTGGCGGCCGCGACAGTCACCGTGCCTGTCGTGCTCAATCTTCTGGCCGAGGCTTACGGCTTTTCCGGCGCCCCCAATCTGCACACCATTGCGTCCCAGCCATTGGCCGCGCCGCAGGCCAATCTTATGGCCGCATTGGCGCAAGGGGTCATCGGCGGCAAGCTGAACTGGAGCATGATCGAAATCGGTGCCGGCGTGGGCGCCGGCATCGTCCTTCTGGATGAAATTCTGCGCTTGGGTGGACTGCTCCGCCTTCCGCCCTTGGCCGTGGGCCTTGGCATCTATCTCCCCATGGAGGCTACTCTTCCCGTGGTTTTGGGGGCCATTATCGGTTGGGTCTATAACCGCAGCACACGAAGCCGGCGCGCCGAGCGCCTGGGCGTGCTGGTGGCCTCGGGCATGATCGTGGGCGAAAGCCTGTTCGGCGTGCTGAATGCCGGTCTGATCGTCGCTTTCAGCAAGGATGCGCCCCTGGCAGTGGTCGGTTCATCCTTCCCGGCGACGGCAGTGGCGGTCACCGGCTTTGCCGGGCTGATTGTTCTTCTTTACGGCTGGTTGTTCAGGCGGGCGCGCACGGCATGAAACGTGACCTCTTCGGCCATCCCGCCGGCCTCACCTTTCTATTCACCACCGAGATGTGGGAGCGATTTTCCTATTACGGGATGCGGGCGCTTCTGGTGCTGTATCTCGCCAAATATCTTCTCTTGCGCGGCCATGTCGAGCATGTGCTGTTCTATCCCCAGGTGAAGGGCTTCTATGAGGGGCTGGTGGGGCATGCGCTTTCGCCCCAGCCGCTCTCCTCATTGATCTATGGCACCTATACCGGGCTGATCTACGCCACGCCCTGGCTGGGCGGCTGGATTGCCGACACTTGGCTCGGCCAACGCAAGACCGCCATGATCGGCATCATCGCCATGGCCTTTGGTCATTTCATGATGGCGTCGGAGGCGCTTCTGTTTCCGGCCCTGACCCTGCTGATCTTCGGCGGCGGTTTCTTCAAGACCAACACTTCCGCCCAGGTCGGCATGCTGTACGCGCCCGGCGACGAGCGCCGCGACCGCGCCTATTCCATCTATTATGTGGGCACCAACTTGGGCGCCTTCGTATCGCCCCTGGTCGCGGGCACCCTGGGCGAGGAAGTGGGCTGGCACTATGGCTTCGGCGCCGCCGGTGTCGGCATGATCATCGGGCTTGCGACTTATGTGTGGGGCTGGAAGACCCTGCCCGCCGAAGGCCTCAAGACCCGCGGTGAAAAAGCGCCCCGCAAGCCGTTGAACAGGGAGGAATGGAAATCCGTCCTTGCCTTGCTGGTGCTGATCATCCCCCTGACCCTGTGGTGGGCCTGTTATGAGCAGCAGGGCAACATCATCGCCCTGTTCGCCGACGCCAATACCGACCGCCGCCTGATCCCCGGCCTGATCGACTGGCAGATCCCGGTCACCTGGTTCCAGAGCTTCAATCCCTTCATGATCTTTGTCTTCACACCTTTGCTGCTGTCGCTATGGACACGCCAGGCGAAAGATCTGAAAGAGCCCAACTCCATGTACAAGATCGTGCTGGGCTGCGGCTTCCAGGCGCTGTCCTATCTCCTGATCGCGGTGGCCGCCTGGCATGGCGGAAGCCACAAGATCAGCTGGCTGTGGCTGGGCGCCTATTTCGCCGTGATCACGGTGGGCGAAATCTATCTGTCGCCGATCAGCATGTCGCTTTATTCCAAAGTGGCGCCGGCCAGGATCGTGTCGCTGATGTTCGCCGCCAATTTTGCCCCCAACTTCCTGGGCGGCGGCCTGATGCAGGGCTGGCTGGGCACCTTCTGGGAAACCATGACCCACACCGCCTTTTTCCTGGTGATTGCCGGCATCTGTGTCGTGTCAGGCGCGATGATCTGGAGTATGGAAAAGCCGCTCAGGCCTTATCTTGAGAAATCCCATGACTGAAAAAGACAAGGGCAAGCTGGAAACCCGCCTGACCAGTGAAGGCCGCATGAGCGTCGAGCATTTCGGCGTGATCAACACGCCGGTCTATCGCGCCTCCACCATTCTTTATCCCGACCTCGAGGCGCTGAAGGCCAATGCCCAGCCCTATACCTATGGCCGGCGCGGCACCCCCAGCACCCAAAGCTTCGAGGATGCGATCTCAAGCCTGGAAGGCGCCGCCAGGACGGTCAGCGTCACTTCCGGCGTGCAGGCGATCGCGCTGGCCATTCTGTCGGTGTGCGGCGCGGGCGACCACATCCTGGTGGTGGACAGCTGCTATGAGCCCACCCGCACGCTCTGCGAACGCACCCTGAAGCGTTTCGGCATCCAGACCAGCTATTACGCGCCGGGCGACGACATCACGGCGCACCTCAAGCCCAATACCAAAGCGGTGTTCTGCGAAAGCCCCGGTTCGCTGACCTTCGAGGTCCAGGACATCGCCGCCATCGCCAGGGCGGCACATGCGCATGACAACGGAACTGGGGGCGCCGCGGTGCTGATGGACAATACCTGGGCAACGCCCCTGTTCTTCCAGCCGCTGGCCCATGGCGTGGACCTCTCCATCCAGGCCGCCACCAAATATATTGGCGGCCATGCCGATGTGATGCTGGGCACTGTCTCGGCCAATGAGCGCCATGCCGCCCGCCTGCACCAGGTGCATGGCGACCTGGGGCTCTATGCCAGCGGCGACGACTGTTTCCTGGGCCTGCGGGGCCTGCGCACCCTGGCCGTGCGGCTCAAGCAGCATCAGGAAACCGGCCTTGCCCTTGCCCGCTGGCTCAGGACCCGGCCCGAGGTCGCCCGCATCCTGCATCCTGCGCTGGAAGACGACCCCGGCCATGCCTTGTGGAAGCGAGATTTTTCCGGCGCCTGCGGGCTGTTCGGGCTGGTACTTAAACCTGTTTCTGAGGCGGCTGTGGCCGCCTTTGTCGACGGGTTGCAGCATTTCGGCATCGGCTATTCCTGGGGCGGGTTTGAAAGCCTGATCGTTCCGGCGCATATCAGACGCGACGTGCGGCCGTTTGCGGCGGAAGGGCCGGTCTTGCGCATCCATGCCGGGCTGGAAGACGCAAGCGATCTGATCGCCGACCTGGAACAGGGCTTGAAGCGCCTGAAAGAACATATTTGACGGAAGTCTTGGCCGTGACCGACCACCTCTCCCATGCCGCCTTCGTTTCGGCGGTGAAATTCAATCCGGACGGGCTGGTGCCGGCCATCGCCCAGTCCAAGGAGACGGGCGAGGTGCTGATGCTGGCCTGGATGACCCGCGGCACCCTGGAAGAGACCCTGGCCACCGGGCACGTCACCTACTGGTCGCGCTCGCGCCAGAAGCCCTGGCGCAAGGGTGAAACCAGCGGCAACCATCAGCGGCTGATCGAGGCCTTTGTGGACTGCGACGGCGATACCCTGCTGCTCAAGGTGGACCAGATGGGTCCGGCCTGCCACACCGGCGCGCCAACCTGCTTTTTCCGCAAGCTAGGCTGATCCGAAAAACCGGCCGGCGGGTTATACTGACTCGGCCATGTCGGAACTCCACGCCAACCCGCCGCGCCCGGTCGCGGCCAAGCCAGATACCCTGACGCCCAAATTCATGGCGGCGGTGATCGCGGGCGTTGTCGTGTCCGGCATCTATTTCGGCCGCCCGGTGCTGATGCCCCTGGCGCTGGCGGTGCTGGCCTCTTTTGCCCTGGGACCGCTGGTGGCGCTGCTCAAGAAGCTGAAGCTGGGCAATGCCGGCGCTGTGACGGTCAGCCTGGTGCTGGCGGTGGTGATCGTCTCGTCGCTGGGACTTTTCATGGGCTCGCAGGTCGCCAAGCTGGCCGCCGACCTGCCGCGCTACCAGACCAACCTGGCCCAGAAGATCCATTCGGTGGTGGGCAGCGCCACCCATAACGACACCATCAGCCGGCTGAACAAGACGGTCAACAATCTGGCCGAGCAGATTACTGGGGGGACCAAGACCCAGGATGACGACGGCACGCCCAATGCGATCAAACCGATCCCAGTGGTGGTGACGCGCACCTCGCTGGCGCCCTGGACCCTGGCACAGACGGTGCTGGGCCCGCTGTTGGAGCCGCTGGGTCTGATAGCGCTGGTCTTCGTCTTCACCGGCTTCATTCTGCTTCAGAAGGACGATCTGCGCGACCGCTTTGTGCGGCTGGCGGGCTCGCGCGACATGCAGCGCACCACCGTGGCGCTGGACGAAGCCGCCAACCGCCTGTCGCGCTATCTGTTCCTGCAGACCTGCATCAACACCTGCTTCGGCATACTGGTGGGTGTGGGCCTGTGGTTGATCGGCATTCCCAATGCGGGCCTGTGGGCGCTGATGTCCATGCTGCTGCGCTTTGTGCCCTATTTCGGCGTGCCGCTGGCATTCCTGTTTCCCTTCACTTTGGCGCTGGCGGTCGATCCCGGCTGGTCCAAGATGGTATGGGTGATCGCGCTTTATGGCGGCATCGAGCCCGTCATCGGCCAGGTGATCGAACCCACGCTCTATGGCCGCAGCATGGGCCTGTCGGCGGTCGCGGTGGCGGTGGCCTTCGTGTTCTGGACCTGGCTGTGGGGACCGGTGGGGCTGTTGCTGTCGACGCCGCTGACCATGTGCTTTGTGGTCTTCTCCCGCCATATCGACGGGCTGAAATTCCTGGATGTGATGCTGGGCGACCAGCCGGCGCTGCGCTTCGAGGAAAGCCTGTACCTGCGCATGCTGGCGGACGATCCCGACGATGCCGCCAATGAGGCGGAGGATTTCCTGCGCAGCAATTCGCTGTCGGCCTATTATGACGAGGTGGCGGCGCGCGCCCTGATGCTGGCGCAGAACGACGTCAATCGCGGGGTGCTGGACCCCTTGCGCCAGGCCCGCATCCGCGACGCCATCAAGGGGCTGATCGTCAATCTCTCCGACCGCAGGGAGGACGACGACGCCCATGCCGACCTGCCGGAAAGCTGGCGCGACGCGCCGCTGGAGCCGGTCCTGTGCGTGGCCGGTCGCGGGCCGCTGGATGAAGCCGCCGCCCTGCTGCTGGTGGACATGCTGGGCAAATATGCCATCAGCGCCCGGGTGGTGTCGTCGGACGAGACCTCGGCAACCCATATTCGCGAACTGAATTGCATCGGCATTCAGCTTACCTGCGTCTCCTATCTCGAGCCCGGCACCTTCAAGAACGCCCGCTATCAGGTGCGCCGCTTGCGCAAGCGCATGCCCGGCGTGCCGGTGATGGCGCTGTTCTGGGGCCTTTCGGGCGACAACTCCCGCTATCTGGACGGCATCGAGGCGACGGAATGCGACATCGTCACCACCGGCCTCAAGGAAACGGTGCAGCACATCATCACCTTCGCCCGCCGCTCCGGCGCCTCCGCGCGGCACAGCTATGAAGCCGCGAAGTGAGCAATGCTTCTAATTTCGGCGTGCTGCTGACCACCACGCCCACGCGCGATGAGGCGGCCAGGATCGCCAAGCTGCTGATTGACGAAAAACTGGCGGCTTGCGTCCAGCTCCTGCCGATCGAGAGTTTCTATTCCTGGCAGGGCAAGATCCAGAACGAGGCCGAGCTGTTGTTGCTGGTCAAGACCCGCCGCGCCTTGTTCGAAAAGGCAATTGCCCGGATCAAGGAGGTTCACTCCTATACCCTGCCGGAGATCGTGGCGCTGCCGTTTGCGGCGGGGTTCGCCGGTTATCTGAACTGGATTGATGAGGTTACGGGTTAATTGTCATTCCCGCGCAAGCTGGAATCCACCTTCTGGATCCCGGGTCTGCAGCGCATCACTGCGTGCTGCGCCGCACCCGGGATGACATGAAAGATTTTACCGCTGCAGCACCCCGATCACCCGGTTGGCGAAGCTGAGGCGTTCGGCCATCACTTCGGTGACATAGGCCAGCAGCGCCTGGCCCAGCGCCGGGTTCTCGCGCCGGATGCGTTCATAGGCCTCCAGCGGCAATTCATAGAGGACACTGGCGGTTTCCGCCTGAAGCGTGCCGCTGCGGGGCTTGTGGGCGATCAGCCCCATCTCGCCGATAGTGGTCTGGGGACCAAGGCTGCGCACCCGCAGGCTCCGGCCATCTTCCTGTTCCAGGATCACGCCCACCCGCCCTTCCAGGATGAAATGCATGGACGTGGCATTTTCGCCTTGCCGCGCGATCACCGCGCCTTCGGCGAATTCGCGGCGCAGGCAGTCCTGTGCCAAGCAATCGGCAAGGCCCGGGTCATCCAGCGCCTCGGTCAGCCAGGCCCGCAGGGAATGCGCCTCACCTCCCGCCGGCTTGTGGGCGGCGATCACCTCTTCCTCGCAATGCTCCAGCGCCTTGTCCAGGGTCTCGGCCACCGTCACTCCGCTGCCCAAAAAGCGCGCCACGCGGAACATCCGCTCCAGTTCAGGCGCAAGGTTGACCAGGATGATGCGGGCCCTTTTTTCATCCGCCACATCCCTGATCTGGGAGAAGCTGTGGGTGGCCGAACTGTCCAGCCCCGTCACCAGCCGGAAATCGAACAGCAGGAAGCGGCATTGCGGCCGTTCGGCCACAAGCGCCTTGACCCGCACATAAAGCCGGTTGGCGGAGCCGAAGAAGAGATAGGACTGAAGCGCCATGCCCTGGATCTCGCGGCCATGTTCGGCCAGCAGCGCCAGTTCCTCGGGGCTCCTGTCCAGCGAGCTGCGATATTCGGTATTGTCGAAGCTGAACTTGATGGCGTTCACCCGGCTGGCGCTGAAGGCAAAGGTGAGACAGCCGATCACGGTGCCGATGGCCATGCCGGCGATGAAGCCCCAGGTCAGGATCATCAGCGCGATCACCACCAGCGAGGCATATTCCAGCGGCAGAAGCTGGCGCGCCGTGGTGATCACCCAGCGCGCAACCAGCCGCCCGCCGGTGAACAGCAAAAGGCCGCCCAGCACGAATTTGGGCACATGGCCCAGGAAGGCAGGGTCCACCACCAGCAGGGCGGCGGAAATCGCGGCCAGGGTGAAGCCGGCCAGACGGCCGGTGGCGCCAGCGGCCCGGGCCAGCGACGTGCGCGACAAAGCAAGACTGCCGACAAAACCGCCCAACGCGCCCGACAGAAGATTGCCCAGCCCCACCGCGCGCAGCTCGCGCTCGATATCGGCCTCGTATTTGGTGGCGATCTCGATGCCGCTGGTGTTGAGCAGCACCGTGACCGTGGTGACGAAGACCACCGCGAACAGTTCGCCCGAAAGCCCGGGCAGCATCTTCCAGGGAAAGGCGGCAAGTTCGGCCGGCTGCAACGGCAGGCGCAGGGCTGCGGCGGGCGCGGGCGTGAACATCCAGCCTGCGCCTTGCGCCATCGCCAGCGGCTCGTGCAGCAGGAACAGCACCAGATGGGTGCCCAGGATGGCGGCCAGCAGCACGCCGGGCATGATCAGGGCATTGCGCGAGCGCGCCAGAAACAGCTCCAGGGCGGCCAGCAGCGCCACGCCGGCCATGATCTTGGCAAGGCCGGCATGCGCGAGCAGCGCCGCGGGATTGGTCCAGTTCACCTTGTGGCCGGTGATCACCTGGCAAGCCCCCAGGATCATCAGCGTGCCGGTCGCGGCCAGAAAACCTCCGATCACCGGATAAGGCACGAAGCGGATGGCGCGGCCGGCACGGGTGAGGCCCAGAAGCAACAGGACCGCGCCGGTCAATATGGTGGCCAGCGCCATGACGATCAGGGTGGCGGGCAGAAGATGCGGATTGCCCGCCGCCACCAGCCGGGCGGCGGTCACAGACACCAGGGTCGCCATCACCGCCGAGGTCGAGGTGTCAGGCCCGCCGATGCCGAAGGGAAAGGAGCTTTTCAGCGCCACCGCGGCCGCGCCCAGGGCCGAGGACAGGAAGGCCACCGCCACGCCATAGGAAAGCCAGGGCGCCAGAGGTCCCGAAAAGATCAGCGCCGCATAGGACAGGCAATAAGCGATGGAGAGCAGGCTGGAGACCGCGCCGGCAAATGCGTCCCGCAACCCTGCCCGAATGTCCCCCATGCCCAACCCTGGAATCCCCAAGTCAACTTAGCTGACCATGCGTGATGGTGCGAGGTTGGCCGCAAGTCAGGCAAAGCGGCGCTGCTGGCTGCAGTCTATCCCATGGCCTGACGATAACCGGCTTGCCCCACTGCACGTCTACGAGCACGGCATGCGTGGGAATAGGCCTGGTCAGGAAATAGAAAAGTGCGGCCCCCGCGACCAGAACAACGGCAATCTGCTCCCCCATTGCCGGCCATGCCGCTCAGCTATTGGCGACTCCGGCAGGATTCGAACCTGCGACCGCCGGATTAGAAATCCGATGCTCTATCCATCTGAGCTACGGAGTCGTTGGGATCAGTGTGGCCCAAGAAGATTACCATGTCATGGCCGGGCCTGACCCGGCCATCCATCTTCCATCTGCCAGTATGGGTGGCCGGCTCGCGTCCTTCGGGCTGGCAGGCCATGACGAGTTCTAATGTGACCACGGCACCTTGCGGTCGAACTTGAAATTGTCCGAATAGGCCTTGGGCTTGGACGTGGGCACATGCGGCTCGAACAGCTGGTAGGGAATGGCGTGCGCCCTGGCATAGGCGACCGCCTCCTCCGCCGTGTCGAACTCCAGAGAGAGCTGCTGGCGCATGTCGCCCGACGAGGTCCAGCCCATCAGCGGGTCGATGGTGCGGGCCGTCTCCGGCTCATATTCCAGAACCCACTGCTTGGTGCGGGCGTTGCCCGACTGCATGGCGTTCCTGGCCGGTCTGAAGATGCGCGCGCGCATGAAACTCTCCAAAATTGATCGGAAACGGCGCGGGCTCCCCACGCCTTCGCCGCGCCGACCGGCCAAGCCGGCCCGGCAAGGTCCGGTTTTCGCTGCTTTGGGGCAAATTTTCAAGCGATTCAACAGCCAAGATGTGGGCGGTTGAGGATCCTGCAAACTGGCAAGACCCAGTAATCAGGGCGCAGCCTGTCTGCCCAGACCCGATGCCACGCGATCAATTCACAATTGCCAACTGATTTGGGTCGGTCAGGACGATATATAACGCCCCATCCACCACGACCACACCTCCCATATCTATCGTGCGGCCTTCAATCTCCGACAGGTAGGGAAAAGTGGGTTTATCGCCAAAGGGAATAAAGCCGGTGACAGAGCGCGTTGCGCCAGGGTTGTCGATTTTGATGTATGTCCCTTCCGCGCCTTCTTCGATGTGGGCACGACCGCGCACCACCGAGATAGAGCCTTGCGGCACAGGGGACTCCGCGATTGCGGGAAGGCACGATGCGACAAACATAAGCGCAACCAACTTGAACCGCATGATGAACTCCCATCAGGGCGTCGTCGCCAGTGGTTCGTCCGGGCAGAAAGCACCTTCCGAACCCGAAATGCCTGTCTCCATCACTATAGCCCAAGGCGTTCCCCCCGTCATGACCGCGTTTGCGCCCGCGGGCCGGCCATGATCGCCGGCCAGCCCTGTCAGCGCCATTTCGAAGTTGCACGGCGAAGAGGGTGAAACTAAAGCTTGGGCTAGGTATATGGCTCTTGGTATAGTCGGGTGGGTTGGGGAAAAAGAAATAGGGTTCCCTGACTATGGCCGTTCGTTTCTCTATTGCGCAATTAGACGGTGATCTTTCCGCAGGCTCTTCCGCCGGGTGGGCCGTGGTCCGACATGAAACAGGACTGCCCAACAGGTACGTAAGCCGCATATTTCTCCGTGAGCAAGACGCCGCCGAGCACGCCCGCCGCCTGACGGTGCAGGAGACTGTAAGGGCGAGAAAAGACGCCGACTTCAATTAGCCGATTTCGCTGAAGATCAGCGAGCCAGCCGGTCCACCAGGAGTCGCTTCATTTGGAGAGCTTCGGAGCCCGAGGCTTCCATCAGGGGAATTGACCGCAGGAGTTTCAACCCCACGTCCCGGCCTCTCCGCCTGACCATTTCGGCTTCGTAGGCGACGCGGTTCTTGATGTCGATCAGCATGAAACTGGATGGAATGGGAGTCTCGGCCTGAATTTCTATTTTTGCGCCGGCTTCCGAGAGATTCCTGATCAGGCACTCAAAGGTCCATTGCGTCTGAGGTACAAATATGAGGCCAGGCAGCAACGTCCGCCGACGCTGCCCATCGCGGTTTTCTGCCGGTGGATTTGAGTCCGGGGGACCATTCATGTGCAACACGGTTCTGGACGTCTTCGCTGGGCAATAGATAGACCACGGCGTAGCGCCGACCCGGTAGAGCGCCGCCCATAAGCCCACAAGGGTTTTCGGCGTCGGATGGACGATTTGTCAGGCGGGGGAGGAAGCGGGAGGCAGGAAAGCTGCGTCCCTAACGTCGCCCTCTTACATGTGGCTTGTGTCTGCCAGCTTCGGCGGGAGCAACATTATGCTGAAATTCGCCGCCGCGATCTGCCGGGCGATTTCGCCAGCGCGTTCGCTGGCAACCGTTACGGTTTCAGCCGCCAGGACCACCACGTCCAGGAGGCCTCCAGCGGTATCCAAAAACCGAATGTGGTAATCGTCGAGGTTGTCCATGATCGACCTGCAACTCTCGGAAATCTTCGTCTTCATTCGTTAACGTGCGGTTTCGTACAGACAAGATTTGGGCTCTTTCGATGTGCGCCAGGTAATTGAAAGTGCTTGGTCCTTCTCTTCGAAAATCGCTGTTTCTATTCATCTCTAATGATTTCAATGGGTTATATGAGCCGATTTGCGGCCTGTAAGGCCTGAGAGCAGAGGGGTTCAGCCATGGACTACGGCCGTGCATCAATCGGTCCGCGCCTTCCTGCGACCGAAGCAAGACACACCGGCAATCAAACCGAGGACCATAACGAACACCGATACAGAAGAGGGTTCAGGAGCACGAAGCCATTTTCCTTGTGACGAGCATGCGGCTGTCTCTGGCAAGGGCCGTCATCGTCATCGATATCAAATCCTACTATGGCCCCCGCGATCATCGTCTGTGTTTAAGGTTGGAAGGTCGGCAAATCCTCCGTCGATGACTATTCGCGGCAAATCCCTGGAGCAGAAGGTTGTGCATGGCAGCCCCGAGGGCGGTTTTGCTCAGTGGCGATGACCAAATGGGATCATGGTCGCGAACCGTTGGGTGGATTTGGCCTGCCTGAAATATTTGCGCCACACGGCCGGAGCCCTGAGCGCGGGCATAGCGCAGCCGAAATCCCCCATGGGGGTGGTTGGATTGGTGCCAAGGGGCTGCCGGCTGACGCGAGTGGAGACTGCCAGGGGACCAGCCAGAAGAAAGTGGTCGGAGCGGCGTGATTCGAACACGCGACCCTCTGCTCCCAAAGCAGATGCGCTACCAGGCTGCGCTACGCTCCGTCAGCCTGGCTCGGCTTACACGCTGGCGCCGGACCCGTCAATTTACCCCTAGTCGGCCGCGGTAAAGCGCCCGAAATAGAGCACCGGCCAGTATTTTCCCGTCAGGATGAAAAGCCCGCTGACCGGATCGTAAGCCACGCCGTTGGGCACGAAATTGCTGTCGGTATCCACCACCTTGCGGTCGGCCGGGCGCATCCGGTCGTGCAGCGGTTGAAGGTCCACGGTGGCCTCGACACAGCCGGTCTCGGGCGAGATGCGCACCAGCTTCCAGTCCTCGAAGACATTGGCCCAGATCGACCCTTGCACATATTCCAGCTCGTTGATGTTGCCCAGATAGCTGCCGTCCTGGATCACCGGCAGCACGCGGCGGGTCGAGAAATCCTTGGGTGACAGAAAGAACAGCCGGCTGGAGCCATCGCTGGCGATCAGTTCATTGTCGTCATGGGTGAGCCCCCAGCCCTCGCGCGGATTGGAAAGCTCAGGCCCGGCATGCATATCGTGATCGAAGACAAAGACGCGATGCTCGCGCCAGGTCATCTGGTAAAGATGGCCGCCAAAGAAGGTCATCCCCTCCCCGAAATAGTGCTTGCCGGCATTCAGCAGGGTGGTGACATGGCCGGTCTCCGGATCGATCCGGTTGATCCGGGACTCTCCGAAGAAATCCCCGGTGCTTTCGAAGATCGCGCCGTCATGCACTTCAAGCCCTTCGGTGAAGCCCAGCGCATCGCGATGGATTTCCTTCTCCACCCGGAAGGACAGCGCCTGGGGAATGGGACAGCTTTGCGCCGCCAGGGCCTGGGCGGACGGAAGAAGAAGCAACAGGCCGGTCAGACAGGCGCGCATGTCTCACGCGACTATCGCGGATGCCGCGCAAAAGCAATTATCCGAAAATTCAGTGATCGAGCAGGGAGATTTCCGCCACCAGTTCACCCCGCGGCCCGTCGCCCACCCGCACCCTGACCTTCTGGCCTTCGTGCAGCTCGCGGACATGGCAGCGGCGCAGGGTCTCCATATGGACAAAGATGTCGGGCGTGCCGGGGCCCCGCGAGACAAAGCCATAGCCCTTGGCGCGGTTGAACCAGCGGACCACCGCCTCGAAGGCGGCGCCATGCGGCTCGGCGACATAGCGCGGCCCGCGCTCGCCCGCAAACAGCACGACCTGGGTCGTGGAATTGTCGAGGGAAAGAACCCGGCTGGCCTGGAGACCGCGCGGCCCCTTGACCGCCTCGCATACCACAGACGCGCCTTCGACCGCCTGCAGGAATCCGGACTGGCGCACACATGTCTGGTGCAGCAGCACGTCGCCGGTCCCGTCCGAGATGGCGATGAAGCCGTACCCCTTATGGGCGTCAAACCATTTCACCTGGCCGGTGACGGTCAGGGCTATGCTGTGGGTCTCCTCCATGCAGCCCTCTCCATACAGCCCATGAGATTCGCCATATTTCCGCCCCAATGGAACCCCCCCGGAAAGGGGAGTTCACGGCGGGGGTAAAGTTTCGCTTAGATGGCGGCGTCCCCAAGTTCCCATGGCGGCCAAGGCCCTGTCTGGACTGAACCCACCCGATGATGATTTCCGGACCCTCCTCCCGCCAAGCCAGGCCACCGGCCGTCCAACCCTGGGCTGTGGGGCTGATCGGGGTGGTGGCCATCCTGATTCTCCTGGTTGGCTTCACCTTCTGACCGAACTCCCTGATCGGCATTCCTATTTTGCCGCAAATCACCGACACTGCCGGCGCCGCGATTCCGAAATCCGCATGGTCTTTATATCGGGTTCCAGGCGGATTTCGGAACCGAGGGACACCGGTAATCCATTGATTCCCAGTGTCGTTTTGGTTTCGACGTCCGCGGCAAGCCCGATATCTGTGAGAGGGTGAACGTCGAAACCACGACACCAGGGTTGACAGGGTTTGCGACAAATCCTTGTTTGTGTTGGAGCGTGGCGTGGCGTCAAAATTGCGCCTTATGATCAAGGATGAAGCAAAGCCGCACGTTCTCCTGGTCGAGGATGCGCGCGATATCCGCGAGCCTCTGGCCCGCTATCTGCGCGAACACAATTACCGCGCGACCACCGCCCAGGACGCGGCATCCGCCCGCAAGGTGATGAAGGGCGCCGCCATCGACCTGGTGGTGCTGGACATCATGATGCCGGGCGAGGATGGGCTGTCGCTCTGCCGCTCCATCCGTGAGACCAGTCAGATTCCCGTGATCCTGCTCACCGCCCGCGGCGAGGAAGTGGACCGCATCATCGGGCTGGAGATGGGCGCCGACGATTATATTGCCAAGCCGTTCAGCCCCCGGGAACTGATCGCGCGCGTGGCGGCGGTGTTGCGCCGGACCCAGGCGCTGCCGCCCCGCCAGAAGCCGCCGGGAGCGGAGCGGGTCAAGTTCGGAGACTGGATGCTGGACACCGGCCAGCGCGAGCTGATCGGGCCTGATGGCGTGGCGCTTCCACTGTCGTCGGGGGAATTCCGCCTGCTGACGGCCCTGCTCGAACGGCCCAAGATCGCGCTCACCCGCAACCAGCTGCTCGATCTCACCAAGGGCCGTGACGCCGACCTGTTCGACCGTTCGATCGATAACCATGTCTCTCGTCTTCGCAAGAAAATCGAGCCGGACCCCAAGAATCCGCGCTATATAAAGACCGTATGGGGCGGCGGCTACATCTTCGCGATGGACCCGGAGATGGCCTAGGGGGCCCCAATGCGTTTCAGGTTCTGGCCGAATACGCTGGCGGTGCAGCTGATCCTGGTGGTCGCCGGCGCCGTGGCCATATCCAATCTCGGCGTCGCGTTCTATTTCTACAAGAACAGCGAGACCCAGGCCCGCGATTTCAGCTATGAGCGCATGATCGACCGCGCCGCGGCGGTTGCCGCCACGGTCAGCCAGGCAACGCCGGAATCGCGCCTAGTGGTGATGCACTTCATGAGCCAACTGAATGTGAGGTTCCGCGCGGCAAATCCGGGGTATGATAAGACCCCCATGACGGCCGAGGAAGCGGCGCTCGCCAAACGTATCGCCGATGCCCTGCCCGATCATCATCCGCGCAAGAATGCGGTGATCGTCCATCTGCATGAGGCCATCGGCAATATTCCGGAAGAGCTGCGTCCGTTCAACGCCGCCACCGCCAAGGCCGGCACGGATGTGATCCAGACCATCGTGCCTATCAACGAGCACAGCATGATCAGCGGGGTGCTGCTGCGGCCGACACCGGCCTGGCCGATCGAGATCATGGTTGCCGCCTTGACGGCGGTGTTGCTGGCCTCGGCGGGCGCCGCGTTCATCGCCCGCCGCGTCGTGCGCCCGCTTTCCGAATTGACCAAGGCCGCCGCCAAGGTGGCTGGCGGCAGCGGCACGCCCCATGTCGCCGAACAGGGCCCGGACGATGTGCGCAACGCGGCAGCGGCCTTCAACACCATGGCGTCCAAGGTCACCCGTACCCTGGAAAGCCAGCGCCATCTGCTATCGGCGGTGGGCCATGACCTGCGCACGCCGCTCACCGCCATGCGCATCAGCCTGGAATTTGTCGAGGATGAAGAACTGCGCGACGGGCTGATGCGCAACCTGGACGAATTGCAGGCCCTGACTGAACAGGTCCTGGCCGCCGCCAAGGGCGCCGGCGGCGAGCGTCCACGCCGGGTGGACCTGTCGGCGCTGGTGGAGAGCCTGTGCACCGACCTGGACGAGCTGGGCGAGCCGGTGAGCTGGGCGACCCATGCGCCGGCGCCGATCTCCTGCCGCCCCAACGAGATCAAGCGGGCGGTGCGCAACCTGGTCGAGAATGCCGTCGCTTATGGCCACAAGGCCGATGTGTGGATCGCCGATGCCGGCGACGGCTATGACGTGCTGGTGGAGGACGACGGCCCCGGCATTCCCGAAAATGACCGCCAGCGGGTGTTCGAGCCCTTTGTCCGGCTGGAAA
>DATAWO010000052.1:0-8819 GCA_036267165.1 Rhizomicrobium sp. | reverse complement strand
GCCAAGTGCAACCAGTTCTGTCAGGAAGAGGGCATCATCGTGCGGGCGCTGCTGTCGGACCGCATCGCGCTCTGTCCGCCGCTGGTGATCCAGGAAAGCGAGATCGACGAGATGTTCGATCGGCTAACCCGCGGCTTGAACAAGACACTGGACTGGGTGAAGGCCGAGGGTCTGTTCTGACGGGCCCTGTCAGGACGCGCGCAGCAGTTGACGTTCCAGCATGACGCTGGGGCGCGTATAGATCAGGGTCTCGCCGCTCCACACTTCCAGCTTCTTGGCGCTGGGCAGCTTCATGGCATGCGCCAGAATCTTGGCGCGCTGGTCATCGTCGCAATTGGCGGAAAATTTGTAGGTCAGGGCGCCAGCTTCGTCGAGATAGCAGATTTCGTATGCAGGCATGATTGCCTCCGAACAGTCTGATAATAACTACCCCGCTTGTTGCCTTTTTGCGCGACGTGGGCGCGAATGTCGAATGACAATTGGGTTACAGACATCACGAATTTTGCGGGTATTTCGCGCCTGCACAGGCCGGAAATGAATATACGGAAAATTTCTCCGGCGCCTCTTGGTGCGGAGCTTTTCCATGCCATATGCGTTAACGGGACACCGCTGTCCTGTCATCAAAGGAGTTGCCATGTCCGCCCCCTTCAAACTCGCGCCGCTGCCCTGGGATGAAGATGCCCTTGCGCCCACCATCTCGTCGAACACCATTGCGTTCCACTATCACAAACACCACCAGACCTATGTGGATACCCTCAACAAACTGGTCGAGGGCACAAAATATGCCGATCTGAAGCTGGAGCAGATCGTGCAGAAGACCAATGGCGCGAGCGAAACCAAGGACAAGCTGATCTTCAACAACGCCGCCCAGGTGTGGAATCACGATTTCTACTGGCGCAGCCTCACCCCATCCAAGACCGAACCCGACGGCAAGCTGGACAGCGCCATCGCCGCCGCTTTCGGCAGCAGGGAAGACCTGATCGCGCAGCTGGCGGAAGCCGGCAAGACCCAGTTCGGCTCCGGCTGGGCCTGGCTGGTCAGCAAGGGCGGCAAGCTCTCCATCGAGAAGACGCCCAATGCCGAAACCCCCATGGCCAAGGGCGTGAACTGCCTGCTGACCGTGGACGTCTGGGAGCACGCTTATTATCTGGATTACCAGAATGCGCGGCCCAAATATCTGGAAGCCGTGCTGGGCAAGATTCTCAACTGGGAATTCGCGGCGGAAAACCTGACCAAGGAAGATCACGCGGTTCGGGCGGCTGCCGAATAGTTTTTAAGGCCCCTCCGGCCTTCGCATCGGCCCTCCGGCCTTCGCATCGGTAAGGCCGACCAGCAAAAGCTCCAGTGGAGCTTTTGCCAGCCGAACGCTGCTACGGCGTTCGGTTCGCTTGATCGCGAGCCTCGGCTAGAGCCCGCGCGGGCCGCCACCATTGCCGGGATTCTGGTCGGGAATGGGTCCGCTGGGCACGGTGCCCGGCAGCGCGCCGCCGGTATAGCCGGTGCTGCGGCAGGCGTTCAGCCCCTTGTCCCAGCCTTGATGATAGGCCTTGTTGTTCTGGTACATCTGGTCGTCGCGCACGATGGTGTCGTCATGGCGCTTGTTGGCGTCCGGTGACCAGGCGCTGTTGCAGCCGTCCTGGTAGCCGGCGCGATAATCGGGGGAGCGGCGCAGCGCCCGCTCCTGCTTGCTGGGGAAAAGCGCGCATGCCGAGAGTGGCAAAAGCAGCACAAATAGGGCGATCCGGCGCATGTCTACCTGAAATTAACCAGTTTCTTTTACCGCGGTTTAGGCAAAAAAGGGCAGATTTTTGCTCTCAGGCAGGGGCTGTTTGATGGAGCCGTCGGATTTTTCGGCATACCGGGTGCTGGTGCTGGGGGCCAAGACCCACGGCATTCTGCTGCTGCGTTCGGTGCTGAATATCATCGGGGTCGTCAAGGTTGTTCATGTCGAACATCCCCGGCGCGCGCTGGAACTCCTGCGGATAGAGCATTTCAACGCCGTGTTCTGTGATCTCGCGGTGGATGGCGCCGGCGAACCGCCCTTTGTCGTGTCGGCGCGGCGCGATCAATCCATGCTCAATCCCATGATCCCGATCTTTCTGCTGCAGGAAAATCCCTGCCGCCGGGATGTGGAAAAAGCGCGCGACGTGGGCGCCACCGACGTGCTGACAACCCCGATCAGCCCCAAAACCGTCATCACCAAGCTGAGGAAGTCGCCGCGTCCCTTCATCGCCGGCAACGAATTCTTCGGCCCCGATCGCCGCGCCGGATACCGGCCGGCCTATCACGGCTCCGACCGCCGCACCCGCGCGCCCAGGAAGGCCAAGGTCGACTTCACGATTGTCTGAGAGAGCCGCCCTGGCCAGGCGCGGCTGTCCGCGCCTGGCCTTTCGGCGAAGCTTTCCTGGGGTGTACTAGATTGCGCTTTCGCGCAGGCGCCGCGCCTGCTGATCCGCCTCGATCTGGGCCTTCACATCGGCCAAACCCGCGGTCACGCCGGCGTCGGTATTGAGGTGGAAGAGTTTGAGCAGGCCGAGGCCGCCGGCGCAGGCGGAACCACAATCCCGTCCCGTCCGCGAGAGACCGGCAGCGGCTGACTGGATCATGGAGGGGGAGGGTTGCGATGCGCCGGCGCCCGGGCGTCCCAGGCCGAGATCCGGTTCGTGCGGTGCCAGCAAGGACACAAGACCGATCCAGAATACAGCCCGGAAAATCATGGCATGCCCATAGGTGCTTCCACGGGGACAAACATGCGGTGCGTCCGGTTGTCGGGCACTTAGCTCTTTCTTTAAATTTGAAACTAGTTCGGCCTTGCGCGTCTCAGCATCAATGCAATGCTGACGGTACCGGTCCGTTTCGATTCAAAAACGCGGCGTGATTGATCTGTTTGTGATTAAAATTTTCGGCAAAAAGCCAACCATCGGCAAAGGATGATGGCGTCCGGCAAGCCTGCGGACACGGCTGCGATGGTGAAGCCGCCGGTCAGGACTCAGGCGGAAGCTGGGCCTGGGGCAGCAGGATGGTGGCGCGGAAACCCGCTGCGGGCATGCTTTCCAGTTCCAGCCAGCCGCCATGCAATTCGGCAAAGGCTTTCACCAGCGTCAGGCCCAGGCCCGCGCCCTTGGAGTGCTGGGCGGCTTCGCCCCGGCCCGCATGCTCGAACGGCTCCTGGATGCGCGCCAGGTCCTCCGGCGCCACGCCGTGACCGTCATCTTCCACCACCACCGCGATGCCCGCTTCGCCGAGGGCGGCCGACAGGGTGATGCGGCGGCCGGTGGTGAAAGTGACGGCGTTATCCAGAAGGCTGTGCACCATGCCGGTGAGCACGGCTTCATCGGCATCCACCATCAGCCCGATGGGACAGCGATCGGCGTCGATGGCGAGATTGCGCGCCGTGGCCCGCGCCAGAAAAGCGTCCCGCGCCAGCCACAGCACCCCGCCCGCATCCACCGGCGTGCGGCGCAGATCGTAACGGCCGGCCGAAATCTTGGTCAGGTCCATGATCTGGTTGATGATCGTGAGCAGATTGCTGCCGCCCTGATGCACCAGACCGGCATATTCATGGATCTGCGCCGGTTTCATGGTTTCCGCCAGGCTCATCATCAGGTCGGAAAAGCCCAGAATGGCGTTCAGCGGCGTCTTGAGCTCATGGCCCATGGTGCGCAGCAGGGTGGTCTTGGCGCTGGCCACGCTGGCGCTGGCCGCGTCCAGCCGCGAGGCCAGATCCGCGAGATAGGATTTCTGCTGTTCGGCATGGGCATTGGCGTCGGCCAGCGCGTGCTGCTGTTCGGCCAGCGCGGTCTCGGCACGGAATTTGTCGGTGATGTCGGTGAAGATCATGACACGGCCGCCATCGGGCGTGGCGCGGTCGCGCACCAGATAGGCCTCGCCCGTATTGGTGCGGATGGTCACCGCACCCATTGGGTCGCGATGGCCCTTTAGCCGTCGCTCCAGCCATTGCCCCGGCGTTTCATCCAGCACGATGCGGCCGCTATAGGCCACCTGGGCGGCAATCTCGGGAAAGGTCTTGCCGATCAGCGCATCGAGGTCCTTGACCCCGCAGAGATGGGCATAAAGGTCGTTGGCCAGGATCAGGCGATCGCCAGTGTCGTAGAAGGCGAAGGCTTCCGCCGACAGGGCGACGGCCTCTTCCAGCCGCGCCAGCTGGGAGCGGGCGGCGGTGACGTCGGTCCACAACAGGATGGTGCGGCCGTCCCTGGTGCGGCGCGCCTTGATCTCCACCACGCGGCGGCCGGACAAGGCCACGTCACGGGGACTGAATTCCTCCGGCCTGAGCTGGGCCAGACGCCCGGCGATGAAGCGCTTGACGCCACCGGCCAGCGCCTCGGGCGCGATCTCGCCGCCTTCAATCTCCAGCCGGATCAGATCCTGGTAGCTCTTGCCGATCAGGGTGTGGCGGGGCGGGAAGGAGCGGAAGAGATAGTTGAGATGGGCGTTGGCATAGGTCAGCCGGCCGCTCGAATCGAAGATGGTGATGGCCGAGCGCAGCGAATCGAGCGACTCCAGCAGCGCGGCGGCGGCGTCAAAGTCTTCCGCGCGCGATTTGAATGCCTGATGGGCCACGGCGTTTCTCTGTTCTTGTGCCTGATCTGGCTGGGATAATGGCAAGTTTGCGTTGCCTATTGGTTAGGGCCGCGCCTGCCGCCGTGTACGGATCAATACCCAATCTCCCGAATCAGGCCATCTTTCCCAACAAGCTGTGTATCGTCTCCGCCGCAATCCTTGTGGAGGACTGAACGGCTTGGGACGGGCTTCAGATTTCGTTAAGCTTGACTGACGAGACTGGTCCCGATGCGTGTTCTTGCGCGGAAATCGTTAATGGCGGCGAACAGTTCCTCTTTAACAATGGCGGGCGGGGCGCAGCGCCGCACCTTCATGCTGGTCCAGGCGGCCAAGGCCCTGGTCGGCGGGGCCTTGGGGCTGGCCTTTTTCGCCATGGTGGGCCGGCCGGACACGCTGGAGCTGGCCGCCATTGCCGGCCTCCTCATGCCGGGCGCGCTGGCGCTTCTGGGGTTCACCAATATCCCGCTCCCGGCTCTGGAACAGACCGGGCTGGCCTGCTTCGCATTTCTGATCGGCTATCTTGCGGTCCTGACAGGCGGGGTGACATCGCCTCTGGTGGTGTGGTTCGCGCTGGTGCCCGCGGAAGCCGCATTGGTTGGCGGCCGCTCCGCGGTGATGCGCGCCGGGATCGCGGCGGCCGCGGCGTTCCTGGCCGTCGCCACTGTCCAGGCTTTGGGATTGCTGCCGGCATCGCGGCTTACCTTGCCGGTCTGGGAAATCTATGTCTGTTCGGTGCTGGCGGCCCTGGTTCAGGCGGTGCTGGTCGCGGCTGCGGCGCAGGATCGCCAGCGCGCCGCCGATGCCGCCGCCGCCGAAGGCGCGGCCATGTACCGTTTCCTGGCCGACAATGCGATGGACCTGATCACCCGGCATTCCCCGGACGGCTGCATCCGCTTCGCCAGTCCCGCGTCGCTGGCGCTGATCGGGCGGTTGCCGGAGGAGATCAACGGCCTGGCGCTGGCCGCGCTGGCCCATCCCGACCAGGTGAACGCGGTGCAGGCGGCGCTGATGGAGGCGAGCTATTATGGCCGCGCCGGCACCGCCGAAGCCCGGCTCAAGCACAAGGACGGCCATTATGTATGGACGGAAATCCGTTGCCGTCCGGCGCGCGCGATCGAGGGCGGGCCCGCCGACATTGTCGCGGTGACCCGCGACATCTCCAGGGCCAAGCAGCAGGAGCACGCCCTGGTGGAGGCGCGCGACGAGGCGCTGGCCGCCTCGCGCGCCAAGAGCCGTTTCCTCGCCAATATGAGCCACGAACTGCGCACGCCGCTCAACGCCGTCATCGGCTTCTCGGAAGTGACCATGCGCGAGATGTTTGGACCGGTGGGCCCGCGCTATCAGGAATATGCCCGGCTGATCCATGAATCGGGCACGCACCTGCTGGATCTGATCAACAGCGTGCTGGACATGTCCAAGATCGAGGCCGGCAAATTCGAGCTCAGCGAGGAGTTGTTCGAACTGGAAGACGTGGCGCATAGCGCGGTGCGCTTCCTGAAGATTCCCGCCGAGCGGGCGGGCGTGGCGCTCAGGCTCGACATCGCGCCGGAAGCGCGGCTGGTGTTCGCCGACCGCCGCGCCATCAAGCAGATCCTGGTCAATCTTCTGTCCAATGGCGTGAAATTCACGCCGCCCGGCGGCGAGGTGCGGGTGAGCGCGCGCGGCGGCCGCGGCATCGAAATCCAGGTGCGTGACACTGGCACCGGCATCTCCAAGGCGGATCTTGAGCGGCTGGGCCGACCCTTCGAGCAGGTGGAGAATTCGGAAGTCCGCGCCAAGGAAGGCACCGGCCTGGGCCTGGCGCTGGTCAAGTCGCTGGCCCAGATGCATGGCGGCGAAGCGGTGCTGGAGTCCGCCCTGGGCGAAGGCACGACCGTAACCGTGCGCTTGCCTTACGCCGCGGTGGACGCAAGCGGCGAGCGGCTGGCTACCGCCAAGGTGCTGCCCTTCCGCGCGGCTTCCTAGTTCATGTCATGGCCGGGCTTGACCGTGAGCTGCGGCGCGCGTAACGCGCGTGAGCAGGGCCAGTGGACCTGCGAAAGCAGCGAACGCCGCGAACTTGAGTGAGCGGCAGGCCCGCCCATGGTGATGGATATGATTTCTACCCCCCGCCTGAAAGCCGGCATTTTCGTGCGCGCCCTGATCCGGCGGGTTCAGGTGGTGGGCGCTAGCGCCTTTGTGGTGCGCAGCGGCGCGGAGGAAGCGGGCAGCATCATTCTCAAGGTTGCGAAACTTGACGGCTCTGTGCTGGTGCTGAACCAGGCGCGCAACGCCAGGGGCGAACTGGTCTGGGCCCAGGCCCTGGGCGGCTGGGTGAGCGAGCCCCGCGCCGCCGAGTGGTGTGACAGACAGGTGAAATTCGATCCCGATCTCTGGATCATCGAGATCGAGGACCGCGAGGGCCGCGCTTTTGTGGACGAACAGATCGTGTAAGCTGCTGCGTCCGATCACGGCCGCTAGTGTCCCGATTCCGAAATTCGCACGATCTCTATATCGGGCTCCGGGCGAATTTCGGAATTGCAGGACACTAGCAATTTATTGATTCCTGATGTCGTTCCGGTTTCGAAGTTCGCCTGGAGCCTGATATCAGTGGTATAGCGAACTTCGAAACCGCGACATCAGGGCGGCCAACAGGACCCATGACCCAGCATCAAGCCATCCAGTTTTTGCTGCCTATCCTGATCATCTTGCCGGTGCTTTATTTCCGCATGCGCAAGATGGCCAGGGCGCAGCCGCTGAAACTGGACCGGCTGTGGATCAGGCCCGCCTTGTTCCTGGTAATCACTGCGCTGGTGCTGCTGGCGCCGCCGCCGCACAATCACCCCGAGCGGGTGCTGGTGGCGCTGGATTTTGCCTGGCTGGCGCTGGCCGGCCTGCTGGGCGCCGTGGCGGGCTGGCAGTGGGGCCGCACCATGGCGATCGACGTCCATCCCGAGGACGGAACCCTGATGGTGCGCGGCGGACAGGCCGCCGTTGCGGTGCTGGTGGTCCTGATCCTGTTCCGGCTGGGCCTGCGCGCGGGGCTGTCGGTGGAAGCGGAAGCCTGGCACATCAACATGCTGCTGGTCTCCGACGCGTCCATTGTCTTCACCGCCATGCTGTTCACCCTGCGCAGCGTTGAGATGTATTTCCGGGCGCGGCGGGTGATGGCGCTCAAGGGCGCCGCATAAGTTCCGGTTGCCGCCGGGGGCGGGGTTTGCTACCCCCGCGCCCATGAAAACCCCTGCCAGCGAAGCGGCGCGCCGCCGCACCTTCGCCATCATCTCCCATCCCGACGCCGGCAAGACCACCCTGACCGAGCATCTGCTGCTGCTGGGCGGGGCGATCCATGCCGCCGGCCGGGTCAAGGCGCGCGGCGAGGCGCGCCGCGCCAAGTCCGACTGGATGAAGATCGAGCAGGAGCGCGGCATCTCCGTCACTTCGGCGGTGATGACCTTTGAATATGAAAATGCCGTGTTCAATCTGCTGGACACGCCGGGGCATGAGGATTTTTCGGAAGACACCTACCGGACGCTCACCGCAGCCGACAGCGCCGTGATGGTGATCGACGCCGCCAAGGGCATCGAAGCCCAGACCCGCAAGCTGTTTGAGGTCTGCCGGTTGCGCAATGTCCCGATCATGACCTTTGTCAACAAGATGGACCGTGAAGCCCGCGATCCGTTTGAATTGCTCGACGAGCTGGCCGATCAGCTGCAGATCGAAACCGCGCCCATGATGTGGCCTGCCGGCATGGGGTTGAACTTCAAGGGCGTTCAGGATCTGACCAGCGACACATTCATCTCCTTTGACGGCGGCGCGCCGGATGCGACGCTGCAGCAAAAGCTGGAGGAAGACGTGATGCTGGCGCGCGACGGCCTGCCGAAATTCGATCTTGCCGCCTATCGCGAAGGCCATTTGTCGCCGGTCTATTTCGGCTCGGCGCTGAAGAATTTCGGGGTGGCGGAATTGCTGGACGGCTTGGCGCGCCATGCCCCCAGCCCGCGCGAACAACCCGCCATCGGCCGCGATGTCAAACCCGCCGACAAGGAAGTCACCGGCTTTGTCTTCAAGGTCCAGGCCAATATGGATCCCAATCATCGCGACCGGGTGGCCTTTCTGCGCTTGGCTTCGGGCGAATTCCGCCGCAACATGAAGCTGAAGCAATCGGGCACCGGCAAAAGCATCGGGGTGCATAATCCGATCCTGTTTTTCGCCAGTGAACGCGAAACCGTCGATGAAGCCTGGCCCGGCGACAT
>DATAWO010000051.1:0-11742 GCA_036267165.1 Rhizomicrobium sp. | reverse complement strand
CTCCGGCAGCGCGACCAACCCGTCGATCCCCTCATGCGTCGTGGCCACGCCAAGCCCGGCGGCGCGCTGCAGGCCGTCGCTGTCCGGATCAATGCCCACCAGCGCCCCCATCTCCAGTACATCGGACATGCGCACGACCTTCATCATCAGATCGGTGCCGATATTGCCCGACCCGATGATGGCGACCTTGAGTTTATTTGCTGCCTTAATCTTCGACATGGTTGTTTCGCGATGTGTCAAGGCGCACTCTGTTCGCAGTGCGCCATAAACTCAAAGCGCACCCGGTCATCCGCTCTCACCAGATGAGAAAAATACGACGCCTGCGTCTTGGCAAGCCCGGCAATGCGAGGCCTATTAAATCCAGCAAACATGGGAGGATGGGCGATGCCCGTCTTTACAAAATCCCTGCAGTCCGCGGCTTTTCTGTGCCTGGGCACCGCCGCGCTGGCACAGGATTCAAATGCGCCCGTACCCGATCCCAGCCATATTCCCTTTACCCTTTCCGACAATATTGCCTGGGAAGGCGATGCCGCGCGCGGCGAGCAGCAATACAAGGTCTTCGGAGACCCGACCAAACCCGGCTGGTACGAAATTCTTCTGAAGTGGTATCCTAACCATTTCTCCAAGCCGCATTTCCATCCCAATGTCCGCTACATCACGGTTCTGTCGGGTCACTGGTGGGTCAGTTCCAGCAATGTCTACGATCCGTCCAAGACCTATCCGCTTGGCCCGGGCACGATAGCGCGCGACGAGGCCAATACGGTCCATTGGGACGGCGCCAAGGACGAACCGGTGGTGCTGGAGATCGTAGGCGAAGGGCCTGCGCCCAACATCAATGTCGATGAAACCGGCAAACCCCTGCCGCCACGCAATGGCCAGCAGCAGGCTTCCGCGGCCGCACCGCCGCAAAGCGGACCACGCCCCCGCTATCAGGTGCCGGCCGGCGACTACAACCATTCAGACCGCACCGTGGCCGATGAAAACCTGCCCCAACCCTATGACCGCAACGAGACCTACTTCAAATTTCCCAAGGGCCGCATCCTGGGCGCGACCAGCGCGGTGGACATAGACCGCGACGGCAAGTCGATCTGGATCATGGAACGCTGTGGCGGCCAGGATTTCTGCTTCGGCCCCAATGCCCATGTGCCGCCGATCATGAAGTTCGATTCCAAGGGCAATTTCATCAAGGCCTTTGGCGCCGACATGGTGGTCTATCCGCATGGCCTGCATGTCGACAGCCAAGGCAATATCTGGATCTCGGACGAGAATTCCAATATCGACTTCTCGGCGTTGCGCACGCACACCGCACCTGCCGATGCGCCGGTTTCGCCCAAGCCGTCGGGTGCCGACGTGCTGAAGTTCAGCCCCAACGGTAAACTGCTGATGCGGCTGGGCGTGCCCGGCGTCTATGGCAGCGACGAGACCCATCTGTCGCAACCGTCGGCGGTGGAGACCAACGCCAATGGCGACATCTTTGTCGCCGACGGCCATGATACGCCGCCATCCAACTCCCGCATCGTCAAATACGACAAGACTGGCAAGTTCATCAAAGCCTGGAGTTCGTGCGGCACCAACCCGGTCTCGATGCTGGACTGCAACCACGCCCTGGCGATGGATTCGCAAGGCCGGCTGTTTGTCGGCAACCGCGGCAACAGCCGCATCGAAATCTTCGATCAGGAGGGCAATCTGCTGGCCGAATGGAGGCAGTTCGGCAAGCCCAGCGGCCTTTTCATCGACAAGCACGACAATCTCTATGTCGCCGACTCCGAATCCAGCGTGCGCGAGCACAATGCCTTTGTCCGCGGCATCCATATCGGCAGCGCCAAGACTGGCGAAGTGACGGCCTTCATTCCCGATCCCGGCAACAATCCCGCCCCCTGGAATCCGGAACGCGGCACCAGCGGTTCGGAAGGCGTGGCGGTGGACAAGGACGGCATCATCTATGCCACCTCGGTGACGCCGCCGGTGCTGGCCAGATACACGCTGAAGAAGAATGCCGCTCCCCAGAACTAAAGGGTGAAATCATGCGCCTGTCATTGCCCACCCGTGCCGCCGTCATCGCCTTTTTCGGGCTGCTTCCCCTCTGCGGCCAGGCGCAACCGCCGGGCGGCGGACGCGGCGGCCCTGCGGAATATTGGTGGGTGAACAAGACCGAGGGCGGGGTCTACAAACCGCCGATGCGGCCGCTCTGGCGGCTGGCCGATCTGAAAAAGATGCATGAAGGCCAGAACAACTGGTCGCAGCAGATCATTCTCGATCCCGAACAGGACGCGACCTACAACTCCGCAGCACCCGGCACCCATGTCACGCCGCGGCTGCATCCCGACACGCCGACCGTGTTCGTGGTGGTGGCTGGCGATGTGCATTTCAATGTCGAGGGCCAGCAGCCGTTCACTGCGACCCGCGGCTCGATCGTCAACATCATGAAGACCACCCTGTTTTCCTATGACGTGGGCGGCAGCCAGAACGCGCTATGGGTGGAGGTCAATCCCACCAACTACAAGACGGTCTATCCGGCCGAGGGTCCCCAGCCCGAGCCCAGCAAGGACGGCCGGATCGTGAAGATCTCCTTCCCGCATCATCCCGGCGACTATACCGCACCCAACCGGCTGGAGTGGAATACCTTCGACGATATCATCGCCAAATGCGCCAAGCCCGGGGCGGTGGTGCTGGACGATCATATTTTTGTCAGCCCGCTCTTGGGCTATCTCAATGCCGATGACAACAAATGCGGCACCGGAAAAGGCAATATCGGTGGCGGGCCGCCGCAAGGAACCTTCGACCCGCATTCGACCTTCGGCCACATGCATCCGGGGCCGGCGGAATGGTGGATCGTGCAGGTCGGCAAGATCAGCGCCCGTTTCGAGAATGCCGGCGAATTCCATGCCGTGGAAGGCGATGTTCTGTATGCCGCGCCCATGTCCTGGCATGAAATGGGCGCCGAAGCGCCGTCCGGCCCCAATGTGCGGCTGGCGATGGGCGGCTACAATCTGATCAACATGTTCAATACAGACACTCCTCGCCCGGCCAGAGCTCCGTGACCGGGACGGGCAGACTGTCCTGACCGCGGCGCTAGTCCGGCAGGCCGAAGACATAGAGCACGTTGCCGGTGGGGGCGCGGTGCACTTCATCCAGCAGGGTTGACGGCTTCTGCTGTGGGCTGCCACCGCCCAGGCCAGAACAGACCGCGATATACTGCTTGCCGTCCAGGCTGAAGCTGACGGGATAGCCCTGCACCGTATTGCCCAGCCGGATCTGCCACAGGATCTTGCCGGTCTTGACGTCCACCGCCTTGAAATAGCGGTTGAAGTCGCCCACGAAGGCGATGCCACCGCCGGTGGACAGCACCGCGGTGAGGAACGGCACGCGCTGCTGCCAGGTCCACACCTGCTTCATGTCGGAGGTCCGGTAGGCCGACAGCCGGCCCATATTCTGGTGGGTGCCGGGCATGAAGAAGAATTTCTGCGAGGCCGCAGTGCCGCCGCCGCCCAGTTTCATGTCCACGTCATGGCCCTGGATCATCACGCAGCTCTGGCTTTCGGGGATGATCAGCAGGTCGTCGGGCTGGTCGTAGCTGGTGGCTTGCCAGTCATGGCCGCCTTCCGGGCTGGGACAGGACGACAGCCATTCATTGGTCTTCTGGTCGAGAATGTCCTGGCGATAGGTGACCTGCCCGGTCTTGTGATCGATGTTGGAAAAGACATTCTGGAAGATCGTCTCCTTGGCGGCGAGGAATTTTCCGGTGACGCGGTCCAGCTTCCACAGGATGCCGGGCTTGCCGATGGTCATCAGCGTCTTCTGGTCGCCATGATTGATCAGCACGCGCTCGAACACTTCATCCAGGTCCAGCGATTCACCGGGCGCATGCTGGAAATACCATTTCAGCTTGCCGGTATCGGGATCCAGCGCCAGCGTCGAAGACGAATAGAGCGTCGCCGCGCCATAGGTCTTGCGGCTGGCGCGGAACCAGGGCTTGGTCTGGGCCACGCCCCAATAGGTCGTGTTGAGATCGGGATCATAGGTGCCCGCGATCCAGGTGTCGCCGCCGCCGCGCAGCAGGTTGGGCAACCCGTTCCAGGTATCGCCGCCGGGCTCGCCTTCCAGCGCCGTGGTATGGAAGCGCCAAGCCGGCGCGCCGGTGTCGGCATCGAAGGCGGAGATGTAACAGTTGTTCTCCGAATAGTTGTCGCAGCCGGTCAGGCCACTCAGCACCTTGCCGCGCATCACCATCACGCCACCGGTGGCGGAGTTGTTGGGATTGCCCAAGGTGTGTTCCCACACGATCTTGCCGGTGCGCGCATCCAGCGCATGGATCTTGGCGTCGGTGGTCGCGACAAAGACCTTGTCGTGATAGACGGCCAGGCTGCGCGTACCGCCATAGGCGATCTTGGAGACCGGCCCGATGCGGTTTTCCCAGATCAGTTCGCCGGTCCTGGCATTCAGCGCCTGCACCGTGTTGGAGGTGTTGGACAGGAACATCACCCCGGAATGGATGATGGGCGTCACCTGGCTGGCGCCGCCCTCGTTCATGTTCCAGGCCCATTTCAGGGTCAGGGTCCTGACGTTCTTGGGCGTGATCTGCTTGAGCGGCGAAAAGCTCCAGCCGGCATAATTGCGCCGGTACATCAGCCATTCGCTGTCCAACGGATGCTTGAGCATGTCGTCGGTGACATCGACATAGTCCTTGACCGTGCCGGTGACATCCAGGCCATGGCCGACCGGCTGCGCGAACTGCGCCGCAGCCGCCTCCATCGCGTCCATCTTGCCCATGGGCGCCGCCTTGATCGCCTCGTCCACCACTTTGCCGTCGGCGATGGAGGAGACTTTGACATCGGTATTCTTGCTGAAGGTGGCCGTGCCCGGCTTGGCGCCATTGGCCCACAGCAGATAGGCGGTGATGTTGGTGTACTGGTCTTCGCTCAGGCTGCCAGGCGCGCCCGCCGGCATGGAGCTGGCGATGAAGTTGTAGAGGTCCTTGGTGGATTTGCCGCCAAAGCTGGTCATGAAGCCGTTGCCGCCAAGCGCCGGCGCATCGCCGCCGCCGGCCAGATTGGCGCGATGGCAACCCCCGCAGCTCAGCGCATAAGCGGAATGGCCGGCATTGGCCTGTTCCTGGGTGAACACGCCCTGCCCTTGCGCAAAGGCACGCGGCGCGAAGATGGTCGCGGCGCCCAGCGCCAGCAGCGCGGCGGTGTCGGCCAGGAGTTTTGCGGCCAAGGGCCTGGAGAAACGCCTCATCTTACTTGGTCCCCTCCAGCCAGCCCTGCACATTGCCGTCCGGCGCCTTTTCGCTGTCGATACGGACATAGATCGCCTGCTTCTTCAGGGCGGCGATCTGGTCGTTGTTCAGTTTGATCGAACCGGAAAAATGACCGGAGATGGCATGGTCCGCGGTCAGGCTGCCGATGGCGTCGCCCGGCACACCCTTGGCCAGGCCTATGCGCAGCGAACCGCCCGTCGCCGGCGAGGTGAAGTTGGAGAAGTTGCCCTTCACCGTCAGCGTGCTGCCGTCCAGCGTGGCGCTGGCATCGCCGATACTGTCGATCACGATGGCGCGGTTGGAAGCATCGAACGGCACCGGATCGAGTTCGGCGTCATAGCCGGCCGCAAGGACCGGTGTGGCGGACAGAACAAGCGCGAGCGCACAGTAAAGACTTTTGTGAGACATGATTCCTTGGGTCCTGTCGGCATTATGTGGAATAAGGCGGCAGCTTTATGCCCAGCACATCGCGCAGATAGTTGATGTTGTGGGCGATATAATCGTCCACCGCCAGTTCGCGGTTGCCGCCGATCGCGTCATAGCCATCGTCGCCCTTGCGCGGGCCATCGACGTCGAAGATCGCCCAGCCCTTGAAATGCCGGTCACGCAGCACCTTGAAGACGCCCACGAAGTCGACGCCGCCGCCGCCCAGATTGTGATAGACGCTTGCCTGCTTGTGCATCTCAGGCGTCGGCGTCTGGGTGTTGCCGCGATACTTGGCGTAGGTGTCCTTGAGGTGGATTTCCGAGATGCGCGGGAAATAGTCGCTGATGATCTGCACCGCATCACCACCGCCCAGCGTGAGATGCCCGGTGTCGGCCGTCATCCAGACATATTTGGGATCGGTGTGATCGAACACCCAACGCATTTCCTTCTCGCGTTCGATCGGTCCCCAGATATGGGGATGGGGCGACAGGCGCACGCCCATGGCGATGGTCTTGGCGCCCAACTCGTTCAAGGTGTCGGCCAGGCGCTTGAGCTGCTCCTCGCTGGGACCGCCCGCTGGCCGTGCGCCCATATTGATCTTCCAGTGATCGCAACCCAGGGGCTGCAGGAAGTCGCGGCAGAAGGCGACATGGTCGGCGATGGTCTTGGGAATCTGGTCGGGGTCGATGAAGTTGGTGGACTGGCCCTTCTCGCCATTCGACGCGCCGATGAAGGTCAGGCCGGCCGCGTCCATCAACTTCTGCAACTCCATGGGATTGGCGCGATATTGCTCGATGCCGTCGCCATAGAATTCGATGCCCTGCAGGCCGACTTCCGCAATGCGCTTGATCGCCCAAGGAGTGTCATGCGTCTGCTTGGCGCCGACCCCGGCCCCGCCCCAGATGGAACTGGTGGTGCCGAACAGGATATCCGGATTCACCGGATCCAGCGGCTTGTGCTTGATGGTCTTGGCCCACAATGGCGCGGTGTGCAGGCCCGCAGCCGTGGCCGCAGCCGCAGCCGTGACCATGAAATGACGGCGCTGTAACAGCTTCCCGGCCATGGACTTTCCCCTTCGATCGTTTGGCGAGACGTTTGGGCGGCGGTGACATTAAGTCAAGCAAAAAGCCCCTTATGACCGCGCTGTTTGCGTCGCAGGCGCGTGCGGCCTGTTGCGTCGCAACAAGCGCGCTGCCGATGTCGTCGCATTTACAGTCACCGACAAAGATGAGACTTTATCAGCAGGCGCACCAAACGATGCGCGGGGGAAAATGGCAGGTTTGGGCGAGGCGCAGCTCATGGCGATGGGCTGAACAAGGGGAAGATCATGCGGATTTCGGCGAAGATGGCGCTTGGCTGTGCTCTGGCGGCGGCGATAAGCCTGCCGACCCTTCTGGCAACCTCGGCGCTGGGCGATGCCTGGTATGCCTGGTCGCCCAAGCCCGACAAGCTGCCGCCTTACGGCCAGAACAAGCCGGTGACGCATCTGAAGGCGGTGCTGGCCAAGCACAAGGGCCAGACGCGCTGGAGCGAACAGGTGATCCTGGACCAGCGCTATGACGCCAAATGGATTCAGTCCGCGCCGGGCGACGAGACGCCGGTGCAATATTACGGCGACGATCGCGTCTTCTGGGTGGTGTGGGGCGGCCAGATCCGCTTCACCATCCAGGGCCAGCAGCCTTTTGTTGCGACCAAGGGCTTCCTGGTGCAGGTGCCGCAGCGGGTGCGCTATTCGATGGAAACCATCGGCAGCGAACCGTCCTTGCGTTTTGAAGTGACGCATGCCGGCATCAGGCCCAGCTATCCCGCCGATGAAGGCCAGCCCAAGCCGCCGGAAGCGGTGGGCAATTACATCAAGATCAGCACGCCGACCCAGCCCGACAAATATGACTCGCTCAACCGGCCCTATCGCGACTTCTTCAAGGAAGTTGTCGCCGCCGATCCGGTCAAGAATCCGCCGGATCATCTGGTGATGGCCGACGAAGCCAACATGGCCAACATCATCCGCGGCCCCGGCGTGGAAACGCCGCCGACAACCAATAAGGGTCACTTCCATATCGGCCATGAGGAGTTCTGGTTCATCCTGGAAGGCAAGTGCGATTACCTGATCGAACAATCCGGCTTCTACACCGCCGACACCGGCGACGTGGTGTTTGTGCCGCCCGGGCGCTTCCATCGTGCCAGCTGGGCCAAAGGCCAGACCGACACAAGGCTGTCGTTCAACATCAATCCCCTGCTGTTCCACAATTTCGCCGAAGACGCCGATGGCAAGCAGTGAGCGGAGAGAGATGATGAAAAACGCCCCCAAACTTGCCGCTTGCCTGCTGGCGCTGCTGGCCGTTCCCGCGCTGGCACCCCCTGGATTTGCACAGGACCGCAAGGTCTTCATGTCCTGGGCGCCCAAGGCGGCGCCGGTGCCCTATGTCGCGCCCAACAAGCCGGTGACGCGGCTCGATCAGGTTCTCGCCAAGCATGCCGGCCAGAAAAGCTGGACCGAGGACTCGATCGAGACCGAACGCTATAGCGCCAAATGGATCCAGATGGCGCCGGGCGAAAAGACCCGCACCCAGTTCTATGGCGATGACCGCACCGTCTGGGTGGTGTGGGGCGGCAAGATCCGTTTCACCATCAAGGGGCAACAGCCGTTCGTGGCGAGCAAAGGCTTTCTGGTGCAGGTGCCGCTGCGCGTGCCTTACAGCATGGAGACGGTGGGGGACGAACCGTCCCTGCGGTATGAGATCACCCGCGGCCACAGCCTGCCTTCCTACCCGGTGGACAGCCGCGCCGATTTTGGCGCACCGCCGCCGCCCAAGGATGGCCAGCATTATGTGAAGGTCAGCTATCCGACCATGCCGGTGGGCGGCGGCATGGGCACCTATGACGCCAAGAACCCGGTCTATATGGATTTCATGAAGGACTATGTGCAGAACGATCCCACCGCCATTGGCAAGGGCCAGCTGCACCTGTTCGTCAATGACGCCGACAACCAGGCCGCCATCATCCGCGGGCCGGGCGTGGCGATCCCGCCCGAGACCAACAAGGGCCATTTTCACATCGGCAATGACGAGTTCTGGTTCATCCTGGAAGGCAAGATCGCCTATCAGATCGAAGGCATCGGGCTGGTGGTGGCCCAGGCCGGCGATGTGGTGCTGGTGACGCCCAACCGCTGGCACCGCGCCAGCTTCGCGCCGGGCCAGGTGGATACGCGGCTGGCCTTCAACCGCAGCCCCACCATGCTGCACAATTTTGCCGAGGACGCCAACGGCAGGCAGTAATTCTGTCATGCCCGTACCCCGGTCCGCGCAAAGCGCGGCCGGAGCATAAACTCCGGCGGGCATCCATTTTTACAACGGCACAGTGGATTCCCGCTTTCGCGTGAATGACAGAAAATATAGCTGATCAAATGCTCAGCACCATGCCGTCATAGGCCGGCTCGACACCGGGCGGCAGTTCGCGCTTGAGCCGGTCATAGTCCAGATCGACATGCATGTTGGTCAGGATGGCGCGACCGGGCTTGACCCGTTCGATCCATTCCAGGGTCTGCGCCAGATGGGCGTGGGATGGATGGGGTGTGTAGCGCAGCGCATCCACGATCCAGCATTCGACACCTTCCAACGCGGCGAATGCGTCCTCATCCAGCCCATCGACATCCGGCGAATAGGCGACAGCCCCGAAGCGATAGCCCAGGCTGCGGATGCGGCCATGGCGCTGGCCGAAGGCGAGAGTCGGCACCGCGCCGCCCGCACCCGTCAGTTCAAACAGCATGAAAGGTTCCGGGATTTCATGGGCATTGAGGATTGGCGGATAGTCGCTGCCCGGTGGCGTCTCAAAGCAATAACCGAACTTCTTCATCACCCCTTCCAGCCCGCGGCGGTCGCTCCACAAATCCAGCCGGCGCCGCATGTTCAAGGTGATGACCCGAAGATCATCCATGCCATGCAGCTGGTCGGCATGATCGTGGGTGATCAGCACCGCATCCAGCCGGCCGATCTTCGCCGCCAGCAATTGCTCGCGCAGGTCCGGCGACGTATCCACCAGCACCCGGGTCTCGCCTTCAGAATTGCGCCGGGTGACCAGGATGGAGCAACGGCTGCGGCGATTCCTGGGGTTGGCGGGATCGCAGGCGCCCCAGTAAGGGGTGCCCTCGCCCAGGCGCGGCACGCCACCGGATGAGCCGCAGCCCAGGATGCGGACCTCAAGCGTCATGCGGGACGCTGAACTTTGGAAAACAGGCGGAAGAAATTGTCGGTGGTCGCAGCCGCCAGCTCGTCTTGCGACACGCCTTTCAAATCGGCCAGCATGTTGGCGGTATGCACTACAAAGGCCGGTTCATTGGTCTTGCCCCGGTGCGGCACCGGCGCCAGGAAGGGCGCATCGGTTTCCACCAGCAGCCGCTCCAGCGGCACCGTCTTGATGACGTCGCGCAGGACGCCGGAATTCTTGAAGGTGGCGATGCCCGACACCGAAATATAAAGCCCCAGCTCCAGCGCCGTATCGGCCAGTTTCTGAGTGCCGGTGAAGCAATGGATCAGTCCGGTGAAAGCCCCCTTGGCCATCTCGCCCTGCAGGATTTCGATGGTGTCGTCATCCGCATCGCGGGTATGAACGATCAGCGGCAACCCGGTCTTGCGCGCCGCCGCGATATGGAAGCGGAAATTGGCCTGCTGGGGCTGCCGCGGTGAATGCTCATAGTAATAGTCGAGCCCCGTTTCCCCGATCGCCACCACCTTGGGGTGAGCAGCCTCGCCCACCAGCACGGCCTCACCGTCCAGCAGCTCCTTCTCGGATTCGTGCGGGTGCACGCCCACACTGCACCAGACATCGGGAAACTGTTCCGCCACCGCCTTCACCCCGGCAAAGCGCTTGAGCTCGGTGCCGATGGAGACGCACACGCCCACGCCCGCGGCGCGGGCGCGTTCCATCACCTGGTCCACCTGCCCGGCATAATCGGGAAAGTCCAGATGGCAGTGGCTGTCGACCAGCATCACAACGCTCCGCCGCGCGCCGTGCGGGCCAGATCGCGTGCCGCCGACAGCACGGTCTGGCGCGGTTCCAGATTGAGGCCGGTGGCGCGGCCAAAGTCCTGCACGATGCGCTCGCGCAACGCCACCCAGCGTTCAAGCCCCGCCACGCCGGAATGCGCCTTGGCACGGATGCGCGCCGAGAGGCTTTCCACCAGAAAGTCGCCGAACAGTTCCAGACCGTCCTGGATGCGAAACAGCCTGTCGCCCAGGGCCAGCAACGCCAATACATCCGGGTCTCGCGCCTGGTCGATCAGCCGGTCGGCCTCCCCGGCCAGCGCACCGCCGTCGCCGGTGGCAAGCGTCAGCGCCGCGCCGATGCTGCCGCCGGAAAGCCGCGCCAGCGACGCGCGCTCCGCAGCACTTGTCTCCGGCAGATAGCCGGCAAGCGCCTTTTCCAGCACGGCATCATCCAGCGGCCGCAGGTCCAGCCGCTGGCAGCGCGAGCGGATGGTGGGCAGAAGCCGGCCCGGCGTGTTGGACAAAAGCAGCAGCATGGCGTCGGACGGCGGCTCCTCCAGCATCTTGAGCAGCGCGTTGGCGGCATTGTCGTTCATGTCGTCGGCGGTATCGACGATCGCGACGCGCCAGCCGCCTGCTCCGCTCGTCATGCCGAAGAAATTCGCCAGCCTTCTGATCTCGTCCACCGACAGCACGGTCATCAGCTTGCCGGTCTTGGGATTGATGGCGCGCTTGAGCACCAGAAGGCCGGGATGGGACTGGGCCGCCACCTGCCGTGCGGCCACATTGTTTTCAGGCACCGTCAGGTCTTGCGGTCCGGCATCGGTCGCGCCAAAGCTGAGAAGATAACGGGCGATGCGATAGGCCAGGGTCGCCTTGCCGATGCCCGGCGCGCCGGTGATCAGCCAGGCGCTGGGCGGGCGGCCGGACCGCAGCGCGCGGGCGGCGCGGGCAAGCGCCACGTCTTGTCCCAAGAGCACAAATGTCTCGCGGGGATGGGCAAAGCCCTCGACGCGGTCGCTGTCATTGGGCTCGGAAGCGGCGGAACGTTTTGCCATCCTAGTGTCGTGGGGT
>DATAWO010000050.1:0-11125 GCA_036267165.1 Rhizomicrobium sp. | reverse complement strand
CCTGCAGCAGAACACGCTGGCCCAGGCGCTGGGCCAGCTCAGCGCCCAGTCCCGCGCCTCGGTGATCCAGGCCGAGACCGACACTGCCGCCAATAACGGCAGTGCCGGCCGCTAGAACCCAGCGCGCTTAAGCGCCCCGCCCGTCGGACGGCGCGACTTCCTCCATGTATCGGCTGCCGCTGTCGCGGGCGTCGGCGCCGCGGCCATGGTGTGGCCCTTCATCGACCAGGTGAATCCGAGCGCGGCGGCATTGGCGGCCGGCGCGCCCATCGCCATCGACCTGACACCCATCGCGCCGGGCCAGCAGATCGTCGTGTTGTGGCGCGCCATGCCGATCTTCATCGTGCATCGCACGCCCGGGCTTCTTGCCGCCCTGAAAGAGCCTTCACTGCTGGCGGAGTTGCGCGATCCGCGCGCAGACGAACGCCAGCAGCCGGCTTATGCCAAAAACCGGTCCCGCGCGCTCAATCCGGAATATCTGGTGCTGGTGGGCATCTGCACCCATCTCGGCTGCATTCCCACTTTTTCGCCCCAACGCGGCAGCCTGATGCCGTCCGTCTCCGGCGGCTATCTCTGCCACTGCCATGGCTCGAAATACGATATGGCCGGCCGCGTGTTCAAAGGCGTGCCGGCGCCGCTCAACCTGCCGGTGCCGCCATATCATTTCGCGGGCGCGGGCAAACTGGTGATCGGGGAGAATCCGCCCGGCGAGAGTTTCGCGCTTTCCTCGGTGGAGCAGCTTTAGCAGGCTGATTTCTGAAATGGAATCAGCCGGCGTTGCCGTCCGGCGCGGCGATCCGCCAGGGTCCATAGCGACAGCGTATGGACGGCAAAGAGCGATGCGATGTTCATCGGTCGAGCCTTGCGACGCCGGGGGCGCCCGCCGGACGGCAACCCGAAGGGCCGTGGTCTTTTGCGCTGTGGGTTCGTCGAAGGCTTGTCCGTATTCCCTGATACGGCCTTCGCCCTTCTCCTGCCCACAGCACAAAATCCCTACGGCGCAGGTGCTTCCATTTCAGAAACCAGGCTCTAGTCCGGCCTGAGCGCCCTGGTGAGAAAGCTGGTCAGGTTCTTGACCAGCGCCTCGCGGCAACGGCCCGAGCGATGGGCCTCGCGGCCGGTTTGGTGCAATGCACCCACGATCGCCTGGCCGATGATCTCCACATTATAGGACGCGCTGGCTTTGCCCTCATGCACCGCCTCCCGGATCATCTCCGCCCACTCGTCGCCCCATTGCATGACCAGCGGCCGGGCCGACACGCCTTCGGCATCGATCACGCATTCATCCGTCAGGGCGGCGCGCAGCACGCCCGGATGGCTGTCGGAATAGTCGTACATGGCGTTCAGCATGGTGGCGATGCGGCTCTCCAGCGTCGCGCCCGGCTGGCGGCGGGCGCGCACATGCGCGTCGAGTTCCTGGCGCGCATCTTCCACAAAAGACAGGAAACAGGCGCGTTTGTCGGGATAGTGCAGATAGAATGTGCCATGCCCCAGACCCGCTTCGCGCGCGATATCCTGCGGCCGCGTCGCGTCATAGCCACGCTCCACGAACAGCTTGCGCGCCGCCTGCTTGAGCCGCGCCAAGCTCTCCGGCTTGCGGCGGCGCCCCTCCAGGCTCATCCCCACCTGACCCATGGTCCCCCCTTTTGGGTCACCAACTGTCGGTAAGGGTGCGCACCCTGTCAACCGGCACGGGTACATATACTGTCGTATTACCGCACACGCGAAATCGCCTTGCGCCATCCGCTGTAGAGCCGGTCGCGCTCGACTTTCTTCATTTCGGGAACAAAACGGCGATCCAGCGCCCACCGCGCCGCAATATCTTTTTCGTCGCGGAAAAGACCGGCGCCCAGTCCCGCCAGATAGGCGGCGCCCAGGGCGGTGGTTTCGGTGACCTGCGGCCGTTCCACTTTCAGTCCGGTGAGATCGGCCAGCCGCTGGCAGAACCAGTCATTGGCGACCATGCCGCCATCCACCTTCAGGCTCCCCAGCGCCTTGCCCATGTCGCGCCGCATGGCTTCCAGAAGATCGCGGGTTTCGAAACACACCGCGTCCAATGCGGCGCGCACGATTTCATTCTTTCCCATGTCGCGGGTCAGTCCCAGGATCGCGGCGCGCGCGTTGGGATCCCAGTAAGGCGCCCCCAGTCCGGTGAAGGCCGGCACGAAGTAAAGACCCTCGGCGGGCTTGGCCTGCTTGGCCAGCGTCTCGCTTTCCGGCGCGGACGCCAGCGCGCCCAGTTCGTCGCGCAGCCATTGCACCACCGCGCCCGCGATGAAGATGCTGCCTTCGATGGCGTATTGCTTCTGCGCCAGGGCGGTGGCAAGCAGCCGGTTCCTGGAACGCGGCACGCTCTTCCCCGTATTGACCAGGGCGAAGCAGCCGGTGCCATAGGTGGACTTCACATCACCCGGCGCAAAACAGGCCTGGCCGAAACTCGCGGCCTGCTGGTCGCCCGCCACTCCCAGGATGGGGATGGCCTCGCCCAACAGCATGGGATCGCTGTGGCCGAAATCGCCGCGGCTTTCACGCACCTCCGGCAGGATGGCGCGCGGCACGCCAAACAGCTTGAGCAGCGACGCGTCCCAGTCGCGGGTTTTGAGGTTCCATAACAGCGTGCGTGACGCATTGGTGACATCGGTGGCATGGACCCGGCCCTTGGTGAGATTCCAGATCAGCCAGCTGTCGATGGTGCCGAACGCGATGTCTTTAAATTGGTCGCTCCGGCTTGCGCCGACGCTGCCGCGCCCCTTGAGCCCCTTCACATTCTTGAGCAGCCATTCCAGCTTGGTGGCCGAAAAATAGGGATCAAGCAGCAGCCCCGTCTTGCGGCTGATTTCCGGCTCCAGCCCGCGCTTCTTGAGCGCCGCGCAGCGCGCCGCCCCGCGCCGGTCCTGCCAGACGATGGCATTGCCAAGCGGCGCCCCGGTCTTGCGGTCCCAGATCAGCGAGGTCTCGCGCTGGTTGGTGATGCCGATGGCGGCCACCTCGCCCGCCTCGCGGCCCTTCAGCACCGCCCGGCAGCAGGAAAGCGTGGCCTGCCAGATCTCGCCGGCGTCATGCTCGACCCAGCCATTGGCGGGATAGATCTGGCGCAAGGGGATGGCATGAGCGGCCAGCGGCCGGCCCTCGCTATCGAACAGGATCGCCCGGGTCGAGGTGGTGCCCTGGTCGATGGCCAAAAGTGAGGATTTCCGCCCGCCCATAGCGGCCAAGGGCACACTGTTTGTAGGTTTGAGGCAAGAGACTTAATCGGCTGTTAACGGTCCTATTGCTAGAAGTTCCCATTCAGAGGGCCGAAAATCTGCCCGTTTTTCTGCAGAAGGCATGGGGACCGTGGGGCTTACCGCACACGACATGAGCGACATGGGCAGGCTTGCCCAGCTCGCCATGAATCCGCAAGGCGGCGCGACGCGGGAGGAAATCTATCTCGCCGTGGCCTCGCTCTACCGCATCCAGGGTGCGGGGCTGAACCCGCGCGAGCGCGAGCTGATGCGCGAGATCCTGCGCCGGCTGACCCGCGACGTGGAAATGGCGATCCGCATCGCACTCGCCCAGCGCCTGGCCGAAGACACCACCGCGCCCCATGACCTGATCCTGCTTCTGGTGGACGACACGATCGAAGTCGCCCGCCCGCTGATCCTCAATTCCCCGCTGCTCACCGAAAGCGACGTGCTCAAGCTGATCGCCGAGGCCGGCATCGGTCATCAGGAAGCGGTGGCGGGCCGCCCCAATATCGGCGTTCCGGTCACCGACGCCCTGGTCAAGACCGGACATGACTCGGTGCTGCTTGCGCTGGTCAAGAACGCCACCGCCAGAATCTCCAGCAGCGCCTATGAGACGCTGGTTCAGAAGTCCCGGGCGCTCACCGGCCTGCAGGAACCCCTGATCCGCCGTCCCGACCTGCCCCCCATGCTCGCCACCAACATGTGCGAATGGGTGTCGGACGCGCTGAAGGACTATATCAAGACCAATTACACGATGGCGGCCCGCAATGTGGACGCCGCGCTCGCCGACGCCAAGCAGGCCGTCAAGAACGAACCGGTGGGCCCCACCGATACGCCTGCCGACAGCGCCCAGAAGCTGGTCGAGAAGCTTGCCGCCAGCGGACAGCTCAAGGCGGGCTTCCTGATGCGGGTGCTGAGCCAGGGCCAGCTCGACCTGTTCGACCTTGCCTTCGCCAAGCTGATGAACATGGAGCTTGCCGCCTTCCGCAGCGCCTTCTACGAGCATGGCGCCCATATCGTGGCGCTGGCCTGCCGCGCCGCCGGCATCGACCGTTCCGTCTTCGCCACGGTCTTCAACCTGTCGCGCCAGGCGCGCGGCATGGCGGCGGTCCTCACCCCGTCCGATACCGCGGCCGTGGACAAGGTGTTCACCACCCTCACGCGCCAGGCCGCGATGGACGAACTGCGCAGCAGCGCCGCATCCTGATCCGGCCCGCGCGCTTTTTGCGCGCCCGTTTTGCTGTGCTAGGCTGCTCCCGCTTTCGGGGACTTCATGGCAAAGCTGCATTTCACCGCCGTTCCGCATGCGGAAGACTCCGTCGCGGCCTTCATCGCGCGCTATGGCGATGCGGGACCGGAGAATTGCGACATCGTGGTGGCCCTGGGCGGCGACGGCTTCATGCTGCAGACCCTGCACAGCTTCACCGGCAAGGGAAAACCGATCTATGGCATGAACAAGGGCACCGTCGGCTTCCTGATGAACGAATATCATCCCGACGACCTGATGGACCGGCTGGCGGCGGCGGAGAAGGCGGTGATCCATCCCCTGCTGATGACCGCGCACACGCCGTCGCGGGCGGTCGAGGCCCGCGCCTTCAACGAAGTGTCGCTTTTGCGCGAGACCCGCCAGGCCGCCAAGATCCGCATCCTGGTGGATGGCAAGCCCCGTATCTCCGAACTGATCTGCGACGGGGTTCTGGTGGCGACCCCGGCCGGGTCCACCGCCTACAATCTTTCCGCCCATGGGCCGATCCTGCCGATCGACGCCGACCTTCTGGCGCTGACCCCCATCTCGGCCTTCCGCCCCCGCCGCTGGCGGGGCGCGCTGCTGCCCCATCGCGCCAAGGTGCGCTTCGAGATGCTGGAAAGCAAAAAGCGCCCGGTGAGCGCGGTGGCCGACGATTTCGAAGTGCGCGACGTCACCGCCGTGGATGTGGCCGAAGACCGCTCCATCTCCATGACCATGCTCTATGACGCCGGCCATAACCTGGACGAGCGCATCCTGGCCGAGCAGTTCAGCGACTAGCCCGGCTTACCTCCCCAGGCGCGCGCGGAACGCGCGCTGGCATTGGGGGTGAGGCCGGCAGCCAAGCCGGCCGAACGCCGTAGCTGGCTCTCGAGCCAGCGAAGGCCGGAGGGGGAAATTAGAGCTTCACGAAGCCTTAATGGCCGTTAAGCTAATCTACGGCGGACGCCCGGACAGGGCGCGCCTGGGCTGGGACAATGAGTGGCTACCGTTTCGAGCAGGTGAAGATTCTTGTCGTGGACGACAATGTCCATATGCGCAAGCTCGTCACCACCATCCTGCAGGCCTTCGGCGTCGTCCAGATCTACGAGGCCGATAACGGCGACCGCGCCTGGACGGTGCTGCGCGAAGCCAACCCCGATGTGGTGGTGCTGGACTGGGTGATGGAAGGCATGTCGGGCATCGAGCTGGTCTCCATGATCCGCGCCAACCAAGCCTCCCCCAATCCTTTCGTGCCGGTGATCATGCTGACCGGCCACACCTCGGCCGAGCATGTGCGCGAAGCGCGCGATGCCGGCATCAACGAATTCATCGCCAAGCCGGTGTCGGTCAAGACCATGATGTCGCGCCTGGTGGCGGTGATCGAGCAGCCGCGCCCTTATGTGCGCACCAAGGGCTATTTCGGTCCTTGCCGCCGGCGCCGCGGCGCCGAAGACTATCGCGGGCCCGAACGGCGCGCTGACAATGGCAAACGGCAGGCGGCGGAGTAGAGCCATGGCAAACAAGCAGCCGATCGAACTCTTCATGCCGCCCAACATGCTCAAGGCCAAGGTGGGTGGCGGCCTGGGTGGTGTCGACATGGCGGCGATGAAGCGCGCGGAAGAGGCGATGAACGCGCTCAAGAGCGAATTCTCCGGCTGGATCGCCGATGACGTCAAGAAACTGACGGATGCGCGCGCCCGCTACAGCCAGACACAGGATGACGCCAGCCGCCATGCCCTGCTGCGCGCCGCCCATGACATCAAGGGCCAGGCGCCCACTTTCAACTATCCGCTGATCGCGCGCGTGGCCGGTACGCTGTCGCGCCTGATCGGCGAGCTGCCGCCTGCCGCCGCCATTCCGGTCGCGCTGGTGGACGCCCATGTCAACGCCATCCAGGTGATCCACAAGCTCGCCATGCAGGACACCAATGACAAGACCGCCCAGGCGCTCTGCGCCGAACTGGATGCGCGGGTGGACCAGGTCCTGAAGGCGGCGAAGAAGTAACGTCCGTATTGCGGCCCCGCAATGGCGGGCCTAGTCTTTCCCCATGACGGCGGATTTTCGGATCTTGCTGATGCTGGCGGCGATGATTTCGCTCACCGCCATGCTGGGCTTTACCGTCGCGCCCATTTACGAGGCGGGCGTCCGCGCCCTGGGGCTTGAGCCCGAAATCCAGCCATCGGTGTGCGAGGAGAACGATCCTTGCCATGGTGACGGTGGCGGGGATGCGTGAATTGTTAGCACTCATGTCATGGCCGGGCTTGACCGTGAGTTGCGGCCCGCGCGGCGGGTGAGCAGCTCCAGTGGACCTGCGAAAGCAGCGAACGCCGCGAGTTCAAGCGAGCGGCAGGCCCGTGGATGGCGCGCATACGCTGTCGCTATGCGCCGGAGCCCGGCCATGACAGGTTTGTTTTAGAACGTCGCGTCCTTCGCATCCGACAGAATGCCCAGCAGGCTTGGCGCGAAACTGATCGCCGAACTGGGCGTGGCCTGGTTGCCCAAATTGCCGAGCCCACCGCTCAGGCCGAACAGGTTGCCGAACATGCTCTGGCCGCCGCCCGGTTGCCAGTTCATCACGCTCGTCAGCAGCATCTGCACTTCGGCGTCCTGCGCGGTGGCGACCTTCATGCGCGCAGCTTCGTGGGCCGGCGTGATGTCGGGGAGCTGCGCCACCCGCACGGTGCCTTCGCCACCCGGCTGGCGCATCGCCCAGTCATAGACTTCGCGCACCGATTTGGGGGCGCCATCGGCATGAAAGAAGACGCTTTTGTTGGCCGCCGCGGCCTGGGGGAATTGCGCCGCCGCATTGGTGGACGGATCGCTGCCCACCAGGCGGATCAGCCTGCAGGCCGCGTCGGGCCCCAGGAAATGCGCCGCATAAAGCTCGCCGCCGCAGACATCGCGGCCCAGGCTGGCGCGCATCTGGCCTTGCGTGGATTTGGCATATTCGCCCGCCATCAGGGCGCAGACTTCGGGATCCTTGCGCAAGGCCAGGATCGCCTGCTTCTCGGATGCGGGGGCGTGATAGCGGCCGTCGGCGTCCTTGGTGATGGTGGCGGCATAGTTGCCCAGGCCATACTGAGCGCCATGCTCCTTCACCAGGCCGAGCCAGGTCTGGTCGATGAACTGAAACAGACCGGCGGCCGAAGACGAGCTCGACTGGGCGTTGGGTTTGAGGCTCGACTCCCGCATCGCGGTGCCGAGCAGATAATGGAAATCCGATCCCGTCGCGGCGGCGGCGTTGCGCAGCGCGGTGACGACGGAAGAGCGTTCTGCTCCCAGAAGGGATGCGGCTTCTGCCTGCATGCCCCCGTTGTGCCCGTTTATGGTTAACGATCGCTTACTGCCCGAGCGAGAGGCGCATCAACCGGGTTGGGCCAGGGTTTGGGATCGCTATGGCCCCAGACCGGCCCCGGCCAGGCCGGGTCGCCTTTCCGGCGGCCGATCACATGGACATGGAGCTGCGGCACCATATTGCCCAGCGCCCCGACATTGAGCTTTTCCACCCCCGGAAGCACGCGGACCAGGTCCGACAGTTTCACAATCTCTTTCATCAGTTGGACCTGGTCGCCGGGCGCCAGATCGGCGATCTCCACCACGCCGGCGCGGCGCGGCACCAAGAGGCCCCAAGGGTAGCGGGAGTCGTTGTAGAGAAAGAGCCGGCTGAGCGGCCAGTCGGCCAGCGTCACCGTCAGGGACACGATCACGGGATCCACGCTGAAATCGGTCATGGACTACTCCTTGTCAAAACGCCGCGGATCGAATTCGGGAATGATCTGCCCGTTGCCCAGGATCACGTCAGCCATTTCCTGGGCGATGGCGGGCGTGAACAGGATGCCGTTGCGATACTGACCGCTCGCCACGAACAGGCCTGGATCGCGGGTCGGCCCCAGCAGCGGCAGGCCGTCCGGGCTTTTGGGACGCAACCCCGCCCAGTGATCGGCCAGCCGCCAGTCCGCAACCGCGGGCATCAGCTTCGCCGCCCGCGACCATAGATGATCGCGCGCCGCATCCGTCGGGCTGGTGTCGAAGCCTTCTTCCTGCACCGTCGCCCCGACCAGCAGGCGGCCATGGCGTGGCACGCAATAGACCTCCTCGCCCCAGACCACCGGGCCAGGCAGTAAGGCGGGATCGGGCGGCGTCAGCACAATCATCTCGCCCTTCACCGGCTCGATCGGGATGGCATCCAGCAACCCGCTCCAGGCCCCCGCCGCGATCAGCACGGCATCGGCGTGATAGCGGCGATAGGGACTTTCTACTCCCACCACCTTGCCGCCATGCTCCTCGAGCCGAACCCCGGCCTCGTTGGGATAGAGCACTCCGCCCGCCTTCAGGAAGGCGATGGCCAGCGCCTCGCCCAGGGCGCGGTTGTCGACATGGGCCTCGTGCGGCGACCACAGCCCGCCCACGGCCGGACCCAGCAGGGGCACCAGGGCGCGGGCCTCATCGGCCGCAACGATTCGCAATTCTCCCTCCGCCCGCGGCCGCATCGCTTCCAGCCCGGCGGCGTCGGCAGCCAGGAGCAGCGCCCCGCTCTGGTTCAGGAATATCGCCCGGCCGCTGGCCTCCTCCAGTTCGGCGGCGAAGGCGGGCCAGAGCGCGTGGGCCCGCAGCGCCAGCGCCCGCTCCGGGTCCATGGCGTCTTCCAGCTCGGCGGTGACGGCCAGCATCCCGGCCGCCGCCCAGCTCGCCCCCATCGCCGGCTGCGACCGCTCCAGGATGGTGACCTTGCAACCGGCCTGCTGCAGCCGCCAGCCGATGCCCAGGCCAGCCACTCCGGCGCCAATGATGACGATGTTCACCGCCAGCCCTCCCCTGCCAGGACAATTCCTGTCCAGCCAATGAGATAGCAGCAAGAGCTCATCTGATTCTGCAAGAAGGCAAGCGCTGCGACCTCCGCCATGACAGCAGAAACATCGTCATGGGCGGCGGGGCGCGAGAAGGTCATCCCGCCTCTATAGCGGCTGGCCGGGCCCCGCGCATCCACGCCTCTCGCATACCCCTCCACCGGGCCGCAGACGCATGTAACGGCGACCGCGCAAACACGTATTATGGGAGCAATTACCGCGAGTGAGGTTTGATCCATGGAAAAGGCACTGTTCGGCGCCGGCTGCTTCTGGGGCGTGGAGGATTTCTTCCGCCAGGTGCCCGGCGTGATCGACGCCGTCTCCGGCTATGCCGGCGGCACCACCCAGAACCCTACCTACAAGCAGGTCTGCAATGACGAGACCTATCATGCCGAGCTGGTCGAGGTGACCTTCGATCCCGCCAACGTCAGCTATGCCAGCCTAGTGGAGCTGTTCTTCCGCATGCATAACCCCACCCAGCGCAACCGCCAGGGGCCGGATTTCGGCACCCAGTACCGCTCGGTGATCTTCACCCATGGCGAGGCGCAGGCCCGCATCGCCGAAGAGATCAAGGCGAAGGTGGAGGCCTCGGGCAAGTGGAAGAAGCCGGTGGTCACCCAGATCGAGCCCGCCCCCGCCTTCTGGAAGGCCGAGGACTATCATCAGCGCTATTTCGAGAAGCATGGCGGACACTGCCATGTCTCCTATGCCGATCTTCAGGCGGAGTGAGGAGCGGTAGGGTAACCACCAACTTGTCATGGCCCGGCTTGACCGGGCCATCCAGCAGGCGAGCGTCCGCGAGCCAATAGCTTTGGCACAACGCTTTGCGGTCATCTGGATGGCCCGCAGTCGCGGGCCATGACAATCGGGGGTGGTGACTATGGCGTCGTCCCGGTCGTCGATGTCGATGTTGACGTCGAGCCCGGAGCCGTATTGTTGGCCGAGGTACCACTGCCCGCGGACGCCAGCGCCGCAGTGATGCCGATCAGGGCAGCGCCCGCCACCACCAGCATGCCGGTGCTACCCTCAAATTGGGCATTGTGCACGCCTGCGTGTTTTCCCGGCGCAAGCGGCGCGGCATTCACATCGGCGAATGCCTGGGATGTAAATGTCAGAAATCCAAGTGTCAGAACTGTGGCAAACTTCATCACAACCTCTTCGGTGCCGCCCCATTTGTGGAAGGCGGCGAACCGAGAGAGCGTTCCATCACGTCAGATTAAACTGACGCACAAGGAGGAACCCGTTTCGGCCGCGCAGATCATTTTCCCATGGCGTTCTTCACCACAAAGCCCGCGGCCACCGAACTGCCATCCGACAGCTTGAGCAGCACGCCGACCTTGGCGCCCACTTTCATCTTCGCGTTGGGATTCTCGCACATCAGGTGATAGCCGCCGGGCGCAAAGCGCACCGTGCCGCCGGCGGGCACGGTCACCCGCTCCACCATGTCCATGCCGCTCATCCCGCCCTTGTTGGAGGACTGATGGAGCATCAGCATGCCGCAGGCATCGGAGTCCGCGCCGGTGATGGAGACCTCGCGGCCGGTGCCGTTATAGGCATTGAAATAGCCGCCCGCCGGCAGCTTGCCGGGAAGTGCGCGGAACCAGCCGTCGGTGACTTCAAAGGGGGCTGCCTGCGCCACGGCAGTCGTCATCAACAATATCGCAACACTAAGCCGCTTCACGTTCCGCTTTCTCCTCATTCAGCCGCATGGTCACCAGCACCACGATCATGGCGGCAAAGCTGGTCAGGGTTCCCGGCAGCCAGATGACCAGCCCGCCATAATGTTGGTCATTCAGGGCGGTCATGTCCAGCACCCGGCCGCA
>DATAWO010000049.1:0-11613 GCA_036267165.1 Rhizomicrobium sp. | reverse complement strand
CGTCCATCGGCGCTGTGGCGCGGCTGACCCTGGTCAGCCGCATGACGGAGGGCGAGGCGGCGGAGATCAAGGTCGATGGCGGCAGGGTGGAAGGCCCCCGGCCGGCGGCGTTTCTCGCTGGCGGCCAGCACGGCACCCGGGCGGAGGTGCGCGAGCTGTTCTACGCCACCCCGGCGCGGCTCAAATTCCTCAAGTCGGCGCGCTCGGAAGACCTGGCCATCATCGATATCGTCAAGCGGCTGGCGATGTCCCGGCCCGACATCGGCTTTCACCTGACCTTGGACGGCCGCAAGGCGCTGGACCTGGAAGCCGAACCCGACCTGATGGATGGCCGCCTGCCCAGGCTGGCGCGCATCATGGGGCGGGAATTCGGCGACAATGCGGTGCGGGTGGAAGCGGCGCGCGAAAGCGTGACATTGAGCGGCTATGCCGGGCTTCCCACCTACAATCGCGCCAATGCCGGGATGCAGTTTTTGTTCGTCAATGGCCGCCCGGTGCGCGACAAGCTGCTGGTAGGGGCGGTGCGCGGGGCCTATGCCGATTTCCTGGCGCGCGACCGCCATCCCGCGCTGGCCCTGTTCCTGGACTGCGATCCCAGTTTTGTGGACGTGAATGTCCATCCCGCCAAGACGGAAGTGCGCTTCCGCGATGCCGGCCTGGTGCGGGGACTGGTCGTGGGAGCATTGAAGCAATCGCTGGATGCGGCCGGTCACCGCGCCTCCACCACCGTGGCGGGGACCGCGCTTCAGTCGTTGCAAAGTGCGGCGGCGTTTCAGCGCCAGGCGCCCCATTCCAATTTCAGTCCCAATTTCGCGGGCGCCGGTTTCCACGACGCCCCCGCCATGTTCCAGGCCGCGCCGTCGGTGCGGATGGAAGAGCCGTCCGTGGAAACGGCGCCCGGCCTGCCGCCCGAACATTATCAACTGGGCGTGGCGCGCGCCCAGCTGCACGAGACCTATGTCGTGGCCCAGACCGCCGGCGGCATCGTGATCGTGGACCAGCATGCCGCCCATGAGCGGCTGGTCTATGAGCGGATGAAAAAGGCGCTGGCCAATGGCGGCATCGCGCGCCAGCCGCTGCTGATCCCGGAAGTGGTCGATCTCGATCCGTCGGAAGTGACGCGGGTTTCCGCGCGCGCCGGGGAACTGGCCGAGCTGGGCCTGGTGATCGAGGAATTCGGGCCCGATGCCGTGGTGGTGCGCGAAGTGCCCGCCATGCTGGGCAAGCTGGATGTGAAGGGCCTGATCCGCGACCTGGCGGATGAAATTGCCGAAACCGGCAATGCCCTGTCGCTGAAGGAACGGCTGGAGGAAGTTTCGGGCACCTTGGCCTGCCACATGAGCGTGCGGGCAGGGCGGCGGCTGAATGCCGAGGAGATGAATGCCTTGTTGCGCGAGATGGAATCCACGCCGCATTCGGGCCAGTGCAATCACGGCCGGCCGACTTACGTCGAACTCAAGCTGGCCGACATTGAGAAGTTGTTTGGAAGGCGCTGATGCGTCATTTTTAATTTCTCCATGGCCGGCCTTGAGCCGGCCATCCAACTCGTTGCAGGCAAAGTTGGATGGGCGGGTCATGCCCGCCCATGGAGAGAGTAAAGTTAGCTAGACGTCAGGAACCGCACCCGCGTCTCGCCATAGTCGCGGTCGTCGAGAAGCTCGTAACCCGGCGCCTCCAGCGGCTCCAGCGCATCGGTTTCCGCCACCAGCAGCGCCTGTGGCGCAAGCCAGCCGCCCTCTGTCAGGCTCTTGAGCGATTTGGGGATCATGCCCTTGCGATAGGGCGGGTCAAGAAACACCAGATTGAACGGTCCGCCCGCCGACGGCCCAAGGGGGCCCAGATCGGTGGCGTCGCGCCGCCAGATGCGTGTCGCTCCTGTCAGGCTCAGCGCCTCGATATTCTCCCGCTGCAGCGCCCGGCTGTCGGCTGAATCATCCACCAGCAGGCACCAGCGCGCGCCATGGCTCAGCGCCTCTATCCCCAATGCGCCGGTGCCTGCAAACAGGTCCAGCACGCTGGCGCCGTCCAGCGCAAAACCGATGCCGAAATCCTTGTGCCGCAGCATGTTGAAAATCGCCTGGCGGGTGCGGTCCGAGGTCGGGCGCACCGACATGTCGCGGGGCGAAACCAGCACCCTTCCGCCGAAAATGCCGCCAGTGACCCGCACTTTTCCCCTCCGACCTTCGCTGGGCCGAGGCCCAGCTACGGCCACCTCCCCGCGTGCGCCCAGAGGCGCGCGGGGAGGTGACTGGCTGTAACCGCCCGCCAAAACTGGCGAATAGCATGGTAACGGGCTATAGGGCAGAGCCATGAAACGACTTCTTTTCCTGATGGCCTTGCTGCTGGCCGCTGCGCCGGCTGTGGCGCAGGACGCCCCGCCCAAGGTCCATGCCCGCCTGGTGGCCGAGGACAAGGCCATCGCCCCCGGCGGCACCGTCACGGTGGCGCTGGAAGAAAAGATCGCGCCCGGCTGGCACACCTATTGGAAGAATCCCGGCGACGCCGGCGCGCCCACCGACATTCAGTGGACATTGCCGGCCGGCTGGAAGGCCGGCGCCATCCAGTGGCCGCGACCCAAACGTCTGCCGGTCGGACCCCTGATGGATTATGGCTATGAGGGCACGCCGTGGCTTTTGACCACGCTGACCGCACCCGCCGACGCCAAAGGCCCGGTGACCATCAGCGGGCATGCGAGCTGGCTGGTGTGCCAGCAGATCTGCGTGCCGGAAGACGCGATTCTCACCATGACTTTGCCGGTGGGACCAGAGGCGCCTGATCCGGCGGTGGCGAAAGATTTCGCGGCGGCGCGCGCGCTGTTGCCGGTCGCCTCGCCCTGGAAACTGACTTATTCAATTGGAAGTGGGGGTGCGCCGGGCAACATGCTCGACATTTACCTCGCCGCACCTGCGCTGGCGGCGGCCCATCCCAAAAGCGCCGACTTCTTCCCCGCAACTTCCGGCATCATCAAGAATGCGGCGCCGCAGTTGGTCGGTTATGCCAAGGATGGTCTGGTGCTGCGGCTGGCGCCGGGTGCGCATGTGAAAGGCCCGCTGGAAGGGCTGCTGGTTCTCACCTCCACGGACGGCTCGACCCAGGCGCTGGATGTCAGCGTGCCGCAAGGCGCGGTGCCGCCGGCGGAGTTTTCGGACAGCGGCAGCGGCGATCTCAGCCTGTGGGCCGCGTTGCTGTTCGCCTTCGTTGGTGGGCTGATCCTGAATGTGATGCCTTGTGTGCTGCCGATCCTGGCGATGAAGGCGCTGTCGCTTGCGACCCATGGCAGGCACGGCCGTGGCGAGAGTTTCGCTTATGCCATCGGCGCGGTGCTGAGCTTCGCCGTGCTGGGTCTTGCCATCGTGCTGCTGCGCCAGGGCGGCCAAAGCGTGGGCTGGGGCTTCCAGCTTCAGTCGCCCCTGGCGGTGGCCGGCTTTGCGCTGCTGGTGTTCGCGGTGGCGCTCAACCTGTCTGGCCTGTTCGAAGTGGGCAGCATTACGGCGGGTGAAGGCCTCACCCAGAAGAGCGGTTTCACCGGCGCATTCTTCACCGGCGTGCTGGCGGTAGCGGTGGCCGCGCCATGCACCGCGCCCTTCATGGCGGCGGCGCTGGGCTTTGCCTTGACCTTGAACGCGCCGCTGGCGCTGCTGGTGTTTGTCAGCCTGGGCCTTGGCTTTGCGCTGCCGTTCCTGCTTCTGGGTGTGTGGCCGCGCGCGCTGGCCTTCATTCCCAAGCCGGGTCTCTGGATGCTCACCTTCAAGCAGTTCCTGGCTTTTCCCATGTATGCCGCCGCCGCCTGGCTGGTCTGGGTGCTGGCACAGGAAGCGGGCCCGCGCAGTGTCGCCATCATTCTGGCGGCTTTCATCGCGCTGGCGCTGGCGGCCTGGCTGTGGAGCGTGACGCGCACCGCGGCCGGGCTTGGCCGCACTATTGGTGTGGTTGCGGCGCTGCTGGTTCTGCTGGGTGGTCTTTATGGCATCAGCCTGTTGCGCGACGCCTCCGCCGCGCCGGTTGCGTCGAGCGCCAAAGCGGGCGAGCCCTATACCGCTGCAAAACTCGCATCCCTGCGCGCCTCGGGGCGTCCGGTATTTGTGGATGCGACTGCGGCCTGGTGCATCACCTGCCTGGTCAATGAGGATGCGGTGCTGTCACGGCCCTCGGTGAAAAGCGCCTTCTCGGGCAGGAATGTCGCCTATCTGGTGGCCGACTGGACCAACCAGAATCCCGAGATCACCCAGCTGCTCAAGGACAATGGCCGTTCCGGCGTGCCGCTTTATCTTTATTACGCGCCGCATGCCGCCACCCCCGTGGTCCTGCCGCAGATATTGACCGAAGGCGGCGTACTGGGCGCGATCGGAAGTTATTGAACCGGATAGTCGGGACGATGGACTCTGGCTGATGCGCGCAGCCCCTTGAGTCCCTCGGCCTCGTAGTGCCGCTCCCACTCCAAAAATTCCTCCGGCGAAAGGCCATAGCGGCGGCAGGCGTCGGCGATAGTCAACACGCCACCACGGACAGCGGCAACCACCGCCGCTTTGCGGCGCGCGACCCATCTTTTTGTGGTTGCCGGCGGCAGGGTTGCCTGGCTGATCACCGGGCCCGTGGGTCCGGCGGCGCTGTGCTTAAACGGTACAACTTTCATGAGCGGCTCCTGAAAACCGCCCCCTAGCCGAGGGTCAGCCTAGGATCGCCGCCTTAATGGGCGGTCAAAAGATACCGGGACTCTTTATCGAATTCCGGCATCTCCTGAGGACAGTCAATATTTGTGCGGCACCGCGGCGTCGCCCTGCTTCACTTTCTTTTCCGCCTCGACCACCGTGGGATGATCGGCTGCAGGCGAATCGCTTTCGCGGTTTGAGGGCGCGCCGATGATGTGATTGCCGCCGGAATAGGAAGGCGGGTCGCTGGCGGGGAAGGAATCGGCCATCTGGGCGTCGATCTTCTCTTCCCTGGTGGTGCAGGCTTTGGCGGTGGAAAGATGCTCGGGCATCTTCTCATGGGGCTTCTGGTCATGGGGCTTGCGGATATGCGTGCTCATGGCGTGGCTCCTTATACCGAAGTGGTGAACATGTGGGGGAACAGGCCGACAAGCCCGATGAAGATCAGATAGATCGCGATCAGGTAATTCAACAGCCGCGGCAGGATCAGGATCAGGATGCCGAACAGCAGGGCAAGCAGGGGCTGAATCATGATGATGTCGACGTGCATGGGTTCTCCGGCCTTTGTGTCTGCTGGATACAACGCGTGAACTTAGTTCCCGGTCGCATGACGGTTCCACGGCCTTGTGCCCTTTCGGCGAGTGATCCTGAAAGCCCTTGAAAAACCGGGGTTTGCGCTTGTTCCGCGCGCGTGTTAGTGCGCGCGCCATGGTTTTTGGTTCCCTCTTCAGGTCCGCGCCCAAGCCCGGCGGCAAAATCCTGGTCGCCTTTGCCAGCCAGACGGGGGCGGCCGAGCGCATCGCCTGGCTCAGCGCCAATGCGCTGGCTTCGAGCGGTTCCTTTGTCAGGGTGGCGGCGCTGGGCGGCTTGGCGGCCAATGACTTGGCCGAGGCCGGCACCCTGCTGGTTGTCACCAGCACCTATGGCGCGGGCGAGGCGCCCGATTCCGCTCGCGCCTTCGCCAGGAAACAGATGGCGCAGACACCCTCGCTCAAGGGGCTGCGCTATGCCGTGCTGGCGCTGGGCGACAAAAAGTATGACGCCACCTTCTGCGGCTTCGGCCGCGGCGTGGATCGCTGGCTGGCGGCGGGCAGGGCGGCGCGCCTGTTCGACGTCATCTGTGTGAACGGCGATGACGATGATGCGGCCATGACCAGATGGTGCGAGCAGCTGACAAAGCTGGGCGCCGACACCAGCGTCGAACAGCTGATGCCCGGCGCGCCGCAGGACTGGATTGTGGACGAGCGCCGGCTGCTCAACCCCGGCAGCCCCGGCGGCGAGGCCTGGCATATCGCGCTTGTGCCGAAGAACCCGGCCCATCTTCACTGGAACGCGGGCGACATTGCCGAGATATGGCCGCGCAACAGCGAGGCCGCGGTGGACGCTTTTCTTGCCCAACATAAGCTGGACGGGACCTTGAGTTTCAAATGGCGCGGCCATTGGACCTTCCTGCGCGACATCATCGCCCATTCCCGCCTGCCCAAACCGCACGAGGTGGAAGGCATTTCCGTGCAGTGGCTGGTGGAACGGCTGGAAGGCTTTGGCGCCCGGGAATATTCCATCGCCTCGCTGCCCGACAGCGGCCGCATGGAGCTTGTGGTGCGCAAGGCCGTGAAGGATGACGGCAGTCTGGGACTGGGCTCAGGCTGGCTCACCGAAACCAGCGCCATGGGCGGGGTGATCAAGCTGCGCCTGCGCCCCAATCCCAATTTCCAGCCGCCTGCCGATGGCCCGCAGATTCTGATCGGAGCGGGCACCGGCTTTGCGGGGCTGCGGGCGCACCTGTTCTACCGCCAGAAGAAGAAGCTGGGTGACGCCTGGCTGCTGTTCGGCGAACGCGCCCGCGCCAGGGATCTTTATTATGGCGACGAGCTCGCCGCCTGGCAGGCCGACGGCACGCTGGCGCGCACCGACCTGGTGTTTTCGCGGGATTCAGGCTCGCGGAAATATGTCCAGCATCTGGTGGCCGATGCAGGTGGCGAGATCGGCGCTTTCGTGGAGCGGGGCGCTTCGGTCCTGGTCTGCGGTGGGCTCAGCATGGCGGCCGGGGTGCAGGAAGCGCTGGTTGGCATCCTGGGCGAGGAAAAGCTCGAACAGATGACGCAGAACGGTCTTTACCGCCGGGATATCTATTAGGGCTTTTCCGCTAGCGCCGTGCGGGTCCAGGTACGGACTAAAGAAGATTCCCCATGGCCGGCCTCCGAGCCGGCCATCCAGAGCAACAAACATGGCTATCGGCGGTTCTGGATGGCCGGGTCAAGCCCGGCCATGGAGAAGTATCGAGAACAAGGTTGGAGCAGTTTTCTTTTTCGCTGCCCGTTTCGTCAAGCAGCTTCGTCCTTCTGTGACTGTGATGCGCTTTGCGTCAGATGATGCAGCATCAGCGCGGCGGCCTTGTCGGCATAACCGGCTTCCAGCGCCGCCAATATCTCGAGATGATCGTCAATCGCGCTGTGCACCTGTTCCATGGGATAATCCCATTGCCCGATCAGGAACTGGCGCAGCTGGTTGTGGCGCTCGACCGCGCGCAGCATGGCGCGGTTGCCGGAGCTCTTCGCCAGCTGCTCGTGAAAATCGGCGTTGACGGCATGAAAGCTGATCCCGTCACCGGCGCGCCAGGGCTTCCGGCGCAGCGTCTGGTGCTCGCCCCGCGCCTTTTCCGCCCAGGCGCGGTCAAGCTTGAATCCGGGCTGCAGCAAGATCTGCGGCTCCAGGGCGCGGCGGAAGGCGTAGCTTTCGCTTAGGATGCGCGCCGGATCCGGCACAAAAGCCCAACCATTGCCGGGCCTGCGTTCCGCCACGCCCAGTTCGGCCAGATGGCGCAGCACCCGCATCACACTGCCTGGCCTGGCGCTGAAACGGCGCATCACCTCCTGCTGGGTGAATTGATCCGCCATCGCGCCCTTGGCGCGGGCGCTGGCCAGAACCTGGAACAGGCGCGCATCATCGGCGTCTTCGCCGGCGGGTTCTTCCTGCGCGGGGGCGACGGGAAGCTTGGCCAGCACATAGCCGCGGCCAGGCCGCGCCGTCACGATCGCCTCTGCCGCCAGAAGCTTCAGCGCGCCGCGCACCGGCGTGCGCGACACGTCAAAGGTGCGGCAGAGGTCGAGCTCGACCAGATGGTGGCCGGGCCTGGCTTCCTGTTCTTGCAGGAAGCGCAGAATGCGGCGGGCCAGGTCGGCTTGCAGGCGGCTGGCTTTGGGGCGTCGGGACACCATCCCGCCACCTTGGTCTTTCACGATGGGAAATACAATTATACGGGGGGCCAAGAAAAAGGGCCCGGCCGCAGCCGGACCCCTTCTCTGTCGAAGTGACGGTCAGCGCTGCTTGTTGCCCTGCTGATCGGTATTCTGCTGGCCCGGTTTGCCGGCCTGATCGGGTTTCTGCTGGCCCGTCTGGCGCTGCTGCTGGCCGGCCTGCTGGCCCGATTGCGGCTGGTTCTGGTGCCGTTGATTGTCCTGGCCAGACTGGTTCTGGTTGGTCATGTGATGAACTCCATGGAAGTGGGTTGCCCCAGCCATTTTCTGAACCCGCCCCGGCCACCATCGTTCCGCAGAAAAGCCGCAGTTCCAAAGGTTTCTTGGTTACATCGGCACACGATCAGGAAACAGGCAGGCCCGTTTTTGCACCTGCAAAACGAGACCGAATTTGATCGGGCCGGAACCTGCGCTTAGGATCGGGTCCAACAAGAACAGAATCGCAAGGTTGGGGAACAGATGCGCCATGTGTTGAGCCGCCGCCGCCTGCTGGCTTCGGCCGCGGCCGTACCGATCCTTGCGGCATCTGCCGATGGTGAAACCATTTCAGGCCAGCTTCCCTGGTCGCCTTTCGCAGGTGAGCCGCCACGCCCGGTCAATCCCCTGGGCTGGTATTTCTTCCACCCCGGCGAAGCCGCGACCGTGGAAGCCATCGTCGACCGGCTGATCCCGGCCGATCATCTCTCGCCCGGCGGCAAGGATTGCGGCTGTGCGGTGTTCATCGACCGCCAGCTGGCGGGCTCGTTCGGCCAGGCGTCGCGGCTCTACAACAAGGGTCCTTTCATGCCCGGGCTTTCCACCCAGGGCTATCAGGGCGACTTGACGCCCGCGGGCCGCTATCGCCTGGGTCTGCGCGCGCTGGGCGACTACGCCAACACCACCTACAAGAAGGATTTCGTGGCGCTGTCGGCGGACGAGCAGGACACCGTGCTGGCGGGGCTGGACGGCGGCAAGATCAAGCTCAAGCTGCGCCCCGGCTTTACGACCAAGGAATTTTTCGAACTGATGCTGCAGAACACGATGGAAGGCTTCTTCGCCGATCCGCTCTATGGCGGCAATCGCGGGATGGCGAGCTGGAAGATGGTCGGCTTCCCTGGTGCGCGCTATGACTATCGCGATCATATCGACAAGCACAATGTGCCTTATCCGAAAGGCCCGGTCTCGATCTACGGGATGGAGGGCTGATCATGGCGCGCACCTTGCCCAAGAAGGACGTGGTCATCATCGGCCTGGGCTGGACCGGCTCGATCCTGGCCCAGCACCTGACCGATGCCGGATTGAATGTGGTCGCCATCGAGCGCGGGCCCTGGCGCGACACCGCCACCGATTTCAACATCGGCTATATGCAGGATGAGCTGCGCTATGCCATCCGCAAGGACCTGTTCCTGCAGCCATCGGTCGAAGCCATGACCATGCGCAACGACATACGCCAGACGGCGCTGCCGATGCGCGACTATGGTTCCTTCCTCCCGGGCAACGGGGTGGGCGGCGCCGGTGTGCACTGGAACGGCCAAACCTGGCGCTTCTGGGAATCGGACTTCCAGATCAAGACGCACCTGACCGAGCGTTATGGCGCGGCGAAGATCAAGGGCCTGCAGGTGCAGGACTGGGGCGTGACCTGGAACGAGATCGAACACAGTTTTGATACCTTCGAATATCTCTGTGGCGTTTCCGGCAAAGCGGGCAATCTCAAGGGCCAGCTACATCCCGGCGGCAATGTCTTTGAAAGCCCGCGGTCCCGCGAATATCCCAATCCGCCGTTGAAGATGCCCTACACATCGACCATGTTCGCGGAGAAGATGACGGAGTTGGGTTATCACCCCTTCCCGCTGCCTTCCTCCAACCTGTCGCAAGCCTATGTCAATCCGCTGGGCGTGCGGATGGGACAATGCAGCTATTGCGGCTTCTGCGAACGCTTTGGTTGCGCCAATTATTCCAAGGCCAGCGCCCAGACCACCATCCTGCCGGTGCTGATCAAGAAGCCCAATTTCGAGGCCCGCACCGAATGCGAGGTGCTGAAAGTCAATCTTACGCCCGACGGCAAAATGGCCAGAAGCGTCACCTATCTGGATGCCCATGGCGTCGAATATGAGCAGCCCGGCGACATGGTGCTGCTCTGCGCCTATGGGCTGATGAATGTGCGCATGATGCTGCTGTCAAAGATCGGCGCGCAATACGACCCGGCGACGGGCCAGGGCGCCGTGGGCCGCAACTATTGTTACCAGACCAGCGCCGGCGCGCGCATGATGTTCGAGGGCAAGCATTTCAACCCCTTTATCGGGGCAGGCGCGCTGGGACAGGTCGTTGATGATTTCAACGGCGATGCCTTCGATCATTCCAAGCTGGATTTCGTGGGGGGCGCGGGCATCGCCTGCAACGTCTCCAACGGGCGGCCGATCGGCAACCGCCCGACTTTGCCGGGCAGCCCGCGCTGGGGCGCCAAATGGAAACAGGCGACGGTGGACGGCTACAACAATTCGATGGGCATCGGCTCGCAGGGCTCGTCCTATCCGGTGCGGGAGAATTATCTCGACCTCGATCCCACCTATACCGACCGGCATGGGCGGCCGTTGCTCCGCATTACCTTTGACTTCCCGGACAACGACATTGCCATGTCCAACTATATGTCGGACCAGATGGAGAAGATGACCAAGCCGTTCAACGCCAAATTTGCGGCGGTGTCGCGGCTCAAAAAGGGCTGGAATTCGGTACCCTATCAGAGCACCCACAATACCGGCGGCGCGGTAATGGGGGCAGATCCCAAAACCAGCGCCCTGAACAAGTATCTGCAGAGCTGGGACGTGCCGAATGTGTTCGTGATCGGGGCATCCGCCTTCGCCCACAATGCCGGCATGAACCCGACCGGCACGGTGGCGGCGCTGGCCTACTGGGCGGCGGAAGCGATCACCACCAAATATCTCAAGAGCCCCGGCGCGCTGGTGCCGGCATGACTTCTTTAATCTCTCGCTCGTTCGCACGCTGGCGCTGCGAACCGCGCCTGCGCTCGCGGATAGCGTTCGTTTTTGTCTTCGTTGTCATTTCGACATCCGCCTTCGCGGCGGATGCGGGCAAATACCAGGCGGCGCTGGGCGACTGCGCCGGCTGCCATGGCAAGGACCTGTCCGGCGGCGTCGCCCTGATGACGCCGTTCGGCAAGCTGGTGACGCCCAACATCACGCCGGACAAGGATACCGGCATCGGCAATTATTCGGCCGATGACTTCCGCGCGGCCATGAAGACCGGCGTGGCGCCGGGCGGCAAGCGGCTCTATCCCGCCATGCCTTATCCCTATTATGCCCGGATGAGCGACAGCGACGTTGCGGCCCTGTGGTCGTATCTGAAGACCGTCAAGCCGGTGAAGAAAAGCGTCGACGTCAACCAGCTGCATTTCCCGTTCAACCTGCGGGTCATGATGGTCGGCTGGGACATGATGTTCTTTGATGCGAACGCCCATGCCGAAGACCCCGCAAAAAGCGCGGCCTGGAATCGCGGCGCCTATCTGGTGAACGGCCCGGCCCATTGCGGCGCCTGTCATTCGCCCAAGAACCTGTTCGGCGCCGACAAGGGGCCGCTGACCGGCGCCGTGCTGCAGGGCTGGTATGCGCCCGATCTCACCAGTGACCGCAACGCCGGGCTGGGCCGCTGGAGCATCACGGACATCGTGGACTATCTCCAGACGGGCCGGAATACCCATTCCATCGCCTCCG
>DATAWO010000048.1:0-57505 GCA_036267165.1 Rhizomicrobium sp. | reverse complement strand
CAGCACCGGCGGATCAGCTTGGGCTCTTTGTCGGACGCTAGGCAAGCGGCGGACGATGCAGACGGTGCGGACGATGCGGACGATGCGGACGGAGATTTTGGGGAGAATTTCGGAGCGGAGGTCGAGAATCAACGCGGTGTGGCGTGTGGGCTGCGGAAGACACTAGGTGGCCTAATTTGGCCAATCGAGTGGCCTAATTCGGCTCAAAACCGACCAATACCGCCTCTTGAAACGGCGCAAGGACGCACCAAGTGCGCTCAGTACCGCCTTCTCTCCCCCCCGAGGCGGCCAAGACTTCGCTCTTCCCCCCTTGAGCGAGGTTAGACTGGGCCGGAGCGCGATAAATCGCTGCTCCGGCCCTTTTCTTTGTTTGTCGCCCGGCCGTCGCGGACGCGCCAAGCTTACTTGGCCGGCATGGTGGTGGCTCGGCCGGTCTCCGGGGCGGGCGGCGCGCCCCGGAGGCTGCACCGCCCGCCTTTTTCTTTCACAGATCCTAGATACCACTCACCATGGGCGGGCTTGACCCGCCCATCCAGGAAACAGGCGGCCGGACATTTCAGGTGCCCCTGGATGGCCGGCTCAAGGCCGGCCATGGAGAGTTCGGGAGAGGGTTCACGCCGCCTTGCGGGTGGCGACGATGGTGTCGGCCAGCTTGCCGCTCAATTCCACCAGCCGGTCAAACACCATCTCATAAGTCCCCACCCCTTGCGTCAGGGAGCGCAGATCCACGATCAGGTCGGAGACTTCCGACAGCGGCATCTCGCAATTGACGGTGTCCCAGCCGCGCCAGCCCGGGCGCGAGTCATAGCCCAGCGGCGCGCCGCGCCGGCCGCTGACCAGCCCGTTGACCTTGGCGGTGGCCTCGCAGGGCACATGCACCATCACCCGCATCACCGGCTCCAGCAGCACCGGCGCGCAATCCGGCATGCCTTCGCTCATGGCGAGCCGGCCGGCGGTCTGGAAGGCGGCGTCGGAGGAATCCACGGTGTGATAGGAGCCGTCGGTCAGGGCCACGGTGATGTCCACCACCGGAAAGCCCAGCGGGCCCGACTTCATGTAATCGTGAACGCCCTTTTCCACCGAACCGATCCATTGCTTGGGCACCACCCCGCCCTTGATGCGGTCCTGGAAGACGAAGCCGGCGCCGCGCGCGGCGGGCACGATCTCAAGCAGCACGTCGCCGAACTGGCCATGGCCGCCGGTCTGGCGTTTGTGACGGCCGCGCGAGGAAGTGGCCTTGCGGATGGTCTCGCGATAGGGCACCCGGGGGCTGCGCGTAATCAGGCTGAGGCCATAGCGGTTCTGCAGTTTCTCCACCGCGACCTTGAGATGGACCTCACCCTGCCCGGCCAGGACCATGTCATGGGTTTCGGGATTCAGCTCGAACAGCAGCGAAGGGTCTTCCTCGCACAGCTTGGCGATCGCCCCGGTGAGCTTGACCTCGTCCTTGCGGTCCTGCACCGCCACCGCCAGGCGATAGACCGGCGTCAGCTTTTCGACTTTGGCATGGCCGCCGCCGGATTTGGCGGTGGAAAGCCGCTCGCCGGTGGCGAAGGGCTCCAGCCGCGCCAGCGCCACCAGGTCGCCGGCTTGCGCGGCGTTGCGCTTGATCTGCTTGTCGCCGCAAAGCGCGAAGATGCCGCCGATGCGACCCTCGCGCCCGCCTTCGCCATGCAGCACCGCGCCATCCTTCAGCGAACCGCGCAACACCCGCGCCAGCGAAAGCTTGCCGCCATGGCCGCCATGCACGGTCTTGAGCACCTGCACCACCGTGTCATTGCCGGCGGCCAGGTCGGCACGCGCCGCCGCCGCCTCAACCTGCGGCACGTCATGGCGCATCGCCTTGAGCAGGCGGCGCACGCCATTGTCGGCCTCGGCCGAGCCGATCAGCACCGGCACCACCAGGCCTTCCGCCAGTTCGCGCCTGAGGCCGCCAAACACTTCGTCGCGCTGCGGGTCGATATCGCCCAGCAGTTCTTCCATCAGATTCTCGTCATAATCCGCCAGCTTCTCCAGCATCTGGAAGCGGGCTTCCTTTTCGCGCGTATAGTCGCCGATATCCACCACCTCGCTGGCCGCATGGGGGCGGTAGGCATAGGCGCGCTCCAGCGCCAGGTCGATGAAGCCGGTGGCGACGCCGTGATCCCAGATCGGGATCTGGCGCAGGAGAAGCGGCCGCTCGCTCACCTCCTGCAGCGAGGCGAGCAGCGCCCGCAAGGGACCGCGCGCCTTGTCGAATTTGTTGATGAAGAGAAGATGGGGCACGCCCGCATCCGCCAGCCGCTTCAGGAAAGGCTGCAGCATGGTGGTCTTCTCGGCGTCGGGCTCGCAAACCACCACCGCGGCATCAAGCCCCGGCAGCACATTGAGCATGTCGCCCAGGAATTCGATGGAGCCGGGGCAGTCCAGGAAGGTGAAGTCCTCGCCCATGAACTGCGTGGCCAGCACGTTCATCTCCACGCTCATCTGGCGGGCACGGGATTCCGGCGAATGGTCGCCCAGGCTGGAACCGGCGGCGACAGCGCCCTTGCGCTGGATCGTGCCGGTGACGGCCGCGATGCTTTCCATCAGGGAGGTCTTGCCGCCGCCATGCGGGCCGACCAGCCCAATGGCGCGCGGCGCGGCTTTTATCTTGGTGGATTTTTCCGCAGGTTTGTCGTGGGACATGTGCGCCTCCGCGTTCGAAAACCGCCATTGCTAAAACAACGGCTTCGGGCGGGAGCCACGGACAGCGGGCTCACGCCCTTCCAGACGGGAAATGCTCGCGCCGTTGGCCCGCCAATGCAAGCCTTGGCGGGCGCACTGTCATAAAATTTGTGACCCGCCGGACGCGGGGATCAACCCGGCCCGGCGATTGCATCAGCCCCCGGCTTTCGGCACCTGCGGCACCGAGGTCGGAGCTGGGGCCGGTGCGGCTGCGTCGGTCTTGGCCATGTTGAGCGCAAAGGCGGCGGCGCCAGGATTCATCGCATCCACCATGGACGTCGGCATCAGGATGGTGGCGCCGCGTTCCTTGGTGGTCTCATAGATGATGTTCATGGCGCGCAGCTGCAGCGCTTCCGGACTCTGGGCATAGAGCTTCGCCGCATTGACGAATTTCTGGGCCACTTCCTCTTCCGCCGAACCCAGGATGACGCGCGCCTGTTTCTCGCGCTCGGCCTGGGCCTGGCGGCTCATGGCGTCCTGCAGATTGTCGGGAATGGCGACGTCGCGGATCTCGACCGAATTGACGGTGACGCCCCATTCGGCCGTCTTGGCCCCGATCACCGCCTTCAGTTCCGCATCGGCGGTCTTGCGCTCGGAGAGGAGTTCCGACAGCACCGAGGAACCGATCATCTCGCGCAAGGAGGTTTGGGCCACACGCTGCACCGCGCTGACATAATCGGCGATCTCCAGCGCGGCGCGTTCGGCGTCATGCACCATCCAGAACACGATGGCGTCGACATTGACCGGCACGGTGTCGCGGGTCAGCGCCTGTTCGGCATTGACCTCCGTGGTGCGGATACGCTGGTCGATCCAGGTCGCCACCGCATCGAAGATCGGCACCAGGATGAAGAGGCCCGGCCCCTTAACCGCGTGCAGCTTGCCCAGGCGCAGGATCACCGCCCGCTCCCATTGCTGCGCCATCTTGACCGAATAGCCCAGGAAGATGCCGACCAGGGCCAGCACCACGCTGACGCTGATGGGCATGTTGGCCAGGCGCGCCAGAACCGCCCCGCCGATGAAGATGATGAAGATGACCGCACTGATGGGATTCATGTGAACCTCCGTTTTGGAATTGTCTGTTCGGGATATGTCGGATGCATTGCGTTGTCGTGAGGCGGATACAAGGCCCAGGCTGTCGATCCTGGCGGCCTGGACGAGGACACCCGGCGGCCGACTCCAGGGGCTTTTGCGCAAGGACGGCGGTGACTTCCTTCCGGCGGTACGCGCGACGGTGAGCGCCCACGATACCACCATGATGCCCAGAAAGATCAGCACGAAGCCGAAATGGTTCATCAGGCACGGTCCGCCAGCTTCACCAGCGCCGCTGCCAGCTCATCCAGGTCGATGCCCCGCCCCTTGGCCTGGGCCGCGATGCGGGCGGCGAAATCCTGCGTCTGCTTTCGCGCATTGCGCGGCGCGGACGGCGCTTCGGTGACGAAAGTGCCCACGCCCCTGAGCTTGGAGAGCACGCCGTCGCGCTCCAGCTCGGCATAGGCGCGCTGCACGGTGTTGAGATCGATCCTCAGCGTCACCGCAACCTGGCGCATGGTGGGAAGCTGGCCGCCCGGCTTGAGCACGCCCCGTCCGATCAGCGCCAGGATATGCTCGCGCAGCTGGACGTAGATGGGGATGCCGTTGTTCTGGACCACAAGCCCGTCAAGCATTGTCGTATTGTATGCGAAGTATCATACAATGCAACTCCCTCCGGCCTCGGCTTGCTGCGGTCAGAAAAAGAACCGCGCGTCGAACTGGACCTGGGTGTCGTCCCGGCCCAGCCCCAGTCCGGCGGAAACATATTCGCCGCGCCGGCTGTGCATCTGGATGATCTCCGCCGTCAGGCGCAAGCCCTCGGTACCGTTCCAGGAGATCGCGCCCGTGGTGGCGTCGCCGTCTTCGTCGAAGATGTTGTTGGTGGCGCCGACGCGGCGGGTCTGGAACAGGTCCTCGCGCAGGCTGAAACGCCAGTCATCCAGATCGGTGCTGGCCAGCAGGAAGCCCGACTGGAACTTGATTGCATCCTCGCCGCCGGTGAAATCCAGCTCGGTATAGCCGCTCAGCTGCTGGGCGATCAGCATCACCGGCCCAACCTGCGTGCGCGCGCCGAAGTCCCAGAATTTGGTGCCCCAGGCCTGGTCGCGGGTCGAAACCGCGTCGGCATCGGCGTGATTGTCGTAACGGGCGATGGTGAGCTTGGCGATCTCCGGTATCTGCCACTCCGCGCCCGCATACCAGCCGGCCTCGCCGTCGATCTCGTTGAACATGCCGGTGTTGCCGGGTACCGGCGCATGGAACAGCCGCCGTGTGGCATCGGGCGTGCGCACCCGCTCGAACAGGCCGGTGGGATTGTCGTCCATCGCCCAGCCGCGATCCGCGATCAGGATGCCGGCCTCGTCATTGCAGCAATAGAGCGCGCCGATCACTGACAGGGTGCCGATGCCGCGCGTGTTCCAGCGCAAACTGCCTTCGCTGCCGACGGTGCGCAGTTCTTCGCCGATCCAGCTGTTGATGGCCGAGGGCGTCAAAGTATAGGGGCTGGTCCAGCCCAGATCGTCATTCTCAAGACTGATGGCGGGAAAGAAGGCGCCCGACTTCACCGACCAGGAGACATCGCCGCTGCTCGCCGGGGCATAGCGCAGATACATTTCCAGCGCGTCCGCCACGCTGCGGGTCTCCGGCTCGGCGCGGAACAGGCCCACCGCATGCAGGCCGTCACCCAGCGTCAGGTCGGCCTGCGCCATCGCTTCGGCGCCGAATTTCTGTTTGCCGCCATAGCGGAATTTGCTTAAGCCCCCATTCAGCCAGCTTTGCGGATCGGGTGCGATCACGGCGCGCACATCGCCATACCCGGTGATCGCGAAATCATCGGACAGATCAAAAGCCCTTGCATCCTGTGCCAGGCACGCAGCCGGAAGCATGGCCAACAGAGCGAGGCCAAAGCGCATGCCGCCACGATAGCGGCGGCATGTTTAACATCGTGTTTATGATAACGCCGTCAGCACAGGCAAAAGCCCGCAATTCCGCGCCTTTGCCGCCTCAAGTCAGGCTGTTGCTGAAACTCTGGATGCGCTTGCAGGCTTCTTCCAACGCCGCATTCGAAGTGGCGTAGGAAATGCGGAAGAACGGTGACAGGCCGAAGGCCGCGCCATGCACCACCGCCACGCCGGTCGCCTCCAGAAGCTCGCTGGCGAAATCGCCGTCGGTGGCAATCACCTTGCCGGCCGGCGTCTTCTTGCCGATCAGCTTCTTGATCGAGGGATAGACATAGAAAGCGCCTTCCGGCTTGGAACATTCGATGCCGGTGGTCTGGTTGAGCATGGAGACCACCAGGTCGCGGCGCTCTTCGAAGATCTTCTGGAACTTCGGAATGAAATCCTGCGGGCCGTTGAGCGCCTCCACCGCCGCCCATTGCGAGATGGAGGTGGCATTGGTCGCCGACTGGCTCTGCAGCTTGGCCATCGCCTTGATCAGGTCTTCCGGACCCGCGCAATAGCCGATGCGCCAGCCGGTCATGGCATAGGCCTTGGACACGCCGTTCATGGTGAGCGTGCGCTCATAAAGGCCGGGCTCGACTTCCACGATGGTGGCGAATTTGAAACCGCCATAGACGAGATGCTCATACATGTCGTCGGTCAGCACCCAGACATGGGGATGCTTCATCAGCACAGCGGTCAGCGCCTTGAGCTGCTCGCGGGTATAGCAGGCGCCCGTCGGGTTGGACGGCTGGTTGAAGATCAGCCATTTGGTCTTTGGCGTAATCGCCTTTTCCAGCGCCTCGGGCGTCAGGCGGAAGCCCTGCTCCAGCGAGCATTCGATGATCACGGGCTTGGCGCCACCCAACAGCGCGATATCCGGATAGCTGACCCAGTAAGGCGCCGGCACGATCACTTCATCGCCGGGGTTCAAGGTCGCCAGCAGCGCGTTATAGATGATGGTCTTGCCGCCGGGGGCAACAAAAGTCTGTGACGGCTTATAGTCGAGATTGTTCTCGCGCTTGAACTTGGCGGCGATGGCCGCGCGCAGCTCGGGAATGCCTTCCACCGCGGTGTATTTGGTGTGGCCGGCATGAATCGCCTTAATCGCGGCTTCCTTGATGTTGTCGGGAGTGTCGAAATCCGGCTCGCCCGCGCCCAGCCCGATCACGTCGCGGCCGGCCGCCTTCAGTTCGCGCGCCTTGCTGGTCACCGCGATGGTCGGTGACGGCTGGATGCGGCCAAGCGACTCGGCCAGGAAACCTTTGGGCAGCGGCATGGAAGCGACTCTCGGGCAGAATTGGCGGGAGGGGGATAACAACCGGCACGCCCATGAGCAAGACAAGCTTGGACAGGCCCGCCATTCCTTTTCGGCAGGCAAGCGCCCGTTATTGGGGCGTTGGCGGAATTTGCTTGTGATTCCGGGGCTCTGCGGCCTCAGCTTGCGCTGTCGGGCCGCGCCTTGCGCCACGCCGGCAGGAACGGGCGGATCAGGCTCTGGTAAAGCCCGCCCCCCACCACGCCGCCCAGAAGCGGGCCTGCGATCGGCACCCACCAGTAGTTGTCAGGCGACGGCAACGCCGCATCGCCCCAGCCCGCGGCCCATGCAAACAGGCGCGGCCCCAGATCGCGCGCCGGATTGATCGCCCAGGCTTCCAGATAGCCGGCGGACGCGCCGATCGCCGCCACCAGCAGGCCGATGATCAGCGCCCCGGAATTGGCCTGGGGCGCCACGGTGTTGAACTCCTCGGTAACCGCGAAAATGCCCAGCACCAGGATCGCGGTCAGCACGATCTCGTCGACAAATGCGTGCATCACGCTGATGGCGAGCCCTGGATGGGTGAAGAACACGCCCGCGGCTCCGCCATCGGCGCGCGTCAGGTGATGCAGCGCGTTGTAGTGATCGATCACCGGGCCATAGAGCAGATAGACGACACAGGCGCCCAGAAATCCGCCTACCACCTGGGCTGTGCTGTAAGGCAGCACCTTGCGCCAGGAAAAATTCCGATAAAGCGCCAAGGCCAGGGTGACCGCGGGATTGGCATGGGTGCCCGAGACCGCGCCGGTGACATAGATGGCGATGGTGACCGAAAGACCCCAGGTGATGCACACGCCCCAATAGGCGGTCTGGTAGGGACTGGGATCGTAGAGCGTAAACATGCAGGCGGCCGAGCAGCCGATCACGATGATGATGAACACAGCCAGGCATTCGGAGATGAGTTCTCCGAACGCGATCTTCCAGGCGGGCATGGCGCTCCCCGTAATGCGTCTTCTTTGCCGCGATGCTAGCATGCGGGCGTGTAATTCCTGAGTCGGGCAACCCTTGAGTCGTGCGATGATCAAAAGAGTGTTGTTCGCAATCGCGGCGATGGCGCTGGCCTCGTGCGGCAAGCCTCAGCCACCCGTGGGCAAGTGGGAAGGCGGCTATGAGGCGGGCGGCGACCTGGTGGCGGCCCGGGTGGAGCTCCTGCCGGGCGGTGGGGTGAAGATCAGCGCTCCCGACATCACCAACGCGGTGGGCAGCCGCGACCAGCTCGATGCCCTGCGCGCGCAACTTGCGGCCGATCTGGCCAATGGCTGGAGCGAGGTCACGCCCCGGAGCTTCGACTTTGACGGCAAGACCTTCCGCAAGCCCGGCGGCGTGGCGCCGCAGATCGTGTGGGACAAAGATACCAACCAGATGATCCTGGAGCTTTACATCGGCGCGCGCCCGGCCATGCCGGTGCCGTTACGGCCGGTGAATGACTTTCATGACAATCCGTTTGCGAGTGGGTGAGGCGCGACCGCGTCAGCGGGCAAATCGGTCCAATGGACCGATTTGAGTGCCGAACGCCGCGAGCCAAAGCGAGCGGCCGGGTGGAGCGGCGGAGCCGCGTGAGCATGTCCAGTGGACCATTGCGAGCGACGAACTCCGTGAGCCAAAGCGAACGGCCGGGTGGCGCAGTCCCGCCCCCCGTCATGGCCGGCCTCCGAGCCGGCCATCCATCGTGGCCGCATGAGATGGATGGCGCGTATACGCTGTCGCTATACGCCAAGCCCGTCCATGACAAAGAAAGAGAAACCGAAAAGTGGTTTCTAATACCCAATCGCAATCGCGCGGACCGGAGCAGCCGCCTGCCCCCGCTGCGCGGGTTGCGCCGCGCCGGGCGCGGCCACCAGCGCGATGCTGGCCTGGGGATGGCTCTCGCCTGTCGAAATGGAGGAATGGGCCGTGCTGAGAAGGACCAAAGCGCCGCTTGCCAGCAGTACGGCGCCGAGATGCGAAAACATGAAGCTCCCCGAATTTCCGGAAAGCCCCTTCTAGACGACAAAGCTTAACGGCCGATGTTGCCGCCGGTCGCAAGTTGGGGGAAAATTTATAGATGTGCGCGAGACCCGACAAAGATGGTTGATATTGGATTGAAACGCCCATAAAGCCGCGCCCCTGTTCTCCTTGTCATGGCCGGGCTTGGCCCGGCCATCCATGCGTGTGGCAGGATGGATGGCCAGCTCGGAGGCCGGCCATGACATGTGAGATGGAGAAAAGCTGTGTCCCCAAACCCGCCCGCCTTCGACCCATTTTCCCTGCCCGAAAGCAACGCCACCGGCTATCCCCCACCCTACAATGAAGACGCCAAACGCCGCTTCAACCGCAGGCTGGGCGACCATGCCGGTCTGACGAAATATGGCGTGGTGCTCACCCGCATCGCGCCGGGCGGCCAGTCATCACACCGTCATGCCCATTCCACCCAGGATGAATTCATCTGGGTGCTGGAAGGCGAAACCGTGTTGCGCACCGATGCGGGTGAACAAGTGCTGACCGCGGGCATGTGCGCGGGCTTTCCTGCGGGCGCGGGCGATGCGCACCAGTTCCTGAACCGCAGCGACAAGGATGTTCTGTTGCTGGCCGTAGGCGATCGCTCGGACGGCGATGTCGTCACCTATCCTGATGTGGACATGCACCTGATCCGCAGCCAGGGCATGTTTCACAAGGATGGCAAGAAGTACGAATGAATTCACAGGCCAAAATGGGCCTTTAAAATCGGTTCAGTTACCTTCCAAGCCCCTGCAACTGCGGTAACGGCAGTTGCCGATTTTGCAATTCCAGAAAGAATGGGGATTATCAATCCAGTTTTTCGTTCCGCTGGAGTGGCTGCAGCTTGCGCCGCAATCACGGTTAGCTGCTCGAGTATCGCTTTCTTATCAGCGTTGCTCAACGCGGCTTCATCCACCACAGCTTGAGTAAAGCTAGAGATAGCATCTTTCGCGTTGTTACCCGTCGGCATCGCGCCTATGTATGAACTGATTTCAGACACAGCCGCGGTGTTCAATACACCTACTGTGCTGTTTTGAACATTAATGCCTGTATAATTGCCAACAGGGATGGGAGACGGAATAGCAACCCTTGGCGCGATGCCAAGGCCAAAGCCAACAACCGCATCCATTTCAGCGGATGCTAAGTTCAGCATAGCCATTTGATGGCGAACTTGGTCTGACAGATTGCGCTGCCTTTCATTCTCCACACCTTGGAGCTGAATATAATGCTCTACACAGATAGGCAGAGCCTCGCCGCTGGCCGTTTGGACCTTAGCGAAAGCGGGCTTCCCACATGCACTGCAGACGGAGTCAGTCATACCCACGTTTTACCTGAAAGTTCTATGTGAAGACAAAAACGCCGCGTTGACAATCTGTCCGTAAGGCCCGATTTTCCCGACCAAAATCGCTGTGAAAGCGACCCATTCCAGGGCTGGAAACAGGTGCCTTCATGAAAATCTCTTATTCTTTCGCCGCCATCACGCTGGCTTCGCTTCTGTGTGCGGGTGCGAGCATGGCGCAGGCGCCCGCCGGCATGACCGAAGGCATGGACCCGGCCATCGCCCGCCGCATGGCGGTCGAGCCCATGGCGCCCACAACCTTCACCATCCCGCCCGCCACCAATGAATGGCTGACCTGGGGCTATGACCAGGAGCGCACCGGCTGGAACCGCGCCGAGACCACGCTCACGCCCAAGAATGTCTCGCGCCTGAAACAGCTCTGGTCGACCCAGCTTTCCGTGCCGGTGGACAAATATGTGCTCTCCACCATGACCGCGCCGGTTCTGGTGGCGGGCGTCTCCACGCCGTCGGGCCTCAAGGACATGCTGTTCATCCTGGGCGCCAACAATATGGTATTCGCGCTGGATGCCAATAGCGGCCAGGTCCTGTGGCAGAAGAGCTATCCCAATCCCGCTTCGCCCCTGAAGCCCAAGGAGTGGCTCTGCCCCGGCACCCCCAACGATACGCCCACCATCAACAAGGCGCGCGGCGTGGTCTTCTTCATCACCGGCGACGGGGTGCTGCGCGGCTTGAACCTGGCCGACGGCGCCGAGCGGCTGGCGCCGGTGCCGATGACCGCGCCCTTTGCGCGCGCCTGGAGCCTGAACCTGATCGACAATGTGCTGTATTCCACCAGCGGGCGGGCCTGTGGCGAGGTCAGCGACAAGGCCAGCCTGGAATATGCCGCCGCCATCTCGGGGCTCCGCCGTGCCGGCAATGGTCCGTTGCTGGATGCCTCGGCGGTGAATGCCGCCGATGTCAGCGACCTCGCCCATCCGCAGGTCACGCATTTCTTCGTCAGCGGCGCGCGTCCGGCCGCGCCCTGGGGCCGCGGCGGTGCGGCGCGCGCCCCCGGCGGCATCGTGCTGGAGACCAGCGACGGCCGTTATGATCCGGCCGCCGGCGATTTCAGCGAAAGCATCCTCAAGATCTCGCCCAAGGCGGCGCGGCTGATGGACAGCTACACGCCCACCAACTGGATGGACAATCTGATGCACGACATGTCGGGCTCGGCCACGCCGGTGGTGTTCAACTTCGCCGGCAAGACCCTGGTCGCGGCCTCGCAGAAGGAGGCGGTGCTGCGCATCCTCGACGCCGCCAGCCTGGGCGGACCCAACCACATGACGCCCCTGTGGCAGTCGTCCAAGCTGGGCAATGACGAAAAGACCGGCACCGATCCCAGCCGCGGCGTGTGGGGCGCCATCGCGACCTACGAGAATAACGGGCATCGCTATCTCTATCTGCCGCTCTATGGCCATCCTTCCAAGGATGCGCCGGTCTTCCCCATCACCAACGGTCCGCGCGAGGACGGCTCGGTGATGGCGTTCGAGGTCAAGAATGACGGTGGCAAGATCTCCGCCGATCCGGTCTGGACATCCACCAATATGATCATGCCTGATCCGCCGGTGGTGGCGAATGGCGTGGTCTATGCGCTCTCAACCGGCGGCCAGGCGATGCAGAACATGGCCCATCCCGGCGAGAAGCGCATGACCTATGATGTCAGCTCGGTGCTGCGCTCCACGCCGGTGAGCAACATGGTGCTCTACGCCTATGACGCCGAAAGCGGCAAACAGCTCTGGTCCAGCGGCAAGACGCTCACCGACTGGGTGCATTTCAGCGAGCCGGTGGTGGCGCTGGGCAAGGTCTTTGTCGTCACCCATGACGCCCATGTCGTGGCGTTCGGCCTGAAAAAGTAGCAAAAGAAAAGACAGGCTTGTGAATGCCCGCGCGCGCGTTGCCGGCGCGGGAATGACGGGCGTTATTGCTGTGCGCGGACACGGAACTGAAGATTTGTTTCGCCGGACATGAACAGCGACCGGGGCGGCGACACTCCGTTACAATTTAGAATGCCTCCAACTCTTCACGGCCAGCCAAGGCGGGAGGAAAATCCGTGTGGCTTTGTGTCCGTTCGGCGCTCCACCTTAAGGATATACAGCCATTCCGGGCGGCCGGACCGGCTTAGGTGCCCCCCACGTTAAGCCACCAGTCCGGCCGCCCATTCTTGCCCAAAACCCCGCCTTTTCCGCCCGGCGCGACAAAGCTTTACAGCGCCGGGGCTTGCCTCGGCGCGTGCGACAGCCATATTTGGGCCTGCGGGGCCTCCAAAAGTGTATTGGGCCTTTAGGCATACGACCAATCATCATGGGCCAAAGGCCCCCCTATTTTGGCAAAGAGAGTTCAATGAAGTCCTTGTTTCGTGGCGCCTTTTTCCGTGGCGCGAGCGCCAGCGTGCTTGCCCTCGGCCTGGCCGCCTGCACCGACAATCCGCAAGCCTTGAATCGTCCCGGCGACGTGCCGCCGGCCTTTACCGCCCCCATCGACAAGGCGGCGCCGATCTGGCCCAAGGCCGGCTGGTGGGCGAATTTCGGCGCCGAGGAACTGACCCCGCTGGAAGAGACGGCGCAGAAGGAAAATCTGGACATCGCCCAGGCCGCGGCCCAGGTGCTGGCAGCCGAAGCCAATGACGGCATCGCGCTGTCGGCGCTGTTTCCCTCCCTGGGCGCCAATATCGGCGTCACCCGTTCGGGCTCCAACACGCCTGAGATCAACAGCGCGACCGGCAGCTTCAGCCGCGCCCACAACGCCTTCAATGCCGGGCTGACCGCAAGCTATCAGCAGGGCTTCTTCGGCACCCAGTATTTCCAGCTCCAGGCCTCGCGCGAAGACCTGCGGTCCATGCGCTATGCCGCCGCTGTCACCGGCATCTCGGTCTCCAGCCAGGTGGCGGATGAGTATTTTACGGTTCTTTCGTTCCGCGAGCGCATCGCCGTCACCAATGCCAACATCGCCGCCGCCAAGCGGATTCTGGCCATCACCCAGGCCAAGGTGAACAGCGGCGTGTCCTCCAACCTGGATCTGGCGGAAGAGGAAGCGACCGTGGCGCAGCAGGAATCCACCCTGCCCAGCCTGATCGAATCCGAAAAAGAATCGCGCTATTCGCTGGCCATCCTGCTGGGCCGCGCGCCGGAAGGCTATGACGTCAAGGCGCAGAACCTGGATGGCTTGGTGTCGCCCGCCGTGCAGCCCGGCATGCCGTCGCAGCTTGTGCTGCGCAATCCCGCCGTCGCCGAGGCCGAGGCCCAGCTTTATGCCGCCCATGCCGACGTCAATGCGGCGCGCTCCACCTACTTTCCCTCGCTGAGCCTCACCGGCGATGCCGGCTATGGTCCCTCCAGCGCCCTGTCCAACCTGTTCAATTCGGGCAACTTTGTCTGGAGCATCGGCGCCGGCATCCTGCAGCCCATCTTCGATGGCGGCAAAATCCATGCCCAGAACGACCTCGCCAGGGCGCAGGAACAGGGGCTCATCGCCGCCTATCGCAAGGCCGTCTTCACCGCCTTCCAGGATGTGGAGACCGCGCTGGGCACGGTCAAATCCACCGACGACCAGCTGGCGCTGATCGAGGTCGAGACCAAGGCCGATGCGGAAGCCTTCCGCATTTCCGAACTGCAATATCGCGAAGGCACCATCGACATCATCTCGTTGCTGCAAAACCAGCAAAACCTGTTCACGGCCCAGCAGTCGCTGATACTGACCAAGCTTGCCAAGCTGGACGCCAGCATCGCGCTCTACAATGCGCTGGGCGGCGGCTGGGAACAGAAGGCCGACGATGCGGCGTACAAGAACCAGCTGGACTGGTGGCCGCTGTAATATCTGCTGTCATTCCCGGCCGAGCGTTGCGTCGGCAACGCGAGGGGAAGGGAACCCAGGTGGTCGGATCAAACCAAGTCATTCCACCTGGGTCCCCTTCCCTTGCCGCGCGAGCTCGCGCGGCTCGCCGGGGATGACAAGCAAAAACGGTCTTAGCGCAGATTCCCTGCAACCGCCTTTGGCTGATACGGCTCGTCCAGATATTTCACCTCGTCCGCTGTCAGCTTGATCTCGGCCGCGGCGATGGCGTCTTCCAGATGGCTCATTTTGGAAGCGCCGATGATCGGCGCGGTGACGCCCTTGGCGAGCAGCCAGGCGGTGGCGATCTGGGCGTTGGTCTTGCCATGCGTCTTGCCGGTTTCTTCCACCCGGCGCAGGGTCTCGACATCGGCATCGCCGAATTTCATGTCCAGCACGGTGTCGCTTTTGGCCCGGGTGGATTGCTTGTCCAGCGCGTGCGCGGCGGAGCGTCCCAGGAAACCGCGCGCCAGCGGGCTCCAGGGAATGACGCCGATGCCCTGATCGCGGCAGAGCGGCAGCATCTCCCGCTCCTCCTCCCGGTAAACCAGATTGTAGAAATTCTGCATGGAGACGAACTTCGTCATCCCCATCCTCTCGGCGGTGGAAAGGTATTTGGCGAACTGCCAGGCATGCATGGATGAGGCGCCGATATAGCGGGCCTTGCCCGACTTCACCACGTCATGCAGCGCCTCGATGGTCTCTTCCATCGGGGTGTGATGGTCGAAACGGTGGATCTGGTAGAGGTCGACATAGTCGGTCCCCAGCCGGCGCAGGCTGTCGTCGATCGCATGCAGGATGTGCTTGCGCGACAGGCCGTGATGGCGTCCGTCGACGGCGAAGAACGCCTTGGTCGCCAGCACATAGGCTTCGCGCTTGTCGGCGTAATCCTTCAGCGCCCGTCCCACCACCTCTTCCGACACGCCATGGGAATACATGTCGGCGGTGTCGAAGAAATTGATCCCGCCTTCCAGGGCGCGCTTGATGAAGGGACGCGAGGCGGCTTCGTCCAGCACCCAGTCACGCCATTTGGGATCGCCATAGGTCATGGTGCCCAGACAGATGCGCGAGACCTTGAGGCCGGTATTGCCGAGACGGACCAGTTCCATGCTGTTGGCTTTCTAAGACCCGCTAGTGTCCCGATTCCGAAATTCGCCGGAGCCCGATATAAAAACCAGCGCGAATTTCGGAATCGAAGGACACTAGCAATTATTTAATCCTGGTGTCGTTCCGGTTTCGAAGTTCGCTGAGCCCCCGATATCAAGGGTGGCGAACTTCGAAACCGCGACACCAGGGGGTTTTAGAAGCCGAACAGCGGCGCCGCAATCTTCTGGATCAGGCTGTCGAACGTCAGCCGCCCGGTGGTGACCGCCAGATTGACGCAATCCTCGCCCGGATCGGCCACCGGATTGTGGCGCTGACCGGGGTCCATCACCTGCAGGTCACCGGGGGCGTAACTGCCGGTCACGTCGGTATAACCGCCCTGCAGCACCAGGGTATATTCGGTGCCCTGATGGCTGTGCGTTCCGCTGTCCGCGCCCGGCACACCGCGCAGCAGACGCGCTGCGACCTTGCCGCGGCGGAACAGGGGCGCATAGGAGAGATGCGGCCCCATCTTGCGCCAGCGCACGTCGCGCAAGTCCCCACCCAGATAGGCGCGCAGCACACCGGGCGTGCCGTCACGCGAAGGCTGGCGCCGCGGGCGTTCATAGGGCATCACCTGGTCCAGTTTCGCCAGGGTCGCTTCCAATGCGCCAGCCGCCAAAGGCTGGGGCGAAAGGTCTTCCAGCAAGCTGCCACCGATGGTTTCCATCTGGGCGGCCCTGATGCGGCAGTCCGGGCAATAGTGCAGATGGGTGGCGACGACCAGGGAGGTCGCCTCATCGGTCGCGCCCGACGCATAGGCGAGCAGCAGGGCTTCATCGGGATGATGGGCGATCATGCCTCACCTCCCATCGCCCGCTTGAGTCTGGCCATCGCAAGCCGCAGCCGCGACTTGACCGTGCCCAGCGGAATGCCGAGCTCCTGCGCGATCTGGCTGTGCGGCTTGTCGGCGAAGAAGGACAATTCCACGCCCTGGATCTGGTCGGCCGGCAACTGTTTGAGCGCGATCCGCAAGCGGCCTTCATTCTCCGCCAGCGTCAGCCCGGCATCGGCGTCCGCGTCCGGCTCAGGCATCAAATCTTCAGGATCGAGTTCGGGATGCCTTTCCCGGCGGATGGCGTCGATGCGCAGATTGCGGGCGATGGTAAATAGCCAGGTGGCGACGGACGCCTTGGCGGGATCAAACAGGTGCGCCTTGCGCCAGACGCTCAGCAGCGCCTCCTGGGCCAGTTCCTCGGCCACCGCCGACGGCGCCCCCAGCCGGAGAAGATAAGCCTTAACCCGGGGAGCAAAATGGGCAAACAGGGCGGCAAAGGCAGCCCGGTCTTGGCTGGCAGCCACCCGCCCCAAAAGGACATCCATTTCAGCGATATCAGCGGGACGGGTCATGGGGGCCCGGCGGAAAAGCTGCAAAACCACACCCGAGCGGCGGGCGCGGGGAGGAATGGCGGCAAGGGGAACCGTCTGGGCATGAGCCAACATAGCCGTTTTTACGAGGGGACAAGCCTATCGGATCAATAGCTTGATCCGGACGGGGCCAAAAGGCGTAAATAAGCCATGACTTACCCCCTCTGGCCATCGCAGCTTGCTTGGCACGGACGCTTACGCGCCCGCGCCAAGCGCTGCTACGGCCGCCTCCCCCATGCGGGTGCGCTGACGCGCGCGCGGGGGAGGTCAAGACCGTGAACATGTCTGCCATCTACGAGGGTTGGGTGATGCACCGGCGGCTGACGCCCCGGCACCACCGCTTCAGATACAGCGTCTTCGCCCTGCTGCTGGACCTGGATGAACTGCCCGAACTGGACCGCGGCCTGCGCTTCTTCAAATACAACCGCCGCGGCCTGTTCAGCTTTCAGGACCGCGACCATGGCCCGGTGGATGCCGGGGAGCCCCGCGGCCTGAAGCACTGGCTCGATTGCCTCCTGGCCGATGCCGGCATCGTCGCCAAAGGCGCGCGGCGCGTGCTCTGCTATCCCCGCATCCTGGGCTATGTCTTCAATCCCTTGAGTGTGTGGTTCTGCCATGACGAACAGGGCGCGCTGAAAGCCATCGTCTATGAGGTCCACAACACCTATGCGGAACGCCATGCCTATGTTCTGCCGGCGGGCGAAGACACCCGGCTGGTGCGGCATGGCTGTCCCAAGGCCTTCTATGTTTCGCCGTTCCTGTCGCGCGACTGCCGCTACCAGTTCCGCATCCGGCCGCCGGCCGGCGACGTCGCCATCGCCATCCATGAAGAAGAAGCCGGACGCCCCATCCTCAATGCCAGCTTCGCCGGCGAACGCCGGCCGCTGACGGACGGCATGCTGCTCAAGATGCTGCTCGCCTATCCGCTGATGACCCTGAAGGTGGTCTTGGCCATTCACTATGAGGCGGTGAGGCTGATGCTTAAGGGCGTGCGCCGGCATCCCCACCGCGTCCAGGCGACATACGCGGCGGAATAGCCCCTCCCCAGCGCGCGCAAAGCGCGCTTGCATGGGGAGGTGGCTGTAGCTGGCTCTCGAGCCAGCGAAAGCCGGAAAGGGAATCCGGAACTCATGGAACTTTCTCCCCGATCCGGGCATTGTTTCCGGAGAACCGTCCTATTTCGGGCGCGCGGGATCCTGCATTTCGATGACCTCGATAGAGAGCGCCTCGGCTGCCAAGCCGGAAGCCTGGTTCAAGCTGGACCGGGAAGGCCGCAAACTGGCCATGGGCGGGGCCTGGACCATTGCCGAAAGCGCCCGGCTGGACCGCGAGCTGGCGGGCCTGGAGCTGGGCGGACGCGGCGATGTCACCATCGACGCCAGCAAGATTTCCCGCCTGGACAGCGCCGGCGCCTGGCTGCTCCTGCGCACCCGCCGGGCGCTGGAAGCGGCCGGCGCCAAGGTCTCCAGCTTCAGCCTGCCGGAGCTCTACCAGCCGCTGCTCAAGAATCTCGACCAGGAGCGCGAGGTCGAGCATATCCGGTCGCGCATACCGCCGGGCTTTCGGGGGCGGCTCTATCGCATCGGCCGCGCCGTCGTGCATGCCTATGGCCAGACCGTGTCGATGCTGGGCTATCTGGGCCGCGTCACGGTGGAAACCGGGGAGGCCGTTGCCAGCCCCAGGCACAAATTCCGCATCGCCGCCATGTTCCACCAGGTGGAAGAGACCGGCATCAACGCGCTGCCCATCGTGGGGCTGCTGGCTTTCCTGATCGGCGTGGTGCTGGCCTATCAGGGCGCGGACCAGCTCAAGCGCTTTGGCGCGGAAATCTTCACCATCAACCTTCTGGGCGTGGGCGTGCTGCGCGAGATCGGCGGCCTGATCACCGCCATCATCGTGGCGGGCCGCTCAGGCTCGGCCTTCACCGCCCAGATCGGCACCATGCGCGTCAACGAAGAGATCGACGCCATGCAGACCATGGGGCTCAACACCATCGACACGCTGGTCCTGCCCCGCATCGTCGGGCTGGTGATCGCGCTGCCGCTGCTGACTTTCTATGCCGACATCATGGGCCTGCTTGGCGGCGCCATGATGTGCTACTTCCAGCTGGGCATCACCATTCCCGTCTTCCTGCGCCAGCTCAACGAGGCCATCACCACCAACACCGTGATGGTGGGGCTGATCAAGGCGCCGGTCTTCGCTTTCGTGATCGCGCTGGTGGGCTGCTACGAGGGCTTTCAGGTCGAGCGCAACGCCGCCAGCGTCGGCCTGCTCACCACCCGCTCGGTGGTGGAAGGCATCTTCCTGGTGATCGTGCTGGACGCGGCCTTCTCCGTCATGTTCTCGGTGCTGGGGATCTGATGGCGGAGCAGGGCAAAAAGGACGTGGTCATCAAGGTGCGCGGCCTGGTCAACGGCTTCGGCGGCAGGATCATCCACGATCACATCGACCTGGACGTCTATCGCGGCGAAGTGCTGGGCGTGGTGGGCGGCTCCGGCGCCGGCAAGTCCGTCCTGCTGCGCTCCATCATCGGACTGATCCATCCGCTGGAAGGCACGGTCGAGGTGTTCGGGCAGCCGACCGCCGGCGAAATCGAAGGCCCCGCCATGCAAAGGCTTGAAATGCGCTGGGGCGTGCTGTTCCAGGAAGGGGCGCTGTTCTCCTCCCAGACGGTGGCGGAGAACATCGAGGTGCCTTTGCGCGAATATACCAGCATGGGCCAGGAGCTGATGGACGAGATCGCCTGCATGAAGCTTGGCATGGTGGGCCTTTCGTCCGACACCGGCGGCAAATTTCCATCCGAACTGTCGGGCGGCATGAAGAAGCGCGCCGGCCTGGCCCGGGCGCTGGCGCTGGACCCCGAGCTTCTGTTCTTGGATGAACCCACCGCGGGACTTGATCCGATTTCCGCCAACCAGTTCGACGAACTGATCAAGCAGCTGCAGAAGATTCTGGGCCTGACGGTTTTCCTGGTCACCCATGACATCGACACCCTGCACGCCGTCACCGACCGCATCGCCGTGCTGGTGAACAAGAAACTGGTGATCGGCACCATGGCCGAGTTGCGCAAGAACAAGGATCCCTGGATCCAGGATTATTTCTCAGGCGTGCGAGGGCGGGCGGCGCTGGCGTCAGAGGAGGCACGGTAATGGAGACCAAGGCCAATTATGTCGCGGTGGGCGCTTTCGTGCTGGCCTGCGTGATCGGACTGGTGGTGACGATCCTGTGGCTGGCCGGCGTGCAGTACAGCCAGGAATACGCCTATTACCAGGCCTTCTTCAAAGGCCCGGTCACCGGCCTGGGGAAAGGCACCGTCACCCGCTATAACGGCATCGAGGTGGGCCGCATCACCGCGCTGGAATTCGATCCCTCCGATCCCCAGCGCGTGATCGTGACGATGCAGGTCCAGCCCAATCTCAACATCCGCGACGACAGCACGGCCTCGATCGAAAGCCAGGGCCTGACCGGCGGCACCTATGTCGAGATCAGCGGCGGCACCGCCAGCGCGCCGCTGCTGGTGGCGCAGGGCGACCAGCGCTATCCCGTGATCCGCACCAAGCAGTCCACCTTCGCCCAGCTGGAGCAGTCGGCGCCCGAGGTCGTCGCCAAGCTCAATGTCGCGGCCTCGCGGATCAACGACCTGCTCAATGACGACAACCGGCGGGCGATCGCCCATGTGCTGGCCAATCTGGACGAGACCACCCAGGTGATCGCGCGGCGCAGCGCCGACATCGACTCCACCATCGCCAATGCCAACAAGACGATGGTCAATCTCGATCAGGCGTCCCAGAACTTCAAGCCCACGCTGGAGCATGTGGACCTCACGGTGCAGAAATACGGCAAGGTCGCCGATGACGCCGACGCCTTCATCAATGGCGACGGCCTGGCCCAGCTTTCCGACCTGATCGGAGAGATGCGCCGGCTGGTGGCCAACCTCACCCAGGTCTCCGATCAGATCAACCGCCAGCCGACCAAGCTTCTGTTCGGCGACCGGCGCAAGGGATACGAACCCAAATGAGGCGCTCCATGATCCCACGGCGACTGTTCCTGACCGGCCTCTTCTCGCTGTCCGTTTCGGCCTGCGGCGGCAATGTGTTGGGCCTGGGCCCGCCCGAACCCGGGCCGATCTATATGGTGGCGCCGAAATTCCCGGCCGCGCCGGCCGGCGGCGAAAAAGTGAAATGGGCGCTCTCCATCCTGCGCCCCGACGTTGGGGCCGCACTTGATACCGACCGCATCATGCTGACCCAACCCGACGGCACCATGGACTATTATGCCAAGGCCACCTATCCCGGCCGCCTGCCCGGCATCGTGCAGCAGGCGCTGCTGGACGGCTTCGAATCCACCGGCCGCATAGACGCGGTGGCGCGGGAAGAAGACGCGCTGCATGCCGACTACAATCTGGCGTCCGATCTCAAGGACTTCGCCGCCCATTACAGCCAGCAGGACGGCATCCCCACGGTCACTGTCAGCATCACGGTGAAGCTGACCACCGCGCATGGACGCAACATTGTCGCAAGCTTCTCCACCACCCAGACAGGGACGGCGTCGGCCAATAGCGCGACTGCGGCCACCCAGGCCTTGCAGCAGGCGCTTGGCGCCGCGGTCACCCAGATCGTCAACTGGACGCTTGCGGCCCCCTTCCCGGTGACCCAGCAGCCGGCCTCCACCGCCTCGCCGGGAAAACCGGCCGAGGAATTGCTGCATGACGTCACCCGCGGCGCAAATCGCGCGGGCGAAAAACCCGCCCCGCAATAGTTCCGCGGACCCGGAAAAATAGTCATGGGAACTGCTGCAACCGATTCCGTGTTTCGTCTTCGCAAGATTTCGAAATATTGGAGCGGCCAATGCTCAAATGGGCTTTTATTTTCCTGGTGATCGGCCTGATTGCAGGCCTTCTGGGTTTCACCGGCGTGGCCGGCGCGTCCATCGCCATCGCCAAGACCCTGTTCTTCATCTTCATGGTGATCTTCCTGGTGCTTTTGATCGCAGGCCTCACCGTGGCGAGACGGATCGGCTAGAGATAAAGAGACCGGACGGCGCGCCTTAAGGCAGCTTCTTCACTGCCTTGGCCAGGTCGCGCCAGGGCTGGATGTCCCAGTGATTGGCCGCGAGCGGCGATGGCGAAGGCAGGATGAAGACGCAAGCATCGCCGATCCGCTCCGGCTGCTCGCCCGCCACGGCTGCAGCACCCATCACCTTGCGTCCGCCATTCAGGCTGGTGAAGGCCAGTATCCCGGGCCGCACCTTGCGGATGCGCGCCTTGAGCGCCGCAACCGCCTCCGGCCCCAGTGCATCCCTGGGCAGTTGGTGGTCCATGCCATAGGCATATTTGGCGATGTCGGTGAGTCCGATGCCCAGCTCCCACAGCTTCTCATACTCGTGCGGCGCGAACAGGCTGGGCGTCAGCCCGACTTCGTAAAGCGTCTTCCAGAATTTGTTCTGGCCATGGGCATAATAAGCCTGTTGGAGCGCCGACTGCCGGCCGGCCGCCGTGCCGCAGAACACCAGCTTGAGGCCCGGCTTCAGCCGCTCGGGCAGGACGTGTTTCCTCGCCATCAATGCGCGCGGATGAAATCGAGCATATCCTGCCGCAGCGGCGCGATCCCGCGAAAGCCCCGCACCAGCGCCAGGATCACGCCCACATGGCCCACGCCCTTGTAGATGATGACCTTCACGTCACTGCCGAAACTTTTGAGTCTTTCCGACATGTCATTGGTGTTGCACGGCCTCACCGTGTCATCGTCGCTGCCGCTGATCAGGAGCATGGGCGGACGCGGGCCATCGACATGATGGACCGGCATGGAATCGGTGTTGTTGGTGCCATGGAACATGTCCACGTAAATGGGATCGCTCATGGGCAGGAAATTGTAGGGCCCGGCGATGCCGATCACGCCACGGATCCAGTCCAGGCTTGCTCCCTCGTCGGCGAGAAATTTGGGCTCCGACGCCACCATCACCGCGTTATAGGCGCCCGCCGAATGCCCGGCGAGAAAGATGCGGCCCGGATCGCCGCCATACTGGGCCGCATGGGCATGGACAAACGCCAGCGCGCGCGCCGCGTCCTCGACAAAGCCCGGATATTTCACCTGCGGATAAAGCCGGTAGTCCGCCACCACCGTCACCATGCCGGCGCTGGCGAAGGCCTGGCCGAAGGCGCGATAGTCGGCGCGCGCGCCGCTCTGCCAGCCGCCGCCATAGAAAAACAGCACGACGGCTGCGGGCGCCTTCACGCCCGACGGCACATAGACGTCGAGTTTCTGGCGCGGCTCCGCCCCAAAGGCGACGCCGCGATGGATGCTGTAACCGGTGCGGGAGACCAGCAGGTTGATGATGGTAAATGGCGAAACATGCTGGCTCAGCGCGGTGACGCCCGCCGCCACCAGGGTCTTGAGCTTGGACATGGAGGCGAGTTCTGGGGAAGATTTTCGCCTCTGTCTACGGTCAAAAGGGCCCGCCGGTTCATCTTTTGGCCGGTTCATCTTTTGACAAGACAGGCCCAGCCGCCCTGTGCCATCGTCCACGCAAAACAGGGGAGGATCTGACCATGACGTTCACACCCACGCGCCGCCGCTTCCTGCAGACATCGTCGGCCTTGGGCGCCGCGCTGGCGGCTGACGGGCTGGGCATCACCCCGGCCGCGGCCAAGCCGCTTGCCTTCCGCTATGGCTACAGCGCGATTTCATGGGGCACCAATATCGAGGAAGCCATCAAGGTCGGCCAGCGGGTCGGGCTGCCGGGCATCGAGCCCTTCCGCGAGAATGTGATCAACTATCTGGACAAGCCGCTGGTCCTCAAGAAAATGATGAGCGACGCGGGCCTGCAGATGGTCACCTGTTCCAATGGCGGCGGGCCGGATTTCTCGGGCAATTTCTTCGATCCCGCCAAGACCCCCAAGACCATCGCCGACCACATCAAGTTCGCGCGCGATTTCATCCGGCCCTTCGGCTATTGCGACCATTTCAAGATGAACAATGGCGGCCGCCCGCCGGGCTATGACGTCAGCGATGACCAGATCAAGATCTGCGCCGATGCGCTCAACGCCATCGGCATGGAGACCATCAAGTTCGGCATCAAGCTGGCGCCCCATCCCCATGTCGGCTCGCTGATCCAGAACGAGCATGAGACCCGCAAGCTGATGGAGTTGACCGATCCGCGCTATGTCTGGCTCACCACCGACACCTCGCACCTGACCCTGGGCGGCATGGACCCGCTGCAGATCATGAAGGATTACTGGCCGCGCGTGGCGGAAGTTCATTACAAGGATGCCCCCGCCCATCTGCGCGGCAACAGGAGCGTGGCGGTGCCGCGTCCACCGAGCCCGGAAGCCGGCGGCCATGGCTGGTTCCGCAATCTGGGCGGCGACGCGGATCACCCCGATTCCGGCGGCGTGGACTTCCCCGCCATCCAGGCCTTCCTGATCCAGAAAAACTACAAGGGCTGGGTGACTCTCGACCTTGATGCCTCGATGATTCCCAAAGGCAGCAACATGGAAGAGACCATCAAAGGCAACCTCAAATATCTGGTCGATGTCCTGCATGTGGATCCCGCGACGGTCTAGTTTTCTTATCGCACTGGCGCTGCTGTTTGCGGCGCCGGCTGAGGCCGCATCTCTGACCGTGCTGGCACCGGCCTCCGCCGCGGCCGGCCTGCGGCCTTTGGCAGCGCAATACACCGCCAGCACCGGGATCGCCGTGACGGTCGGCGGCGGGTCGCGCGCCAAGGTCGTGGAGGCCCTCAAGACCGGGCCCGCGGATGTGGTGGTGCTGCCCACCGCCGACATGGCGGAGCTGCCCAATGTCACCGCGATGACGCCGCTGGGCCGCATCACGGTGGGCATGGCGGTCAAGGCGGGCGCGAAAGTCCCCGACATCTCCACGCCGGAAAAATTCCGCGCCGTGCTGCTGGCCGCCAAGGGCGTCGCCTATGCCGATCCCGCCGCCGGCACCTCGGCCGGCGAGGTGATCGACACCATGCTGTCCGCGCCGGAGTTCAAGGGGGTCCGGCGCGTGCCGGTGCAGGGGCTGGCGGTGACGGCGCTGGCCAGCGGCAAGGCGGACATCGCGCTGCAGATGCTGCCTGAGCTTGCCGCCGACAAGGATGTCGCGCTGGCCGGCCCGGTGCCTTCGGCCTATGGCGCCGGCGTGGATTTCTCCGCCGGCATCGCCTCGGTCACCAATGACGCGGAAGCGGCGGAAACCTTTGTCGTCTATCTGGCCGATCCCAAAAACGCCGCCCTATGGCGCAAGAACGGGCTTGACCCGCTCTTCCATTGATCTGCTGCACTGCATATTTTTTCGGCAGACTGCCTCGGGAGAATCACTTTCGCCCGATTTTATTGGCTCTTTCCAAGCCCCCCGATTGGTGCCTTAATGCTGCGACGCAGCAATCTGGTTGGGAAGGGAAACTGTCATGGGTCAGGAGCCTGCTTCTACATTCTTCAGCCACGTCAAGCCGGGTGACACCGAATACAAGGCGGGCGGCTTGCGCGATTTCTTCCTCTATCGCGATCTGGGCATTGCCGGCGCCACCAACGGCAAGGTCATCGCCCATCTGGTGAAGGCCAATGCGCCGCCCACCGACGGCACCGGCTGGCATTATCACGTCTGCGATTTCCAGATCGTGGTGATGATGAAGGGCTGGGCCAAGTTCATGTACGAAGACAAGGTCACCTTGGTGGAAACCGGTGACGTGGTGCATCAGCGCCCCGGCATGGTGCATTACCTGTTCGATTATTCTCCCGACATGGAATATCTGGAGATCGTCTCGCCCGCCGATTTCGGTTCGGTGTCAGCACCTGCCGCCACGGAAGACGTGCCGCATGTCACGCCCTGGGCGTGATCACTCCAGCGCCGGCACCACGCCCCTGGGCGCGGCGCTCAGTGCCTTGATGATGGCGATCTCGCGCGCCCGGTAGGGCATACCGTCCGGGTGGAAGAGGTCGTGGAACCAGACCACCGGCGGGCGCAGCACATAAGGCCGCTGCCAACTGTCCCACGGCATGTCGGTCTGGGTCTTGCCGTTGACGAAGCCCCAATTGATCATGCCCACATCCATGCGCTTTCCGATCGGCAGGATAGTGTCGATGGTCGAGCCGGCGCTGCGCGCCATATATTCGGTGCACAGGATTGGCCGGCCATAGCCGGTCAGCGATTTGATCCGCGCGGTGAATTCCTCCGGCCAGCCATAATTGTGGAAGCTGATCACATCGGACTGGCTGAGCTGGGTCTTTTCCACCGCATTGAGATGGCCCAGATCATTCCAACCATCGTCATGCCAGATGCCGCTGGTCAAAGCCTGTGACGGGTTGGCCGAGCGGGCCCATTCGAACACACGCGGCAACAGCATCGCCACATGTTCGAACAGCTTGGGATCGCGCTCGCGGTAATTGGCGCTGCCATTGTCGGGCTCGTTCCACAGGTCCCAGCCCAGGACGCGCTTGTCCTGCGCGAAATCGCCCACCACGCCTTTCACATAGGCTTCGAGGCGCGGATATTGCGCCGGATCGGCCAGAGCGCGGGCGCCAGGCCCCTGCACCCAGCCGGAATTGTGCACGCCCGGAATCGGCGGACGCTGCGGTCCCAGTTTCGGATTGGGATCCCAGCAACTGTCGAACAGCACAAACAGCGGCTTGATGCCATGTTTGGCGGCGATATCGAGGAAGACGCCGATCCGTGTCTTGAAGCCTGCCGCATCCTGCTGCCACAGCGCGTCATGCAGGAACACGCGCATGGTAGTCATGCCGGCGCTTTGCGCCCATCCCAGCTCCTTGTCGATCTGGGCGGGATCAAAGCTGCCGGCCTGCCACATCTCCAGCTGGTTGATGGCATCGGCGGGAATGTAGTTGCTGCCCACCAGCCATTTCTGCTGCGCATACCAGTCTTTCGCCTGGACTTGCGTCCAGCGTTCGCGCGCGCTCGCAGGCACGGCCAGCGCCACCAGCGCGCAGGCCAAAAGCAGTTTCCTCATTGTCCCCCCGATTGTGCTTTTTATTTTATGGAATGCGCGGGTCTTCGCCGGAATGGGCGCGGCGGATGGCCTCCCGGAGCTTGGGCTCCAGACGGGCGGAATCCAGGATCACTTTCTCAGCCTCGGCATCCTTGACCGCGCTGAGCGGGATTTCGAAATCCCCGGCATTCTCGACATAGACCACCAGTTCGGTTTTGCGCACCTGGCGCACCGCGCCGAACGACTTGCCGCCATCATGCAGGAACACGTCAAAGCCTTCGCGGATATTCTCATGCATGGCGGCCTCTAATAATAGCGGGGAATGGGACCCAGTTGCGGGGTGACATGGCCGTTCAGGTCGAACATCACTTCGTCAATATAGCACCAGCCCCAGCCTTCCGGCGGATCATAACCTTCAATGATGGGATGCTGGCTGTGGTGAAAATGCCTGGTGGCGTGCTTGCCGCGGGACTGGTCGCAGCAGCCGACATGGCCGCAGGCGCGGCATACACGCAGGTGGAACCATTCCCAGCCCAGCTTGAGGCATTCCTCGCAGCCCTTGGCGCTGGGCGTCACTTTTTTGATCGTGTCCAGGTGCGAGCAAAAATCGTCGGCCATCACTCGGCCGCCACTTTCTGCTCTTCGGCCACCTTTTGGCGCGCCAGATAGGCATGGATCGCCGACACCACGGTCGAGCCCTCGCCGACCGCCGCCGCGACCCGCTTGACCGAGCCGCAACGCACATCGCCCACCGCGAAAATGCCGTCCCGGTTGGTGGCAAGCCAATGGCTGCCGCCGGTGCCCGTGATCACAAAGCCCTTGTCGTCCAGGGCGATCTCGCAACCCGCCAGCCAGGCGGTGTTGGGATCGGCACCGATGAAGGAAAAGACGTGACCGATCTCATGCGCGCTTTCCGCGCCCGTATCGCGGTTCTTGAGCCGCACCTGCTTGAGCGCCGCTTCCGCGCCTTCCAGGCCGCAGACCTCGGTGCGCAGCAGCACTTCGACATTGGGCAGCGCCCGGATGCGGTCGATCAGATATTGCGACATGGTGGCTTCCAGGCTCCTGCCGCGCACCACCATCCAGAGCTTCTTCACCTTGTCGGCCAGGAAGACCACGGCCTGGCCGGCGGAATTGCCGGCGCCGGTCAGCACCACCTCTTGCCCGGCGCAGAGCTTGGTCTCGATGGCGCTGGCCCAGTAGTGCACGCAGGTGCCTTCGAAGTCCGAGAGATTGGCGATGTCCAGCCGGCGATAGCGCGCGCCCGAGGCCAGCACCACGCTCCTGGCTTTGACGCTCTCGCCATTGCCCAGTCTGACCTGGAAGCGCGCGACGTCCTCGCCGCTGCCTTCGAGGATCTGGGCCTCTTCGGGAATGGAAATCTCGGCACCGAATTTCTGCGCCTGGTTGTAGGCCCTGGCCATCAGGGCCAGGCCCGAGATTCCGGTTGGGAAGCCCAGGTAATTCTCGATCCGCGAGGAGGCGCCGGCCTGGCCGCCGAAGCTGCGGCAGTCCAGCACCATGGTGCAGAGCCCTTCCGACGCGGCATAGACCGCGGCCGCAAGACCGGCGGGGCCGGCGCCCACGATGACGGTGTCGAAGACCATGTCGGGATCGGTGGAGCGGAGCAACCCGATGCAGCGCGCGAGTTCGCTTTCGCTGGGATTGCGCAGGATCCTGCCGTCCGGACACAGCACGATGGGCAGATGCTCCGGCTGAATGGTGAACCGCTTGAGCAGGGTCTGGGCGCAGCCGTCGGTTTCGGAATCCAGCGCGCGGTGCGGATAACCATTGCGCCTGAGGAAATTCTCCAGCCTCAGCATGTCGCTGGAGCCAAGCGGTCCGATCAGGATGGGACCGGTCTGTCCCGACTGCAGCAATCCGACCCGGCGCAGGATCAGGGCACGCATGATGCGCTCGCCTAAAACCGCTTCCTGCACCAGCACGTCGCGCAGGCGCCTGGGCCGCAGCACAATCGCCTCGACATCACCGACCGCAATTGCATCCACCAGCGCGGGCCGGCCTGAAAGCTGCGCCAGCTCGCCCAGGAATCCGCCCGGCCCATGCCGGACGATGGGTTCGCGGTGCGAAACCGCACCGCCCTGGCGCACATCGACAGAGCCCTTGAGGATGAAAGCCAATCCGGCGGCAACCTCGCCGGCTTTCATGATCAAGGTACCGTCGGGGTAATGGCAGATGTCGCCGAAGCGGCGCAGGCGCGCCACATCGTGATCGTCCAGATGCGGAAACATCTGGTGGCGGCGCGTCTCTAAAAGTGTCGGATCCTGTCCCATGCCCTCAAGCGTACAAAAGCCTGACCGAACCGTCATCCCTGAACTTGAATGGAACTGGCGCGTTATTTCCCCAATAACAGGGAGGAATTGATGCTTCGCCTTATTTTGCTGATTGTTCTGGTACTTGCCGTTCTGGGTTCGGTGCCGATGTGGGGCTATTCGACCGGCTGGGGCTATGGCCCGTCCGGCGGACTGGGCCTGGTGCTTTTGATCGTCCTGATCCTGATTTTGGCGGGCCGGCTCTAGCGTTTCAGCAGCCCGACGGCTTTCAAGGCGCGGCGGATAAGCGTCTCTGCACCCGGGTGTGGCGTCAGCCGTGGCGCCAGCACCGCTTCGATTTCCGGCAAAGCCGGCTCTTGTGGCGTCGCCGCACGCACTGGCGCGGGCCTGGGGGCGGATCTGGACGCAGCCAGGGGCGCCAGACCCCAGAACCGGGCGATACGGCGGCTGGACGAAATTCCCACGTCCAGAATGAAGGGCGCGGGCCTTCCCACGTCCCGGGAATCGATGGGCGTGCCATGACTCAGCACCGGGATGGTATAAACCTCAAGCTGATCGCCCCAGGAAAGCCGGATGGCGCCATCCGCCATCTCCTGCTTCGCCGCGCCGAGGGCCAGACCATGCACATCAGCCCATTGCGCCACGCTGGCCTGGGCGTTGTTGACATTCACGGTGGTGTCCAGCGCGCCGTGCCAGATCGAGATCTTCGGCCAGGGACCGGCGTAACCGGCTGCCGCGCGCACGGCATCGCCCCATTGCTGCGGCGCCTTCAGCGGCGCGCTGCGCATCGTTTCCAGCGCGTCGCGCACATTCGCCGCCGCGCCAAAAGGCAGTCCGGCGATGATCGCTCCGCCCGCGAACAGTTCGGGATAGGTCGCAAGCATCGCCGCCGTCATGGCGCCACCGGCCGACAGGCCGGTGATGAAGACGCGGCGCGCGTCCAGCCGGTGGGTGTCGACCACCGCGCGGATCATGGCGGCAATCGAGGCGCACTCGCCCTGGCCGCGGGTGATGTCTTCCGGGTTGAACCAGTCAAAACAGGTATTGGGGTTGTTGGCCGCCTTCTGCTCCGGCGCCAGCACGGCAAAACCCAGTTCGGCGGCAAGTTCGCACCAGCCGGCGCCCGTGTCATAGCCGCTGGCGGTCTGGCCGCAGCCATGCAGCACCACCACCAGCGGCGCACCCGCTTTCAGGCCCTTGGGCAGATAGCGGAACATGCGCAGATTGCCCGGGTTGGGCGAAAAAGGCGCTTCCGCCAGCGGGGCGGCGGGCATAGGGCGAGACTTGAGGGGGGCTGCCTTTACGCCGGGCTTTAGTCCGTCAAACCGCATCCGCGCCACCAATTTTCGCCACATTCCGGCATCCCCGTTATATTATGTTGCAATGCAGCAATTACAAGGGCAGGCGGCGTTCCGGTGAATCATCGCCTTTTCAGGCGCGATTTCACCCACCTTTTACCAAAAGCCAAATCGGAGCGCGCCGCCGCACGGCCTCCGGCGTTATTGGCGGATGGAACATTTCGCCGGTACGGTTGATTTGCGGAATCTTTTGTCCCTGGCAGAGCAGTTGCGCCAGCTCGCGAACGATTCCCTGTTCCGCGGCGACCAGGCGCTTTACCTGCTCACGGCCGAAGCGCTGGAGAAGCGCGCCGAATGGCTGGCCGTCACCTTGCCGCAGGAAAAAACCGAGCAGCGCAGCGATCCCAAAATACACACGCCGCGCACGCCGGTGGATGTGATCATCTGAGACCTACCGTCTCCGCTATGACACGCCGGCAAGACATATTGCGACAAAGCCCTGGGCGGCTTGCATTGCCAAGCCGCGGACCAGCGGGCCAAACTCGCCGCCGGCCCGGGGATACAAAGGATGCAAGCATGCTCTCAAGGACGGTACTGGCCGCGCTGTCGCTTATGGCTTTGTCCGCATGCACTCAGGACCAGCCCGCGCCTGCAACAGCGCTTGGCCCGGCAGCCTCTTCGGGTTATTCCCGCGACACGCCGGTGGAGCGGATCGCCGCCGATCCCGCGGCTGCGGCGATACTGAACAAGGACCTGCCCGGCCTTCTCGGCGACGCCCAATACCCCCTGTTCAAGAGCATGAGCCTGAAACAGCTCCAGGCCGCGTCGGGTGGCGAACTGAGCGAGGCGGACGTGGACAAGGCCGTCACCGACTTGCAGGCGCTCTTTCCGCATTAGACAATCGGGCACATGGAGCCCTATCTCTATTTCGGCAGCCTGGGACCGCATGAACGGCAGTTCCAGATCACCAACTTCATCGGCCTGGCGCTCGAGCCCAGGCATGCGCGCGAGGTAAAACACGATCTCACCGCAGCCCTGCCCTATCCCGACGGCGGCATCGCCAAAATCCAGGCCCAGGACGTGCTGGAGCATCTGCCTTTCGACAAGGTGCCCTTTGTCCTGGACGAGATTTATCGTGTCCTCAAGCCCGGGGGCATTTTCCGCCTCAGCGTGCCGGACTATCGCAGCCCGGTGCACAAACGGCGCTCGGTCTATGACTGGCGCGGCCGGGTGAGCGGCGATCTGCTGATGGGAGCCCAGCCCTATTTCGACGATACCAGCGGTGACGCCCGGATCCGCTTTGCCGGCGACGGGGAGGCGCATCTCTGGTTTCCCCGCTATGAGTTCATTACCCATCTTGTGCTGAAGTCGGAAATCCGCAAAAGCACCATCAAATTCTATCAGGGCTTCCTGGATGACCACACTTATCTGGCCGAGCCGTTCCCGGATGAGGAGATGTTCGTGCTGCGCGCCTTGCCACATGACCGCCGCGCCGGCGGCCAGCCGGTCTCCATTGTCGCCGATTTCGTGAAATAAGCTGATGGCGACGCAAAAAACCTCTCCCATGCATCTGGCGTATCTCGCCACCCTGACCGTGAAGGGGTTCGACGGCGCGCTCGAGGTCCTGGCCGGGCTGGTGATCCTGCTGACCGGGCCGCAGCGGATCTACCGCTGGGTGGTGCGGGTCACCGCACCCGAACTGTATGACGGCGGCCATGTCGCGGCGGTGCATGCGATCCGCAGGGGCGCCGAGCACCTGGCCACCACCGGCGCCCATTTCGTGGAATTCTATCTGGTGGTGCACGGCCTTCTGAAGCTGGCGCTGGTCATCGTGCTGCTGCGCGGCGGCGGCCGCTGGATCTTCCCGGTGGGCACACTGATCCTGGTCAGTTTCATTACCTACATGGGTTGGCGGCTCAGCGAACAATGGTCTGACTGGCTCCTGGGCTTCGCCCTGTTCGACGTGCTGACCTTGGCGCTGGTGCTCAACGAATGGGCCAAGACCCCGAAGCAGCCGGCCTGAAGCCGCTCCGAGGACCGGCCGTCAGACTTTCACTTTCTTCTTGGCCGCCAGGAAGTCCCGGTTCATCCGGGCGCGCTGCTGGGCGGAGAAATTCTCGCGCACCTGGGCCCAGATATTGCGCTCCTCTTCCTCGACATGATGGTCCACCAGTTCTTTCAGAACCTTGGCGCTGGCCTTGAATTCCGGCGTGTTGGCGGTGAGCCTGCTCAGCTGCTTGAGGGTGGCGCTGGCCAGTGCGTGTTCAGTATAGCCTTCGGCGCCGTCGATCTTGGGGCGCTCGCCGCTGAGCGCGCAAACCGGGTCATAGACCACCTTCTCTTCCGCCTTGGTATGAGGCACCAGCGCCTGGGCAATCTTGCCGACCAGGCTTTTCTGTTCGCGGGCGTCATCGCTGTCAGTCAGCTTGCTCAATAGTTCCCGCACTTCGTCATGCTCTTCCTGGAGCGTGTCGAGGATGTCGCCGGGCTCGCTGTCCGGAGTGAGACCGCCCAAGACCGACTTGGCCATATGTTCGATGCTGCTTCTGACCGTCATTTGGAATGGTTCCTGCTGAAAGCTTCGCTTGCGGGAACGTGTCCGCAGGGACACAGTTTCGCGTGCCTGCCGCGAAACTTGGTGCGCAAACGGACCCAAAAAGTCGTGCGCAAGAAAAAAACAGGTTCCCGCAACAACATGCGACGGCCAGACGTTACCGCTGGACACCCAATCATTGGAGGAACGCATGACGACCAGCAGCGGTCACACCACGGCCATTCTCGCATCCAAAGTCAAAGGCACCGCCGTCTACAACAACAGCGGCGACAAGATCGGCACCGTCGAAGACGTGGTGCTCGACAAGCAGTCCAACCAGATCATGTTCGCGGCGCTGGGTTTCGGCGGCGTGCTGGGCATGGGCGAGAAATACTATCCGGTTCCCTGGTCCATGCTGAACTATGACGAGGACAAGGGCGGCTATGTGGTCCCGCTCTCCAAGGACCGGCTGGAGAAGGCGCCCGCCTACGACCTCAAGGATCTGACCAAGCATGACGGCAGCCTGGGCACCATCCGCGAGCAGAGCTATTCCTACTACAACATCAGCCGCGACTGGCATTGAATGAAAGACGGCAGCCACTGCCCGGGAAGGGCGGTGGCTTTTTTGCCCGCCCGCCGCGTTTAGCCGCCAAATTCCACGATATAACCGGCGACATGCTCGTCACGATCGCCGCTGCCCAGTGAGGTCGAGAATTGCGGCACGCCATAGGAAAAGAGCGAGACGCAGCACACCTTGCCTACATCCCACTTGCCGCCATGCTGGAAGGCGGTGGACATCCAGTTGGCATAGCGGCTTCCCACCACTGCGCCCTGTTCGTCACCCCGCCAGAACAGCCGGCCCTTGCCGCCATCCTCCGCGCCATCGGGCCCGGTCACCCAGCGCCATTCGCCCGGCGCGGTCTGCCGTCCTCCCAGATAGGTGACGTCGGGATAAGCATGGGGGAACAGCCGGTCCATCACGAACTGATATTCCGTGGCATCGTCGATGGTGACGAGATAGCCGGAACGGCCATGCCAGGACAGTCTGGCGGCCGCCACCCGATCGGCGTTCCAGCCCGAATCGGGCGCGGAGACGAACCGATAGGCGTGACCGGTGGGGGCCTCCACGATATCGCTGCTGACGACCGCCGGCACCGTGATCAGGCGCCAGGCCAGCCATGCGATCGCCGCCGCCAGCACCAGGCCCATAGCAACCGCGATCCGGAATTTCATGCACCAGCCCCTTGCGCGAAAGCCACGCTAGGGTGATTTGGGGCCCGGCTCAACGTGCCTATCTGGAAAGGCGCCGCCGTATGGCCTGCAATTGCCGTTTTTTCTCGTCGCTGACCTCGGGATAGCGCATTTTCAGCCCTTCCAGCGTCTGCAGAATGATTTGCGACACGATCAGCCGGGCGTTCTGCTTGTCGTCGGCGGGCACCGCATACCAGGGCGCGTGTTCGGTGCTGGTGGCTTGCAGGCAGTCCTCATAGGCGCGCATGTAATTCTTCCAGAAGCCGCGCTCCGCCAGGTCGCTGTCGTCGAACTTCCAGTTCTTGTCCGGCTGGTCGATGCGGGCCAGGAAGCGCTTGCGTTGCTCCTCTTTCGACAGATGCAGGAAGAATTTGACGATGCGGGTGCCGTTGGCGTTGAGATGGCGCTCGAAATCGCGAATGGAGCGCAAACGGTGCTCCCAGATCTTGCCGCCGCCTTCCCCCGGCAGGTTTTCCCCGCGCAGGATTTCGGGATGCACCCGCACGATCAGCACTTCCTCGTAATAGGAGCGGTTGAAGATGCCGATCTTGCCGCGCTCGGGCAGATCGCGGGTGGTGCGCCAGAGAAAATCGTGCGACAGTTCCGTGGGACTGGGATGCTTGAAACTGAAAACCTGGCAGCCCTGCGGGTTGATGCCGGACATCACATGGCGGATCACCCCGTCCTTGCCGGCCGCGTCCATCGCCTGGAAGATCAGAAGCAGGGCGTGCTGGTTGGAGGCATAAAGCAGCTGCTGTTGCGCATCCAGCCGCGCGGTGTGATCGCGCAGCATGTCCTGGTAATCGTCCTTGGACCTGTAGACCGGCTTGGTCTGCGTCGGCCATTTTTTGATATGAAATTTCTTGCCTTCCGGCACGCGAAATTCTTCGGGATCGATTTTCATTGTTTTGGCCCTCGCGGCCAAAAGCCTAGCAGGCCTCGCCTCCGCCGCCAAAAACGGGCGTTCCCACGCATGGCTGGCCCGCGCACGCCGGCGATGGCGGCCGCCAATCCGCGCGCTACCATGAAGGCCAACAGGGAGGCCCCAGATGACCGATACCGCATCCAGACGGGCCCGCTTCCGCGCCCTGCACGGACAGGGCTGTTTTGTGATCCCCAATCCCTGGGATGTGGGCAGCGCCCGGCTGCTGCAGCATCTGGGATTTGCCGCCCTGGCCTCGACCAGCTCGGGTCATGCCTGGACAAGAGGGCGGCCCGACTATGCCGTGTCCCGCGATGATGTGCTGGGCCATCTGACAGAACTCTGTGCCGCGGTGGACCTGCCCATCAACGCCGACTTTGAATCCGGCTTCGCGGTCGAGCCTGAAGCCGTCGCTGCCAATGTGGGGCTTGCGATCGGGACCGGCGTGGCGGGACTTTCCATCGAAGACAGCAAGGCGGGCGGCAAGGGGCTCCATGATTTGCCCTTCGCCGTGGCGCGCATCCGCGCCGCGCGCGCGGCGATCGACCGGTCCGGCGAAGACGTGATCCTGGTGGCGCGCACCGAGGGCCTGCTGGCCGATCCGGAAACGCTCAAGTCCGCGATCGAAAAGCTGGTGGCTTTCGCCGATGCCGGTGCCGATTGTCTTTATGCGCCAGGCGTGAAAAAGAAAGAAGACATCGCCCAGATGGTGCGCGCGGTGGCGCCAAAGCCACTGAACGTGCTGATGTCCGGTCCCGGCCTGACGGTTGCGGAGCTGGCCGACCTGGGTGTCCGGCGGATCAGCGTGGGTGGTGCATTGGCGCGGGTGGCCTGGGGCGCGATGCTTGCGGCGGCCGAGCAAATGAAGGCTGGATCCTTCGATGGCCTTGTCGGTGCCGCTTCCGGCAAAGTGCTGAACGACATATTTTCCCCGTTCACCGGCCAGGGGGTCACGCCCGCGCGCTAGTCTTCCGCTTTGTTGTGACGCTACGGCCCTGAAGCGGCCTTTTTGGCGGACAGAAGAGAGACAACGGGCTAGGCTGGCATGGTGGGCTCGCGCCAAGGGGGAATGACATGAAAACCGCCGCCATCCGGGTGACCGGCCCGGTGATCTGCCTGTGTCTTGCCGCCGGCATGGCATTTGCCGCGGATGCCCCCAAGGCGCCGCAACCCGCCAAGCCGGTTGACGCGGCGAGTTTCTATGCCGGCCGCTGGTACGAAATCGGCCGCACGCCCAAGAGCTTCAACAAGGACTGCGTGGCGGGCTATACCGACTACCAAACCAAGAGCGGCGCCCTTTCCGAGCGCGACGGCTGCCACGACAAGACGCCGGACGGCAAGGAAGAGTTGCTTGACGGCCAGATGAGAATCCTGAACCCCGCAGAGAATACCAAGGTCCACGCGACCTATCACGCCATGTTCGGCCTTCTTCCGATCAACCGCGAATACTGGGTGCTGGATCACACCGACGGCTGGGCCATCATGGCAAGCCCCGACATGACCGATGTCAGCCTCTACACCCGCGATCCTCGTCCCGCGCCGGAGCTGGTGGAAAAGATGACCAAGGAGGTCAAGGATATGGGGTATGCCGGGCAACTGGAATTTCCGGCCGAGTCGGCAGCGAAGCAATGAGCTCCCATGGGCGACAGAGCGCCTGCCAGGTTCGTCCATGATCAGGCCAGCATGGCGCTTGGCGCTGCGCTTCGGTTGCGTGGTTCCGCGCGTGACTTGATCGAATACATGCGGAAGCTGCCAAAGCCCTTTGCCGACGGCAGAATCCCGACATAGTCGCAGCGAAAACCGGTTTCCCCGGCAAGGAACAATGCGCTTGCCAGCTGCTCGGTGACGAAGATTTCGCCCGGTGGCGTTATGGGTTCCATGCGCGCGGCCCGGATGATCTCGCGGCCTGCAAAAGACGGCCTGTCCAAAATCGGATCATGCACCGGATGCACCGGGCCGTAATGGATCGCGATCCGCAACTGCAGCGCCGCCTCGATGCCTTGCCGGTCCCGGTCGAATGCGCCGACCCGCGCCTGCATCGCCAGGCCGCATTGAGCCGCCAAGAGCGGCGTGCGGAATACCAGGAACACGCCGTCACCGGCGGTGGCGCGGTAATCGATGTCATGGGCGAAGTCCTGGATCGCCGCCGCCAGCCCGCCCATGAAGTGCTGCACAAACGCTTCCATGTCGCGCTCGGGCAGCTTGCTGAAGCCCTTCACATCGGCAAACAGAAGGCAGCGCGGTCCGATCCCGGCGCAAGGCTCCTGACACAGGCCAGGCCAATCCAGTTCCGGCGTTTCCAGCCCGCCGTCCCGGATCGCAAGACAAAGCGCGATGCTGGCCACCTTGTCCGCGCGGTAGCGCGCCAGGCCGGCGGCCTGGGCGGCGCTCATTGCCAGCACGCAATCATGATGCAACACGTCATTGTCGAGCAGGAAGGAGACGGAAGTAGCCTTGCGGACACAGGCGTCAAAGCGGCCAGCCCATGGCGCCGGAATCGCGGCCCGCGCGAATTCATCCGCGCGATAGGGCAGGACAAGATTCAGTTCGATGCCCATGTCCAGAAGAGATTCCGCCAGCAGGATGTCGCCCGTGTTGGCCAGCGATCCATAGGCAAAGCCCGCATTCAGCCTTCGCGTCTGTGACTGGATGTCCTGCTGCAGCGGCCCGGTTTCGGTATCCGGGAGCATTTCGCCGCGATAGTAGAGAATGGTGGGGATGCGCAGGCCCGACAGCAGCGCGGATGATATGCCATTGGCCTGGCAAACAAGCAGCAATTGCTTCTTGGTGGACGCCAGGTCCGTGGGTGGGACAGGCGCGGCGCTGGCTCGTTCCAGAACAGACGCGGCCTGGGCGGCGTCACCCAGGATCAGAAGCGCTTCGGCCCTGCTGGCCAGAGACCAGTAATCGGCGTCGCCTGCTTCGACAAGCACCTGGGCCGCCAGCCGCTGCGCGCGTTCCCGGTCGCCGCCAAGCAGCATCAGGGTGGCCGCGTTGATCAGCGGATAGTAACCGCCAAAGCGCTGATAAACACCCTCATAAGCCCGCGCCGCTTCCAGCAGGCCTTCCGGGCTCGCGGTTTCGAGACTCAGGTCCTTGAGACAGCGCGCTTCCAGCGCCAGCACGTCGCGGGCCAGCGCGACCGGGAGATTGTCGAGAGGTTGCCGGGCAAGGCGGGACTTGAAGGTTTCAAGCGCGAGCCTGGCCGCTCCCATGCGTGCAAGCGCCAGCACCAGAAGATAATCCCGCTCAACCAGCCGGCCTGCCGCCGCACCATCAGACAGATTCCGCAAGAGATCGATGACGGCGAGACAGCCGCCGGCCGCCAGCAAATTTTTCGCCTTTGCGATGACGTCGGGGAGTTTGCGCGCCATCGTGGCGGAAGCCATCATGCGAATGGCGTCCGGCGAGGCTTGGTTGCGCGCCTCCCGCTCATGCAAATCCGGCTGTTCGGGTGCTTCGGGCGCGATGACGATAACGGGGATGTCAAGCGCCAGCGCATCACGAACCGTCTGGCCCGACTGGGACTGCCAGCGGTCCTTCGACAGGATCACCACCACCATATCGGCGCGGCGGATGACGGCATCGGCGCAAGCCAGGAAGGCATGATCGCGGGCATCGCTGCTCGACAGGTCCCCGGCCAGCGCCAGAACGCCCTCGCCCTGCGGTGGCGCGGCTTTCGCCATCAGGTCACGGAAAAGCGCGATGTCCTGCTCTTCCGTGTCCAGACCGAAGGTGCGTTCATAGTCCGTGGGCGGCGCCGGCAGCACGGCCTCAAGCCGGTAACCAAGTTCCAGCGCCGTTGTCGCAATGAGCTGGTCGGCGCCCTGGGCCAGCGGCGATACCAGCACAAGCCGGGACGCCCCTTGCGCGCCGTCGCGGATGTCCGTCAGAACCTGCTTCGCGGCAGCCGCCACGCGCGCTTTCAGCAACGGCGATATCTCGCGATGACCGATGGCGGCGACGCGAAGGGCGGGGCTATCGTCCGGAGGCACGCGTTCGGTCAAAGCTCCCAGCTCAAGCAGGGGCGAGATTGCTCTCTTTCATCGGCCGCGTCACTTGTTATCAGCTATTGGCGGGCAGGGTGGGGTTCGGAGCGCCAGCGACGTGCCGGGAATCCCACTTCTCGGTGCGGAAGACAAAACTGGCAGACAGGGTGGATTTACGAAAAACATGCTCAAGGCAGTTTTTCGTCCTCGCTTCGCTCGGATCGCTCGCTTTGCTCGCGCCTGCCAACGCCTATTGGCGTTGGCGTCGAACACAGGCCCGTCCGCCTCACCCCATCAGCCAAATAAAAGGCCCCACAAGGGGGCCTTTTATTTGGCGGACAGGGCGGCCCTGACTTCCATTTCAAGTTGATCCGCCGCAGTTCATAAACCCTTGGGGTACTTGAACTTTTAGCCCATCGCTATTCCGTTCCAATCACGTTGGTCTGGATCAATCCACGTTCGATATTTGGGTGGATGTAGGGTGGCAAGAAAGATAAATCGCCTTTCGCCACATACTGTAACAGCACTTACAAAACCAGGTCTACACGCCGACGGCGACCTCTATTTGCGGGCGGAACCCTCGGGAGCTGAGCGATGGACCTTCATACTCCACTTCCGGAGATGCCGTCGAGCAAGCCTATCGTCGGGGTGACGCTTTGGAATCACGCCGGCAACTGATGGACGCGTGGGCCATACGCTGCCGCGACGTCGCCAGCGACGATGATTTGGCGACGCCGCCGACGGTCGGCCCAACGCTCCCGTATTTGGCCAATTACCCGCCACAACACGAAGTAACGTGAACTGCCATCGACCGCGCACGAATTTTGCCGAGGATCAATGCATGACAATGGATGCGAAAACGTCCAGCGACAAGCAACCCTAGACGACACACACGAGGATCATTATGAATTCTGCAGCCAGAATTCTTGAAGAGCGGCTTCCTGACTGGAAGCTGTGCCATCGGATTGATGAAGCAGTTGCTGCGACGAGCATTGGGCGGACCAAAGTTTTCGAATTCATCAAGACGGGTAAGATTCAGGCGCGGCGCGCCGAAGGCATGACCGTCATCCTCCGCGAGGAGCTTCAACGATATCTGAATAGCCTGCCACCAACGAAAGCGCGCATCGTCAGCCGTTGATGATCGAGGCCGCGTATGGGCCAAGAGCGAGGAAATGGTGGTAGAGCGCTTCCAATAGCAGTAGACGAACCGCGCATACGCCAAGACCGCCTCTCCGGCGGCCATTTGGCTGGCGCTTTCGCTGCCAACAGCCAAATTCCATTAGCTGCTAGATTGCTCTGGTGATTGTTTGTCGGCACGGACCTTGTTCGATCTGATAGTCGGAGACCTCAACCTGGCGCCGCATTGTTTCAGCACGAGCCTTGCGCAAACGCGTGGCCTCGCTGTTCCCGTCGAAGAAAGCCGCTTGCTCCGCCATCCGCGCCGCGAAAGCGTCGCGCTGCGCGCGATCGCGGAAGGTAAAGATGCGGCCATGATTCCAATCCGCGCCGCCGTCCGGCGTTATCGTACGCAGTTCGAGGAACACATCCGCTTGGTGCGCGGCAGTGTCAATCGGAGAAACGACATCGCGCAGATAGTCGCAATAAGCTTGTTCCTGACCTGGTAGAACCAGGAATTTGAACATGCGGGCAAAGATCATTGGTCGCGCCCGGTACGCCGGTGGATGGCCGTCCAGGCCAATGCCCCGACGAGGGCAACCAGAGCTACACTGGTCAGCGAGCCCGCCCAATTGCCCTGCTTGGTCACCAGGCCGGCCATCAGCAGCGGGCCCAATGCCGCCGCACCGTTCGTCAGCATGCCATTCCAGGCCGCCAAAATGGCGGTATTGCCATGGCCAATTTCCTGAATGGTGGACCATGTCGAGGCTTGCACAAGGCCCATGCCGCCCAATCCCAGCGCTAACAGTGCGAGGGCCGGGCCGGTGGCGGCGACGCGCGCACCCAGCCACAGGCCGATAGCTGCGATAACAGAACCCAGAATGGCGGCCGGCACGCGGGCCAGCCATATCGACCCTGTGCGCTTTAGCACGGCGTCTTCGCCCGTCGATGCCGCGAACACCACCAGCAACAGGATCATCCAGGGCAAGGAAGAGAAAAAGCCCAACGACTTCAGCGCCACGCTGCGCTCCTGCATCAGATAGGTGGGTAGCCAGGTGTTGAAAAACCCCATCACAACGCCGGTGCAGATGCCCTGCACTCCAATCGTCCAAAACGTCAATCGCCCGGCCAAGGAAAAGAGCGATGCGTTGGCTTGGGACACGCCATCATCCACCTGCCCCTGCACGATCATGGCGCGCTCCTCCGGCGACACCGCCGAATGGGCGCCGGGCGTGTCACGAAACAGAAGCCACCATAGGATCGCGCTGACGACACCCAAGACGCCAAACAGGATGAACGCCGCGCGCCAGCCATGGGCGCTCACCAGCCATGCGGTGAGCGGAGCGCCCACGATGGGCCCGAGATAGACACCGGCCAGTACCGTGGAATTTGCCCGCGCGCGTTCCGCGGTCGGAAACCAGTTTCGGAAAGCGGCCATCGAAGCCGGCATGTCGACGGCCTGAAAGCCTCCCAGCGCGAAGCGCAGCGCTGAAAGCGCGCTTGCGCCCCCGGCAAAGGGGATGGCTATGGTCAGCACGGACCAGGCGGCATTGGCGATCAGAAGCGCTACGCGCCCCTGCCCAGGCGGTGAAGATGCCTGCCGGTATAGAGAAGATGGCATAGGCCCAGTGGAACGCGGTTAGGATCACCGACATCTGCCCCAGCGAGAAATGCAGCTCCTTCTGCATGACCGGCGCAGCAACAGTCATCGCCGTGCGATCCAGCGACATGATCCAGGTTATCGGCAGAACCAGAAGCCAGGCGAGCCGCCAGCGCACCGATGTACCTGCCCGCATCTCTCTCTCCGGTTACAGCGATATCCCTATGCAACCCGCTTGCATCGGCGCCGGCGATTTGTCGATCAACTTAAGCGTGATGCAATTTGTAGAGCGGCATGCCCGGCCGCGCCCCAGTGTGCTGGCCGTGATCGATCACCACCACGCCATTGACGATCACATAGGGAATACCCTTGGCATAGGATTGAGGATGCGCGTAGCTGTTGGTTTCCCCCACCGTGTTGGGATCGAACAGCGTCACGTCGGCCCAATAACCCTGATGCAGCTGGCCGCGGTCGGTCAGGCCCAATATCTGCGCCGGTAGACCTGTCATCTTGCGCACCGCATCGGCCAGGGTCAGCGTGTGCTCCTCGCGCACGTAATGGCCCAGCACGCGCGCATTGTTGGAATAGCTGCGCGGATGCGGAATGGGCGGCGCATTGAGGTTCAGCGCCGCGCCGTCGCTGGCGACCGCCACCCAGGGCTTCTGCATCACCATCTTCACATTGTCTTCCGACAGCGCGAAATAGATACCGCTGACCTGGCCGTGCTCGTCGGCCTCCAGCTTCAGCGCGGCATCGGCGGGATCGGCCTCGCCCATCATCTTGGCGACCTCGATCACCGTCTTGCCCAGATATTTCTGGTTCTCGGGCTTGTTGACCTTGGCGACGACAATGCCCTCCCAGCCGCCATGCTCGGTGGACCAGTCGATGAATTCCTTGTCGTGCTTGATCTTCTCCAGCACCGCCGGGTCCTGCAGCCGGTCGCCGAACGCCTTGGGCCCGCCGGCGCGCGACCAGGTGGGAAACCACAGCCACCAGGGATGGGTCTTGGCGGTATAGGCATATTGGTTGGCGGTGACGTCCAAGCCCTCCGCGCGCGCCTTCTCGATCATGTCGAGATACTCGGCCATGCGCGCCCATACCGGCTTGCCGCTGGCATAGAGGTGGAAGATGTGGACGGGGATATGCGCCTCGCGCCCAACCCGGAAGGCGAAGTTGAGTTCCTGTTCTTCCTGGAAGCCCTCGCCGCCGATATGGGTGGTGTAATTGCCGCCCAGCCTGGCCGCCACCTTGGCCAGCGCGATCGCCTCGTCGGGATGGGCGGGACCGCCACTGTCATACAGCGTCACCAGGCCCCAGGCGCCTTCGTGCATCGAGCGCGCCAGCAGGTCTTCCATCCTGTGCAATTGTTCGGGCGTGGGGTCGGCGTCGGAATAGCCCATCACCACCCGGCGCAATTGATCCTCGGCAATGTGGGAGATCACATTGATCGAGATGCCTTTTTGTTTCAGACGATCGAAATACTGGGTCAGCGTGGTCCAGTCCTCTTTCACCGCGCCCTGCCCCTCGACGGGCAAGCCGTCGCGCGGCGCCACGCTCTGTTCCTCACCCATCACATTCAGTGTCACGCCATCGCGCACCATGCTTTCGGCATTGCCGTCTTCCAAGAGCGGCATGTCGGAATGGGTGTGCAGATCAATGAAGCCCGGTGCGGCCACCAGACCGGTGGCGTCAATTACCCGCTTGGCGGTCGCGGTTGAAAGCGGCCCGGCCGGATTGCCGATAGCCGCGATATGGCCGTCCTTGATCGCGATGATGCCGGAAAACCAGGGATTGCCGGTGCCGTCCAGGATGCGCGCATTCTTGATCAGGATGTCATAGGACGCATCGTCCTTCTGCGCCCAGCCGGCGTCCGCCCCCAGCAGCGCAAGCAGGCACGCACAAAAAGCCAGTTTCACGGTCTTGCGCATCGGCCCCGCCCGCATGATCCCGTATGCAGGTTAGCAAGACGCCCGCAGAAAATTCCGGCAATAATCGGCGTGAATGGCCAACGCCGGTTTGGAATCCGGCACGCACGGGGGCCAGCGCGGTGAAAAACGAACGCGTCAGCCTTGCGTCATCACCACCGTCGCCGCGTCGAGCTTCGCCGCATAGGCTTTCAGCACCGCCGCGGTCATGCCGATATACTTGGGAACGTCGTCAAAGCGTTCCTCGGTGATGGCCTCGGTGATGCCTGGCATGGTGGTGACGCCATAGCCGACATAGCGACCCGGCGCATAGATCATGTTTTTGTACCAGGGCCGCCCCGGCAAACCGGTCTCGTCCATCAGGGTGGCGTCTATGGTGCGCATGATCTCCATGACCTTCTTCTTCTGCTCCGGTGTCAGATTGCCCTTCGCCGCCGCTTCATATTTGTCGGCGCTGGCAGCCAGCATCCCCACCGCTTCGTCCAGCGGCTTGAAGTCAAAAGACGGCACGGGCGCGCGCGGGACAGGTGCACCCCTCATGTCGCCGCCGACCACCTTATAGGCATTGGCCGCCAGCAGTTCTTTCTGCTGCGCGGCTGCGGCGCGGCTGTCGTCGGCCAGGTGCTCCACGCGGGTTGCGTAAGACTTCATATATCCAGCAAACGCCTTGGGCGTCTGCAGCGGCATGTCGGCATCGGCCGTGGCGATGACGGTGTGTCCCACCATCTCGGCCAGCACTTTGCCATAGACCATGCCCGGATCATCGAAGCGGGTGTGATGCTCGAAGGTGTCATAGGCGGAGTGATAGACCCCGCCGCTCTCGCCTTCACCGCCGAAACCGATGTTCAGGGTGGTGACGCCGGCATGATCCAGGAAGCCCGAAAAGTCCGAACCCGAACCCGCCGCACCCATCGGCAGGCTGGCGCCCGGCGCCGACGCGGCCTTGGCCGCCGCCTTGATCTCGGGTCCCGCGCCGGGGCCGGCCGCATTGGTCAGCAGCCGGTCGCGCGATCGTTCGGCGACAGAGACATTGGCGGTGGGATCGGTGATGCCATTGGCCACGCCGGTGACGAAGGCGCCCAGGTCCTGGCTGCCTGAGGCATTCAGGAAGCCCTTCGAATTGCCGTCGGTGTTGATATAGATGACCGCCTTCTTCTTCAGGTCGTCCATATGCTGCTCGACCCATTCGGTCGAACCCAGCAGCATCGGCTCCTCGCCGTCCCAGCTGGTGTAGACGATGGTGCGCTTGGGCCGCCAGCCGGTCTTGAGCAGGCCGCCCAGCGCCTTGGCCTCATCCAGCAGCGCCACCTGACCGGATTCCGGATCACTCGCCCCGGCCACCCAGCCGTCATGGTGATTGCCGCGCACCACCCACTGGTCGGGATATTGCGAGCCCTTGATGGTGGCGATCACGTCATAGACCGGTTTCAGATCCCAGTTCGACTTCACCATCAGATGCACCGCTTTGGTGCCCGGGCCGATGTGATAGGTGATGGGCAGCGCGCCGCGCCAGTTCTTGGGCGCGACCGGTCCACTCATGGCCGACAGCAGCACCTGCGCATCGGCATAGGAAATCGGCAGCGCCGGAATCTTCAGCACCGATCCTGCGGTCTCATGCGTCAGGCGCTTGGCATCGGCGGTGGCGGGAATGCCCGGCGTGAGCGGATCGCCGGGATAAAGCATCATGTCCATCGCCGAGCCGCGCTGGATGCCCTGCGGCGGCCGCATCGGCCCCGCAGGGTATACATCGCCCACGGCATAGCCGTCATCGGCGGGATCGGAATAGATGATGCAGCCGATGGCGCCATGCTTGGCGGCCAGCAGCGGCTTGACCCCGCGCCAGACTTCGCCATAGCGGGCGATGACGATCTTGCCCTCGACGCTGACGCCTTCCAGCGCCAGCTCCTTATAGTCGGCCTCGGTGCCGTAATTGACATAGACCAGCGGCGCGGTGACATCGCCGTCGCCCTGATAGGCGAGATAGGCGGGCAGTTCATAATCCTTGAAGTTCGCGGTGGAATCGCCGGGGATCGGCTTTTCCGTCAGCGTGGCCTTGAAGTCGCCCATCTCCACCGCTTCCGATATCGGGGTGGGATAAAGCACCTGGAAGGTCTCCACCTTGGTGTCCCAGCCAAAGGACTTGAACTGCTTGACGATCCAGTCGGCGACGAACTTGTCATGGGGTGAGCCCACCTGGTTGGGCTCGGCCGCGAGCAGCTTCAGCCAGTCGGTCTGGTCTTTCGTGCTCAAGGCGCTGTCGAATCGCGCCAGCAGATCGCCCCCCGGCGATGACGGCTGAGCGCCAACGCCCATGCTGATAGAGCAAATCGCGACACCAGCAAGAAATCCCCACTTCATAGGTCACCTGTTCGTTTGTGTTTCACAAAGCTAGCAAAGAACCCCAACATCCGTCCTGGACCGAAACAGCGCGGCCGGAAAAACATCCTAGAGGGGCTGGTCCATCCAGTCGTCTTCCAGCCATTCGGTCTCCCCGATCGGCATGCCGCCCGGGACATAGGACTTGTGCGGCCGCATCTTGGCGACCTCTGCCTTCATCAGGGCGTCATTCTTCACCAGGCGGACCATGCTCTTGCCCCAGGCGGGATCATCCGCCTTGGCCAGAAGGTCGGCGGATTTCTCCAGCCGGTCGTCGATCAGGGCGGCGACGTCGGGCGAGGTCTGCCGGTCATTCGCCACCCGCGCCAGCGTGACCAAGGTGCGATAGGCGATGCGGCGGCCAACCGCGTCATGGGCCGAGCCCACGGTGGCCGCCAGGAGCTTGTCGAGCAGTTCCTCCACACCAAGCATCGACGTGTCGCGGGCGTGCTGCCCATAGACGCGGGCCAGGCGCAGCGGCTCCAGCAACGGGTTGAGGGTAAGCTGTGCGGCGGCATCGGCGGCTGCGAGGGGATCGAAGACCGAAGAGCCGGCATTGTCGAAAACCTCGACGTCGAAGGCGCGGCTGTCGTGGCCGTTAATGCCCGACGACATCATTTCCACCAGCGGCTTGGGCACCGTAAGCAACGAAGAATCCAGGCAAGCGAGAATGTTGGACAATGCCGCTTCCTGCCGGTCATTGGGCACCACGACAGGCAGCGGATGGCCGTCGCCGACGTTTTTGTAATTGTAATCCACGCCGCCGACGGATTTGGATGCGGCCACCACCTGATAACGGTGCAGCAGCCAGACGGGCACGAACTTGCGGCGCAAATCGGCCAGGGGCTCGCCCGCGTGCAGCACGCCTTCGCCGAAATTGGAGAGCGCCACCGCCCGCACCTTCATGAGGCGCGGCAGTTCGGCCACCGGATCGGGACCGTCATCCCACATGCTGGCCCAAGGGGTGGGCGTATTGTCGGCCCGGCTGTCAATGTCGGTGATGAAACGCGTGCCGGCGGCCACCATCTTGTCGGCCTTTTCGCTGGCCAACTGATCGGGATCCACACCCGGAGGCGCCTCGCCGTAAAGCCAGTCCACTTCAAACTTGTCCCAGCTGCCGATCCCGGTGGCATAGGCGTCCGACAGGTCGAGCTTTCCGTCCGCCGTAAGCTTGATGCGCGGACCCGGATATTCCATCACCGAAGTGCGGTCCTGGGTGCTGCCAGCGAAATTGTGCATGTAACCGATGGCGTGGCCGACCTCATGGGCGCCCAGCTGGCTCATGCGCGCCAACGTCACCCGGATGGGATCGTTGGGACCGCCGGTGTTTTCGTCCTTCAGGCCCACCAGGCCCTCGAAAATCTGCATGTCCTGACGGGCGCGGTCGCCACCCAGCACCACGCCGCCGCGCACGATCTCGCCGGTGCGCGGATCGACGACCTCCTCACCATAGGACCAGCTGCGGGTCAGGCGATTGGACCAGTGCACGATATTGTAGCGGATATCCATGGGATCGGCGCCGGCGGGCAGGATTTTGGCCTGGAAGCCGTCGATGAACCCGGCGGCGTCGAAGGCCTGGCTCCACCATCCCACACCCTTGAGCAGGGCGCTGCGCACCGGTTCGGGCGCGGCATTGTCGATATAGAACACGATCGGCTTCTTGACCTTCGAACGCGCCGCGCTGGGATCGATCTTCTCCAGCCGGAAGTGATTGGCGAGCTGGTAGACCAGCTGCTGATCCAGCGGCTTCTTGAAGTCATAGACCTGGGTTGAGATCGTGCCGGTACGGATGTCGAACTTGCGTGGCACAAAGCCGGGGCCAGGCAGGCGAATGAAGGAATGATGGATGACCACGCTTACCCGGCGAGGATCAGGCGAAATGTCCGCGATCTCCGGCCCCGGCTTGTCGCCCTGAAAGGTCAGAAGCGCATCCATTTCGACATTGTCGGGAAAGACCTTGACCGAGGCAGGATCGGCGGCGCTGGCCTCGGGCACCAACTTGAAGCCGGTGCCGCTGGTGATCACGGTGCCGTCAGGAAAGCCGCCGCCCTCCCCGCCATTGATCATCCCCGCCACATTCATCACGTCACTTGAGATGAACGGCGCCAGGTCGACCACCACGCTGCCATCCGGCTTGGTGGCGGCTACGTCAAGCATCGCGGCTGTGACAAAAGCGAAGCTGGTGGCGACACCGTTCTGCTCCTCGGGCGAGCCACCCTCCGCGCGGAAGCGCGGGTTTTCGAAGATCACCGCAACTTTCCTGCCGATCCGCCGAAATGCCAGCACTTGGGTATGGCCCATCATGCCGCGGTCGAAACGGATATCGGTGGTGCCAAGGCCACTGCGGACATGGGTGGTGTAAAGAAACCGCGCCATGACGCCGTCACTGCCCGGCAGGGGCAGCGTCACCAGAATCTTGCCCTGTGCCGGTTCGGCCTGCACCGGGAAGAGTGCCCCGCCAGGCAATGATTTGCCGTTTTCCCCCGCTGCGGCGACCACTGGCAACGTCATGCCGCCGGAAAGGAGCGCAATCGCCGCGCAAGCTCCCAACACACGCATCTTGCAAGAAGTCATGAAATCCAATCCGCCTTCGCAACCGCAAAAATGCTAGCATCAATCGGCCTCGCGTTTCGGCGAGTTCTGCCCGCTTGCTCATGCCAATTTGACGGATTCCGAGAAGAACTGGGGTAATTGCGCAGGATTTCGCGAAACCTGCGGCAGAGCCGTTTGGCTGTTTTTCGCGGCAGACGGCTTACCGGAGCAAGCCAAAATCGAAAGCGCCTTCCGACAGCCGTTTCATGTTTGTCGGGAGTTCTGTCCACGCAGCCAACATCGCCGCGCGTCGACCGCGAAGGACAACGCTTGTGCGCCGAAGCACCTGTTGCCAGACACCTCGTCTTCTATGGTGCTTCGACAGCTATCAACGGATGTCGGCGACCCGGCGCTGGGTAACCTGGAAGCGGGCCAACTCAAGGCTGGCTGGCTTGAAGTCGGGCGCCAGTTCCTGGGCTTTGCGATAATCGTGATAGGCGGCCACCAGATTACCCGAAGCTTCCTGTGCTTCGCCGCGGTTGAAATAGGCGACATGCAGATCGGTCGCGCCCAGGTCGATGGCATGGGTGAAGTCGGCGCGGGCTTCCTCGTAACGGGCGGCGCGCAACATGACCAGGCCACGATTCATGTAGGCTGGTGCCAGGTTGGGGTCACGATTCAAGGCCGCGTTGAAATCTGCAACGGCCGCATCATCATTGTGAACCGCAGCCTGAAGGACGCCGCGATTGACGAGCGTGCCTGCACGATCGTATTGGGCCAGATCGCCGGCGAGCGCGGCGTTACAGGCGGCGATGCCATTGCGCAGCCCGCGTTCCGACAGGGACTGGGTCGTCTGGCTGGCACGGAAACAGTCTTCCCGGGCAGGCTGGCCCGCCGACATGACGGACTGGGCATAAGACGGCGCGGATGCGAAAAGGGCGATTACTGCGACAGCGGCGAAATGCAGTTTCATGTTTCACTCTCCTGAAGAAATGGACCGTCGTGCAATCGCGATCCTTTGCCTGTGTGGTGAATCTAGGCGCGTGGACGCGCGCCGCAAACGGCAAAACGCATCCTGAGCGGAAAAAAGATAGGAATGCCGGGGGTTTAGGCCTGATCAAACAAGCGGCAGCGTCTTGGAAGCGTTATGTTGCACTGCTTCGTGTGCAAGTTTTGAGCTTGATCAAAAAAGGGCCAGCTTTTGCGGCCCAAAGACCCTTATTTCACGCCCATATGGGCGAGCAGGAAGTCGCTGCCTTCCTGGTAGATCTGCACCAGCTGCTCATAGGTCAGATAAAGGTCGTGCGTCTGGCCCGGCAACACCTGCTGGCGGAATTCCAGATTCGGCTTTCCGGTCTGTATCGCACGGGCGAGCGTGGTGCCTTCGTTGAAGTTGACGTTCATATCGTCGTCGCCCTGCGCCAGAAAGACTGGCGACGTCCAGGTGCCCAGATTGCCCACGGCGGAATATTTGGCGCCTGCATCGTTCGAAGAGGTGTGCACACCGGCCATGTCGAATCCCACTTTGAAGATGTCGGAATGCTGTGACAGGGCATTGGCCGTCATGTAACCGCCCCAGGACAATCCAAAGATGCCCACACCCCGGCTGGCATCCACGTCCTTGCGCGCCATCAGCCATTTGGCGCCGCCAACGAAATCCAGCAATTCCGAATTGCCCGCGAAACCCCAGCCGGGCGCATCGCGGAACGCCTCGCCGCGCATGATGCTGCTGCGATATTCCACCGACAAAACCACGCAGCCGCGGCTGGCGAGATACTGGTTCATCGCATAGAGATAATGATAAGCGTCCATGTAATGGAAGCCGGGCAGCATCTGCCGCCGGATGCCGCCATGGGAAAAGATGATGGCACAACCATCGGGCTTTGCGGGCACAAACAGCTGGCCGTAAGCGGGGTGACCATCGGCGGCGGGAAAGTCCACCAGTTCCGGCTTGAGCAGAAGCCTGGTTGGAAAGTCCCGTGGCCGCATCGGAAAACGTGCGACAGATGTCTGGCCCGCGGCATCGCGCACCGAAACCGAATGCGGATCGGCCCAGCCGGCGCCGACATAGCCAACGGCGCCATGGGCCAGCGCAATGGGCGACCATTGGTCCTTGTCACCGGGCGTGAGCGTGCGGGCAGGCGAATCGAGAGTGACGCTGGCGATATGCCGACGGCCCAGATCGCCGATATTGGTGGCATAGAAAATCCGCCTGCGGTCCGGTGAGAGTGCTGCGGTTTCCACTTCGCCATCGCCTGGCGTCAAAAGCCGCGCCTCGCCACCCGACACCGGCACCGCATAGAGATGCCGCCAGCCATCACCCTCATACGGAAAAGCGATGGCGCCGCCCGCCATCCAGAACATGGAGGGCTGCCCCGGACTGTAGGACTGGTCCATGGGATAGAACACTGAGCCTTGGCCAGGCTTGGCCTGCCATATCTGATGCGGCTTCAGATCATTGACATCCACAACCCAGATCGACCAGGGCATGGCCGAGACAACAGGTCCGCAATAACGGTAGTTGCCGCAACCTTCGGTGGACTGGCCACTGGGTGACTGCGGCCCGCTGCGGCGGAAGGCCAGGTGGCGGCTGTCCGGCGCCCAGACAAAACCGGCATCGTTATCCTTGCCATGTGGAATGACGACGGCGGTCTTGGCGGCGAAATCATAAACCTCGATGCCATGGCCGCGCTCATAGGCAACCTTGGTGCCGTCGGGCGAGAAGGCGAGCCCTGCCCGTTCGCCGGAGAGAAATTCCTGGGGTGCGCCTACACCTTTCAGACGCGCCCTGTCCCAGATCAGCGTGGCTGCCATGACATTGCCATCTCCGCGCCAGAGCACGAACCGGTTGTCGGGCGAGAACATCGGATCGCGGCCGTCGCCCAAAAGGCGCGGCGCGTCGCCACTTGTTCCCACCAGCCAGACCTGCTGATGGGGCATATCGGCGAAAGCGGCGGGATTGGGCGCGTCGCCCTGGCGGTTGATGCGTCCGCCCCGCACATAGGCCACCGCGGCGCCGGTCTTGGACACCGCGACATCTTCCATGTCCTGGCCGTCGTCATCGGGATAGCCGGCAAGGCGGACGGCCTTTTTGCCGACCCGCAGGAAATAGACATTGCGGCTTTTGCCTTCGCGGCTGACATACGCCAGCGCGGTGCCGTCGCCTGATGGCGCGGGCGGATAGACAAAGGGCGCGGCCAGAATCGAGGCCAGGGTGAATTTCTCGTTCGGCTGGCGTGGCGGCGGCGTCCAGCCGGCCAGCTTGAGTCGCACCACCGGCCGGGTCAGATGCTGGTCGGCAAGGCCCGGCACCTTGCGGGTGAAGTTGACCGCTGCGCCATCGGCCGACCAGACCGGATCGCTGTCCATGTCGAAGCTGGGGTCGACATAAGAGATCTGCCGGCTGGCAATGTCGTAAACACCGATGAATTCCCAGCCGTCGCCGGCGCTGCCATCGTCCTTCCAGGTGCGGGTGTTTTCGTAAGCCAGGCTTTTGCTGTCCGGGGAAAAGACGATTGCGTGCACCACGCCACGGGTGGTGAGCAGGCGATTGGGTGCGCTCCAGTCACCGTCCTTGGCGGCGCGGGTGGCGCTGACAATGCTGCGGCCCTTGTCGCTCGCCCAGGCCGCGCGCAGGCCGTCCGGCGAGATCGCCGCACTTGCGGGCGGCGGGGCGCTGTGATCGTCACCGCCACGCCGCTGGGCGAAGGCGGGCGCCGTCATCGCAAGCATCAGGCCGAGAAGGATAATCGCCAGCCTGCGCGCAACCATGTCTGACCTGCTACTTGTCGGGATATTTCACGCCCAGCTGATCCAGATAGGTCGGATACTTCTTGGCGTCGTAATAGAAGGGCTCCATCTTGGGCCGCATCTTTTCCATCAGTTCGTCATTGCGATGGATCGCCGGCTGGTCATCCGGCCCCAGCATCGAGACATAATGCATGTCCTTGTTCTGGACATTCTTGAAGAAGTCCTTGGCGTCGCTCACCAGTTGAGGCGTGGTCATCAGGTCCAGCACCGTCAGCGCCACCGCCTTGGCCCCGGCCACCACCCCCTTGTGGGCGATGGGCGTGGCCATGGCCATCGCCGCCAGCCTGTTGTGCATGGTGGCGTTGGGGATGTTGGACGGAAACATCATCATCACCGTCGGGATCGTCCAGGTGATGTCGCCGACATCGTCGGAGGCGCCGCCGGCGGGATTGCCGCCGCTGGTGGGCGTCAGCAATGGCAGCACATTGTCCATCAGCGGCTGCAGCGGAAGATGGTTCTCGGTCTGCACCGCCTTGGCAAAGGCCTGGTCGCCGGCGGTCCATTTGGGCATGCCGACCAGCTTCATGTTCTCATAGGCCGCTTCGGCCAGCGGCTTGTTGCTGTAGATCGGCGCCGCCTCGCCCAGCAGCTGGTGGGTGACGGTGGTGCCGGTTTCCCTGGCGGCCGCTTCCGCGGTCTCGTTGCCGATATCGTAGAGCGACTTCACCGAGGCGAAATCATGCTCGCGGAAATAATACCAGACCGAGGCCGTGTCGGGCACGATGTTGGGCTGGTCGCCGCCATTGGTGATGACATAGTGTGTGCGCTGCGTCAGCGGCAGGTGCTCGCGGCGAAAATTCATGGCTACGTCCATCAGCTCCACCCCATCCAGGGCGCTGCGCCCGTCCCAGGGATCGGCAGCGGCATGCGCCGTCTTGCCGTGGAAGGTGTATTCGACCGAGACCATGCCGTTGCCGCCCAGGCCCCACATGGTGGCGAACATCGGCGCGACATGGACATAGATGCAGGCGTCGACCCCATCGAATACCCCGGCGCGGACATAGAAGGCCTTGGCGCCCAGCAGTTCTTCGGCAATGCCGGGCCACAGCATCAGCCGGCCCGGAATATGGTTCTTCTCCATCACTGCCTTTACCGCCAGGGCGGCTGCGATCTGCAGCGGAACACCGGAATTGTGGCCTTCGCCATGGCCCGGTGCGCCGGGCACCAGCGGCTTGAGGGTGGAAATGCCGGGCACCTGCGACAGACCACGCAAATCGTCCTCATCGCTGCCCATGGCGATCAGCGGGCCGCCCGAACCCCAGGTCGCCGTCCAGGCCGTGGGTATCCCCGCGATGCCACGGGTGATCTTGAACCCGTTCTTCTCGAGAATGCCGGTCAGATAGGCGGAGGTGCGGAATTCCTGGAACCCCGGTTCGGCATAGCTGAACACGGTATCCACCATCACCTGCACCAGCTTGGCATGCGCATCGACATTGGCGATGGCGTCCTGCTTCATCGCAGCCGGCGCCGCCGCGAAGGCCGGGGTAGCCAAGGTGGCGGAAAGCAACAGTGCGGTAAGGCGGCGCAGACGCATCAGCCGCCTCCCGTGCTGTTTTCACCTGGGGGCTTCAGCGGCGGCAGCGGCGGAGCGATCTTGCGGATCGGACCGGAGGGCGGATTGGGATATTTGATGCCCAGCTGATCCAGATAGGTCGGATACGTCTTGGCATCATAATAGTAAGGCTCCATCAGCGGCCGGAAGGTGCGCATATAATCGTCGTTGACGTGGATGGCCGGCACATCGGTGGCGCTGACCAGCGGCTGATAGTGATCGAACTTCTGCTGGTCCTCGTCGAAATATTTCTTCGCCTCGACCAGCTTGTCCGGCGTGGTCATCAAGTCCAGCACGGTGAAAGCCACCACCTTGGCGCCTGCCAACGCGCCCTTGTGGGCGATGGGTGTCGCCTCCGCCATGGCGGAGGTCACATTGTGGCCGATCATGTTGGGGATATTGGCGGGATAGAAGATGGATACCGTCGGCACCGTCCACATGATGTCGCCGATATCGTCGGAGCCGCCGCCGGTCGGCATGCGCTCATTCTGCGGCGCCATCATATTAAAGGGCGGTATCTGATCTGGCAGCGGCTGGATTTTGAAGTTTTGGGTCTGCTGCACCATCTTGGCGAAGGCCTGGTCGTCGGCCGTCCATTTCGGCATGCCCACCATCTTGATATTGGCATAGGCCAGCTCGGCCATCGGCTTGTTGCCGAAATTGGGCGCGGCAAAACCCAGCAGTTTGTGATCGACCGTGGTGTCGGTCATCATCGCCGCCGCGTCGGCGGTCTTGTTGCCGATCTCGTAAAGGCTTTTGACCGACGCAAAATCGTGCTCGCGGAAATAATACCAGACCTTGGCGAGGCCCGGCACGATGTTGGGCTGGCCGCCGCCGTCGCTGACCACATAATGGGTGCGCTGGGACAGCGGCAGATGCTCGCGCCTAAAGTTCATCGACACGTCCATCAGCTCCACCGCATCCAGCGCGCTGTGACCGTCCCAGGGGTCGGCGGCTGCGTGGGCGGTCTTGCCGTGGAAAGTGTATTCCACCGACACCATGCCGTTCATCGGCCCGTTGCCATAGAAGGTGCCAAAGGTGGAAGCGACATGGACGAAGATGCAGGCATCGACGCCCTTGAACAGGCCATCGCGCACATAAAAGGCCTTGGAACCCAGCAGTTCTTCGGCGATACCGGGCCACAGCATCAACCGGCCCTTGATGTGGTTCTTGACCATCTGGTCCTTCACCGCCAGCGCCGCGGCGATGATCAGGGGCATGCCGGTATTGTGGCCTTCGCCATGACCGGGCGCGCCCGATACGATGGGCTCGATCTTGGGATCGCCCGGGATCTGAGAGACACCGCGCAGGTCATCTTCGTCGCTGCCCAAAGCGATCAGCGGGCCGCCATCACCCCAGGTCGCGGTCCAGGCCGTGGGAATGCCCGCCACGCCCCGGGTGATCTTGAATCCGTTTTTGGCCAGGATGGCAGTCAGGTAGTCGCCGGTGCGAAATTCCTGAAAACCCGGCTCGCCATAGCTGAAGACGGTATCCACCATCTCCTGCACCAGCTTGGCATGACCGTCGATATTCGCGGCCGCCTCCTGCTTCATGGAATCCGGCGCCAGCGCCAAGGCCGGCGTCAGCATGGAGCCGCATAACAACAGGCTCAGACCCGTGCGCAGAACAGAACGAAACATCCTCATCCCCCAAAACTGAACCCGGCCGGCCCGAATGGGTCGCCCGCAAAGGATTGCTCAGCCGCCGCCTGAGCTGCTGGTATCCAGCGGCGCCGTGAACTGCTTGGGAGGCGTGATCTTGCGGATCGGCGCCGTCGGCGGATTGGGATATTGGATGCCCAGCTGATCCAGATAGGAGGGGTATTTGGTGGAGTCGTAATAATAGGGCTCCATCAGCGGGCGATAGGTGCGCATGTAATCGTCATTGATATGGATGGCGGGCACGTCGGTGGCACTCAGGAACGGCTTGTAATGATCGTATTTCTGCTGGTCGGTGTTGAAGTAATTCTTGGCCTTGACCAGTTCCTCGGGCGTCGTCATCAGGTCCAGAACCGTCATCGCCACCGCCTTGGCACCCGCCACCGCACCTTTATGCGCGATGGGCGTCGCCATCGCCATGGCTGATGTCACATTGTGCCCAATCATGTTGGGAATGTTGGAGGGATAGCGGATGGTGATGGTCGGCACGGTCCACATGATGTCGCCGATATCGTCGGAGCCGCCGCCAGTGGGCACGCGCTCCTCAACCTCGGGGCGCAGCGGGCTGATTTTGGTGCGCAGGGGCTCGATCTTGCGCTGCTGGGTTTCCTGCACCAGCTTGGCGAAGGCCTGGTCGTCCGCGGTCCATTGCGGCATGCCCACAGCCTCGATATTGGCCTGGGCCAGTTCGGCCATCGGCTTGTTGCCGAAATTGGGCGCAGCGGTTCCCAAAAGCTTGTGCTCGACCGTGGTGTCGGTCGCCATGGCGGCGGCATCGGCGGTCTTGTTGCCGATGTCGTAGAGCGACTTGACCGTATCGAAGCTGTGCTCGCGGAAATAGTACCAGACCTTGGCCAGGCCCGGCACGATGTTGGGCTGGCCGCCACCATCGCTGATCACATAGTGCGTGCGTTGCGACAGGGGCAGATGCTCGCGGCGGAAGTTCATCGCCACATCCATGATCTCGACCGCATCCAGCGCGCTGCGTCCGTCCCAGGGATCGCCCGCGGCATGGGCGGTACGGCCATGGAAGGTGTATTCAACCGACACCATGCCGTTGCTGGACGGACCATAGGCGGTGGTAAAATCATTGGCGACATGGACGAAGATGCAGGCATCGACATCCTTGAACAGGCCGTCGCGGACATAAAAGGCCTTGGAGCCCAGAAGTTCCTCGGCGATGCCTGGCCACAGCATCAGCCGGCCTTTGATATGATGCTTTTCCATCACCGTCTTGATCGCGATTGCGGCGGCGACCTGCAGCGGCATGCCGGAATTATGGCCTTCGCCATGGCCGGGCGCGCCATCCACGATGGGTTCGATCTTGGGGTCGCCCGGGATTTGCGAGACGCCGCGCAGATCATCCTCGTCGCTGCCCATCGCGATCAGCGGGCCGCCGTCACCCCAGGTCGCCGTCCAGGCAGTGGGAATGCCGGCCACGCCCTTGGTGATCTTGAAGCCGTTCTTGGCAAGAATGGAGGTGAGATAGTTGCTGGTGCGAAATTCCTGGAAACCGGGTTCGCCGAAGCTGAACACCGTATCGACCATCACCTGAACCAGCTTCGCGTTGGAATCCACACTGGCGATGGCTTCCTGCTTGTACTCTGGCGGCGCGACCGCGAGCGCCGGCAAAGGCGCGAGAATGGAAGCGCTCAGCAAAAGGGAAACGAGTTTTTTGGTGGCGGTCATTGGCATTCTCCGTTTTTTTGTCGGCGGCTCCTGGCGGCCGCGGGTGATGTAAAAAACGGCCCGTTCCGCCGGTTGACGGAACGGGCCTGAGGCTCGGGCTTAAAGTTCGAACCTGAAGCCGATGCGATACACACGGCCGAGATAGTCATAGAGATTGCGATTGGTCTGCACATAAGCGGGGATGTTGTTGCCGCTGGGGCCGTTGCCGACCAGGACCGGATTGGTATCAAAGATGTTCTTGACCGAGAGGTAGGCCGAGGCCGCAACGCTGTCGACCTGGAAGTCGTAGGTCGTCGACCAGTCCATGTAGAAGGCGCCAGGGATGTAGTTCAGGTTGGCGGTGGGATGGGCCAGGCTGTAGGCC
>DATAWO010000047.1:0-9480 GCA_036267165.1 Rhizomicrobium sp. | reverse complement strand
TCGTTCGTCGCTTCCTCGCATCGCAAATCCCTCAGCAACGCACCGCCAATGGAATCACGATCAAAAGCCGTCCGCTAGGGACTTCTTCAACAGCCTGTTAGCCGCGGTTCTTCCCTATCTCATAGGTTGAGAGCGCGTTGTGCGGTCCAGCCGTTTGTTGCGCCGCAATCGCACCTGCCAATGCTGATGACAGGGTCTGACGAACACTGTAACCTTTTGTCCGGGCGGATATGCCGCTCCAAAAAGAATTAGGGGAGGCTTTCATGCGCAATCTGATTGCCGCCGTTCTGTCGCTCGCATTGGCGGCAACTTCGGCAATGGCGGGCGGCAACAGTGCGCCGCTGGCGCCGGGCAAGCCCGCCGGTGTCAAACACGCCCAGGTGGACACGACAACACTGGTCGTCATGGTCGGCATTGCCGGCGCGATCGCGGCCATCGCGTTCGGCACCGCATCCAGCGGCAATCCGGGGCAGCCGGTGACGCCCACCACGGTGCCGACGACCACGGCGGGCTGAGTTCAGTCCAGCTTCGGTGCCAGTTTGTGCCAGCCGGTGACGTTTTCCAGCGCCCAGCCGATGCGCAAGGCACAGGCCTCGTCGCCGTCGCGGCAAACGATCTGCAGTGAGGTGGGAAGCCCGCCCGCCGTCAGGCCATTCGGCACCGAAAGCGCGCAGAGGTCCAGGAAATTCACCCAGCGGGTGGAGACCGCGGGCGTGCCCGTCTGGTCCACCTCGGTGAGCGGGATGGCGGGCGTAAAGGTGCTGGGCGATAGCACCGCATCAATGCCTTCGATGGCGCTGGCGAATTCCTGTTTGCGGCGCTCCCGCTCGGCCAGGACATCCAGATATTGCCGCGCGCTGATCTCTTTTCCCGCCAGCACCCTGGCGCGCACCGCTTCATCCATCCGGGCGCCTGGGTCATCAGCCAGGCCGGCGATCCGGGGATAGATTTCGGCGGAAATGATGCGTCCCACCAGGTCGCCATTCTCCTTGAAGCTGCGACCCATTTTCGTCAGCTCCACGATCTCCGCGCCCAGTGCCTCAAGCTCCTTGAGCGAACGGTCATAGGACGCCAGCACTTCGGCATTGTGGTTCGCCCGCTCGCTGTCGGGCATGCGCGCCAGCGTCAGGCCTTTCACGCCGCGCTTCAGCTGGGCGAAGGGATCGGTGGGCGCCAGCCGCATGGTCAGCGGATCGCGGGGATCGGTGCCCTGCATCACGGCAAGCAGGATGGCGCAGTCCTCGACGGTGCGCGCCAGCGGACCCGGCGTGTCGAGCGTGGGACAAAGCGGCAGCACGCCAAAGGTGCTGATGCGGCCGATGCTGACTTTCAGGCCGGTGATGCCGCACCAGGAAGAGGGGATGCGCACCGAGCCGCCGGTGTCCGAGCCGATGGCGCAGGGCGCCATGCGCGCCGCCACTGCCACGCCCGATCCCGAAGACGATCCGCCGGGCGTGCGCCGGGTCTTGAGATCCCAGGGATTTACCGGCGTGCCCATATGCTGGTTGGTGCCCCAGGCGCCATAGGCGAATTCCACCGTATGGGTCTTGCCCAGCATGACCATGCCGGCGCCGATCAGCTTCCGGGCCAGGGTCGCGGTGTGAGCGGGGATGGTGTTCCGGCGGGATGGTGAGCCGCCGGTGGTGATGCGGCCTTCCACTTCCACCAGATCCTTGATGGCGATGGGAATGCCATGCAGCGGCCCCAACCCATGGCCGGAGCGGATGGCCTTGTCGGCGGCCTCGGCCGCCATCCGCGCATCCGCGCCATAGATCTCGACAAAGGCGTGAAGCCTGGGTTCAAGAGCGGCAATGCGGGAAAGATGGGCCTCCACCACATCCACGGGCGAGAAGCGGCGCGCGGCCAGTCCGGCCGACAATTCGCTGACGGAAAGTTCGTAAAGGGCGTTCGTCATCCTGCCTCGTCGGAAATCAGTCCTGGCGGCGCATCGTCGTCCAGCTCCGGCACCTCGGGGTGGCCGCGCCCGACATGACTGTGGCGATAGCCATAGGCGTAATAGAACACCAGCCCGATCCCCGACCAGATGGGAAACAGCAGCTTGGCCTGCCAGGGCAGGAAGATGAACAGCACCAGGCAGCCAAACACCGACAGGGTGCCGAACAGATAGACGGCAGGCGCACGGAACGGCCGTTTGCGGCCGGGCTGGGTGTGGCGCAGCACCATCACCGCCAGCGACACCGCCGCGAAGGCGAACAGGGTGCCGGCGTTGGAAATGTCGGCCAGTTGCCCCACCGGCAGGAAGGCGGCGGCAAAGGCAACCGCGATTCCGGTAATCCAGGTCACCACATGCGGGGTGTGGAAGCGGGGATGCACCTTGCTCAGCACATCGGGCAGCAACCCGTCGCGCGACATCACGAAAAAGATGCGGGTCTGGCCGTAGATCATCATCAGGATGACGGTGGGCAGCGCGATGCCGGCCGCCAGTCCCAGCAGATTGCCGACAAAGGGGTGGTGGATGGAGCGCAGCACATGCGCCAGCGCCTCCTTGCTGCACACCAGCGGCTGGACGGCCAGATGGGTGCAGCGCGCCTGGAGCGCCATCGAGCCGGGCTCCAGGTTTTCGCCGGTGAGCGAGAAGACGGGCTGGGCGCCATAGGAGCCGATCGCGCCCGCCGCCACCAGGAGATAGATCACGGTGCAGACGGCCAGCGAACCGATCAGGCCGATGGGCAGGTTCTTCTGGGGATCACGGGTTTCTTCCGCCGCGGTGGAGACGGCGTCAAAGCCGACATAGGCGAAGAAGATGGATGCCGCCGCCGAGATGATGCCGTTGGTGCCCAGCGGCGCGAAGGGATGGAAATTGCCGTCCTTCATGACCGGCAGCGCCAGCCAGATGAAGGCGGCGAGCGCCACCAGCTTGATCGCCACCAGCACCGCATTGACGTTGGCGCTTTCGCGGGTGCCGATCACCAGCAGCACGGTGATCACCAGCGCGACAAAAACGGCCAGCAGGTTGACCACGCCCCCGGCATAGGGTCCTGCCGCCAGCGCCGTGGGTATGATGATGGGATGGGGCAGGTGGGCGAGCAGCCCCACGATATAACCCGACCAGCCCACCGACACGGCGCTGGCAGCCACCGCATATTCCAGGATCAGCGCCCAGCCCACCAGCCAGGCGACCAGTTCGCCCAGCACGGCATAGGAATAGGTATAGGCCGAACCCGAGACCGGCACCATCGCGGCCAGTTCGGCATAACACAGCGCGGCCACCGCGCTGACCGCGCCCGCGATCACAAAGGACATCATCATGCCGGGGCCGGCCTTCTGCGCGGCTTCCGCCGTCAGCACGAAGATGCCGGTGCCGATGATGCCGCCGATGCCCAGAAGCGTGAGCTGGACGGGGCCAAGGCTGCGATGGAGGGATTTCTTTTCGGCGGTGGCCAGCACCGAGTCCAGGGATTTGATACGCCACTTGCCGCCAGCCATGCCGTCTGTCTCGCTACCTGCGATGTAATTCGATCCGCTTACGATCTGACCGCCCATGCGACATGAGGTATCGTTTGGATTCCATCGCTCAGCCCAGGACGTCGTCGGATTCCGGATGGCGCTCGAACCAGGCCCGTGCATAGGAACAGCGAGGCACCATGACCAGCTTTTGGGCACGGGCATGATCCACGATCTGTTGCATCAACCGTCCTGCCGCGCCGGTGCCGCGCAGCCGCTGTTCAGCCTCGACATGGGGAATGAGATATTTGCCGTCGCGGATGCGGTAGTCGGCCCAGACCAAAAGGCCGTTCTCTTCCAGCTCGAAACGGCCCTCTTCCCTGTTGTCAATCATCGCAGGTTATTGGATTTTTGGGCGGGCTCGCGGCTCATCCAGGGCAAGGACAGGCCGATGGGCACGATCCAAAAGGTTCCCGACAGGGCATAGAACAGCAGCGCCACATACCAGGGCGCGCCCGGCAGGAGATGGCGCGCCAGGCCCATGATGAACAGGGCATAGAAGGGCAGCCAGAAGAAGACGATCAGGATGGCGGCAATAAGGGTCTTGGTGCGGCGGGACATTTTGACTTCTTTGACGGCGTGAGGACGGGACGGTATCAGAAGCCCCGACATGACCGTATCGGAAAATTTCCGCCCCTCTTCAATCGAAAAGCCACGCCGCGCCGTGGGCTTCTGGCTGCTGTCCGTGGCGCTGGTGATCCTGGGCATGATTACCATTGGTGGACTGACGCGGCTGACCGGCTCCGGCCTTTCCATCACCCAATGGCAGCCCATCATGGGCGCGATCCCGCCGCTGAATGACGCCCAGTGGGCTGACGCCTTCGCCCAGTACCGGCGCATCCCGCAATATATTGTCGAGAACCGCGGCATGACCCTGGAAGGCTTCAAGGGCATTTTCTGGTGGGAATGGACGCATCGGCTTTTGGGACGGCTGTTGGGCGTTTTGTTCATCGTGCCGTTTCTCTGGTTCGCGAGCGTGGGCGCGATCAGGCGCGCCGACTGGCCGCGCATGCTGCTGCTGTTTGCGCTTGGCGGGCTGCAAGGCTTCATCGGCTGGTGGATGGTGGCGTCGGGGCTGGAGGTGCGAACTTCGGTCAGCCAATATCGTCTCGCCATTCATCTTGGCACCGCGCTTCTGCTGCTGGTGGCGATCCTGTGGATCGCGCTGGAATATCTGCGCGGCGGCAAAAGCACCGGCATGTCCAAACGGGCCACTGGGTTTGCCGTGCTGGTCTATTTTCAGATGCTGCTGGGGGCGCTGGTCGCCGGCCTGCATGCCGGGCTGATCTACAACACCTGGCCCGACATGAACGGCCGCGTCCTGCCCGAAGACCCGTTCTTCGCCCAGCCCTGGTGGATCAACTTTTTTGAGAATCCCGGCCTGGCCCAGTTCGACCATCGCATCGGCGCCTATCTTGTCGCCGCTTGCGCCGCCTGGATTTATGTCCAGGGCGTCAGGCTATCCGGCTATGCCAAGGTCAGCGTCAAGGCGGTCGCCGTCATCACCACCATCCAGATCGCGCTGGGCATCACCACGCTCCTGCTGCAGGCGCCGGAATGGCTGGCCGCGGCGCACCAGGTCACGGCGGCGTGCCTGCTGTGCGCGGCGGTGTGGCATGCGTTTGAGCTGAGGCGCTACGAGCACGTCTGACTGTCATCCCCGGCTGAGCGCCGCGACTAGCGGCGCGAAGGGAAGGGGACCCAGGTAGTTGCCACCTATAGGTCCTTCCCACCTGGATTCCCTTCCCCTCACGCCGTCCATACGCTGTCGCTATGGACCGGCGCTCGGCCGGGAATGACAGGTGGATCACATCATCGCCTGATCCAGGTCGGCGATAATGTCGGCCGGGTCCTCGATGCCGATGGACAGCCGCACCACGTCATTGCCGGCGCCGGCCTTGGCGCGATCCTCGTCCGACAACTGGCGATGGGTGGTGGAGGCCGGATGGATGATCAGGCTGCGGGTGTCGCCGATATTGGCGAGATGGCTGAACAGCGTGACGCTGTTGACCAGCTTGATGCCCGCCTCATAGCCACCCTTGAGGCCAAAGGTGAACACGCTGCCCGCGCCCTTGGGACAGTATTTCTTGTGCAGGGCGTAACTGTCATTGTCCTCCAGCCCGGCATAATTCACCCAGCTCACCTTTTCGTTGGCCTTGAGCCATTTGGCGACTACCAGTGCATTGTCGCAATGCTTCTGCACGCGCAGTGGCAGGGTCTCGATCCCGGTCTGGATCAAAAAGGCGTTCATCGGCGACAGCGACGGCCCCAGATCGCGCAGGCCCAGCACCCGGCAGGCAATGGCGAAGGCCATGTCGCCAAACGTCTCCCACAGCCGCATGCCGTGATAGGACGGGCAGGGCTCGGACAGGGACGGGAATTTGCCGCTGCCCCAGTCGAACTTGCCGCTGTCGACGATGACACCGGCCATGGAGTTGCCGTGGCCGCCCAGGAACTTGGTCGCCGAATGCAACACGATGTCGGCGCCCCATTCGATCGGCCGGATCAGGTAGGGCGAGGCCAGGGTATTGTCCACGATCAGCGGCACACCGGCGTCATGGGCGATCTTCGCCACCGCCTCGATGTCGGTGATGATGCCGCCCGGATTGGCGATGCTTTCGACGAACACCGCCCGGGTGCGCTCATTGATGGCGGGTTTGAAGCTGTCGGGATTGCTGGTATCGGCCCAGTTGGCGTGCCAGCCGAACTTGGCGAAGCCCTGGCTGAACTGATTGATCGAGCCGCCGTAAAGCTGGCGTGCGGCGGCGATATTGTCGCCGGGGCTCATCAGGGTATGTAGCGCCAGAAGCTGCGCCGCATGGCCCGAGGCGCAGGACAGCGCCGCGCGTCCGCCCTCCAGCGCCGCCACGCGTTCCTCCAGTACCGCATTGGTGGGGTTCATGATGCGCGAATAGATGTTGCCGAAGACCTGCAGGTTGAACAAAGCCGCGGCATGGTCGGCATCTTCAAAGACGAAGGCGGTCGTCTGGTAGATCGGCGTCGCTCGCGCGCCGGTCGCCGGATCGGGCTGGGCGCCGGCATGCACGGCCAGGGTGTTGAAGCCATAATCGGCCATGGTGGTCTCCCTATTGAAGGTGTTCGATCTTGAGGTCGTGTTCCACGCGCCGCACCCAGGCAGCGACATTTGGATATTGTTTCAGGTCTATGTCGGCCTGGTGACTGAAGCGGGTATAGGCGACCAGCGCGACATCGGCCAGCGACAGTTTCCCGCCGACGAAATAATCGCGGCCTTCCAGATCCCCCTCGAGATGTTCCTCCATCAGCGACAGCACGCGCAGACAACGTGGCCGCAGGTTCGGATCAATCTCATGATCGGGTTTCTTCAGATAGAACTTCTGGAAGCGCAGCACTGCCAGCGCGGTCTCGTGGCTGTATTGTTCCCAGAACAGCCATTGAAACATCTGGGCGCGCTCAAAGGCGTCGGCGGGGATCAGGTCGGTATTCTCGGCCAGGTGCAGGATGATGGCGTTGGACTGGGCGAGGGTGCCGCTGCCGGCGAAACGCACCACCGGCACCTGGCCGGCCGGGTTCATCGCCAGGAACTCCGGCGTGCGGGTCTCCTTGTTGATCACACTGATCTCGACCCAGTCGTAGGCAATGCCCAGCCGGTCGGCGACGAACTTCACCTTCAGGCAGTTGCCTGAGATGGAATCGCCATAGATCGTCATCGCGGCATTATCCAGGGACATGCGAGCCTTCCGCAAAAGGCGGGCATCTAAGGCTGGTCGCGCGCGATGCGCAAGATCGTTGCGTTGCGGTCTTCCGCCACCCAGATGGCGCCGTCTTCCGCCACCGCCAGTCCCAGCGGCGCGCCCAGCGGATGGCTATCCTTCACATTGTTCCAGCCCGGCGTGAGCAGGAACGGCTCCGAGGCAGGCCCCGCATAGGGCAGGCTTACCGTCTTGTCGCCGTCCGGCCCTGCATAGGCGTCATAATGGGCATTCGGCGCAAGCAGGGGTATGCCGCGGCGGTCAACCGCGAAGGCGGCGATGCGCGCGCCGGCTGGCCGATAGCCATGCAGCGAGATCAAGAGCCTTCCACGCAGCTCCGGAAACATCGCGCCGTCGTAATAGAGCATGCTCAGGGGCGCGCCATGCGGCGGCAGGAGGCGCACGGGTTTGGTATGGGCATCACCGCTGCAATCCATGACATGCAGCGGGGCCCATGCCGGATTGGCGCCGGCCATGTCGTAACAGTAAGGCCAGCCATAATGAGCGCCCTGGCGCAGCACGTTCAGTTCCTCGAACGGCGTGTCAGCGGGCGGGAAATCCACACCATTGTCGGCTTCCAGCAGCGTACCAGACTTGTGCCGCACCATCGCCACCGAGTTGCGCAGACCCTGCGCCATCATTGTGAAGCCGTCCGACCATTTGTTATCGCCCATCCATGCATAGCGCCGGATGCCCGCCGCCTTGTACGCGCCCTCCGATTGCGCGCAAAAACCGGCGCCGTCCGGTTTGCCGTCCTTGAGGCACTGATCGGTCGGCGCGCCGACTGAGACCAGCAGGTCCTTGTTGGCGTCGAAAATGAAGCCGGCAAGAGGATGCAAACTGAAATGGACCCTGGTGTCCGGCGCGTCGGCGATCACCGTCTCCATGGTCGCCTGCGGATCGGCGGCAAGGGGGTCAAAGCGGAAGATGCGGCCCTGTTCGTTGACATAGACCTTGCCGTCAGGGCCGAACGCCATGTGATGCGGCATATAGAGACCGGTAAGCACCGGCGTGATGACAGCGGGCTTACCATGCTCGGCGGTGATGCGGAACACCTTGCCGCCTGGACCGTCCCATTTGCCCACATCGGTGACCAGGAAATCCTTGCCCCCGGGCAGGGGCAGCAATACGCGCGGCATCCGGATCGTGCGGGCGCTGAAGTCGGAAGGCGGGGCCACGACCAAGCCTGCGCAAAATCCCGGCGCCATGCCGATGGAAGCGCGGGGCCAGCCGTCGCAGGTCTGGCCGATGGGGACATAGCTGGTGCGGCCCTGGGCCGGAAGGATGGCGCAGCCGGCCAGCAGGACCGCAAACCACAGGCGCGGCACGATCCTATCCATGCTTGAGCGTGCCGCCGCGGCCGAACAGCAGCGGCTTGCGGTTGTCGATCACCTTGCGGTTCACGCCCATCCAGCCGATCTCGCCGGAGAAGCGGCCATGCTCGATCTTGGGGCAGCGGTTCATCACCACCGTGAGCCCGGCCGCGTTGCCGATCTGCTCTGCTTCCGGGCTGACCACACCCAGCTGCATCCACAACACCTTCACGCCCAGCCGGTCCTTCTCGGCCACCGTCTCGCGCGCGATGTCGGGCGCGAATTTCGTTTCGCGGAAGATGTCGACCATGTCGACCAGCGCGGGCACGTCTTTCAGCGCGGCATAGACCTTCTGTCCGAGTATCTCCTTGCCAACCGCGCCCGGGTTCACAGGGATGACTTTGTAGCCTTTGTTCAGCAGATACATCATGGCGAAGTAAGACGGGCGGATATCGTTGGCGCTCGCTCCCACCATGGCAATCGTTTTGACACTGCGCAGGATCGATTTGATCTGTGCGTCGGGATATTGCGGCATCACCCCCTCTCCCCCTGTTGGGGGAGAGAGTCGGGGTGAGGGGGACTTTTCAGTTGGCATGACAAAATCTCCAGAACACCATCGGCGTGGTCAGGAACTCCGTATTCCAGAACCGCAGCACACGGAATCCCCGCGCCTCCAAATAGGAGTCGCGAGCATTATCATAAACGGATTGATCCGCATGTTGTCCGCCATCGAGTTCGACAACCAGCCTGGCTTCCAAACATGCAAAATCGACGATGTAACGGCCGATCAGAAATTGGCGCTTGAATTTATAGCCGCCAAAACGGCGATCTCTGACCAGCCACCAGAACTTTCTTTCAGCATCGGTGGAAACGTGCCGCATGTCCCTGGCATTGACGCGCTGTGATCGGCGCATCTTTCGGGCGGAGGCGATTTGAGGCGTAGCCATGCCCCCTCACCCTAACCCTCTCCC
>DATAWO010000046.1:0-15715 GCA_036267165.1 Rhizomicrobium sp. | reverse complement strand
CGACCTGATGCATCAGATCAATGCGCGGGTCACCTTCCTGGTGTCCAAGACCTGCATCCCGCATCTCGAACGCGCCCCCAATCCGCATGTGCTGATGCTGTCGCCGCCGCTGAGGTGGAAGCGGATTGGTTTGCGCCCCATCCCGCCTACACCATGGCCAAGTTCGGCATGAGCCTTTGCGTGCTGGCCATGGCGCAAGAGTTCAAAGGCCGCATCGCCTTCAACGCGCTGTGGCCGCGCACCGCCATCGCCACCGCCGCCCTGCGCAATGTCCTGAGCGGGGAGGCCGGCCTTGCCCATTGCCGCAAGCCTGAAATCGTCGCCGATGCGGCCTGGCATGTCTTCAACCGGCCCAAAAGCTTCAGCGGAAATTTCCTGATCGACGATACTTTCCTGGCCGAGAATGGCGTCAGCGACTTTGACCAGTACCGGGTTGATTCCACCCAGGATCTGCTGCCCGATTTCTTTGTGCCGGACGACATGCCACTGCCGGCGGGCGTGAGCCTGAAAGCCAAGACTTAATTCGGCTTCTTGGCCTGATTGTTTTGGGGTTGCTCCGCAGGCGGCGTCCAGGGCGCGACGGAAGGCGCGGGCACCGGCACCGGCGGTCCGAAGCCGTGCTCGTTCAGGGTCCGGCGCACCAGGATCTTGAGATCGGACTGCCTGCTGAGGAAATCGCGGTTGGCCACCCAGACATGGATGTTCAACAGCACCTGCGGGCCGCTGAGCGTGTCCACCCACACCTGCGGCGCCGGCTGCTTCAGCACATGGCTGTCGCGGGACATGGCTTGCAGGATGGCGCTCTGCGCGGCGGCCACATCGGCCTCGCGGTCGATGTCGACCTGGAAATTCGTCCGCCGCAGCGGCTGGCGCGAAATGTTGACGATGATGCCGGAGAAGATGACGGAATTGGGCGTGGCGACGAACAGCCCGTCATCGGTGACCAGTTCGGTGTGGAACAGGCCGATCTCCTGCACCGTGCCGGTGATGGCGCCGGTGGTGATCCTGTCGGCCACCCGGAACAGCCGCAGCAACAGCAGCATCACGCCGGACGCGACATTGGACAGGGTGCCCTGCAGCGCCAGGCCGATGGCCAGGCCGGCCGCGCCCAGAAGCGCGATCAATGACGTGGTCTGCACCCCGAACTGACCCAGCACCGCCACCAGGGTGATCGCGATCACGCCATAGCGGGCGAAGTTGATTATCAGGGGCTTGAGCGTCTCGTCGACATGATGCGTGTGCTGGAAAATCGCGCGCAGCCAGCGCGCCAGCCAGCGCGACACCACCCAGCCCGCGACCAGAATGGCGACCGCATACAGGATATTGACCCCGCCATGGATCACCATTTCGCCCAAATCGACCGGCAACGCCTCGACCGAGGGAAGCGTGCGGGGAAGTCCCAGGGGAATGGCTGCCATCATTGGCTTTCGAACCGCTTTTCGGAGTGGGCTTTTGGCGACAACGCTTGACCCCGGGCAATGGTTTTGGAACCTATGGTCCCATGCGCAGTCTGACCTATGCGGCGATTTTGGCGGCAATGTGGTTGCCGTCGGGTGCAATCGCGGCGACGCATGTCATCCCCGACTGCGCGGGTCCCGTGGAAATCGCCCACGCCCATGTGGTGCGGGTGGAAAAGAACGGGGCGCTGGTGCTGGAGGATGGCCGCGCGGTGATGCTGGAAGGCATCCGCCTGCCGGGCGCCGACAATGCGCCGCAGGAACTTGCCGACCGCGCGCTGGGCGTCTTGCGCGAGATGGCGCTGGCGGGGCCGGTCAGCTTCACCGCGGTCGCGCCCAAGGAAGACCGCTATGACCGGGTGCGGGCGCAGGCCTTCGGCGAAGAATGGTTCCAGGTCTTTCTGCTGGAGCGCGGGCTGGCGCGGGTGGCGATCTCACCCGACCGCAATGAATGCGCCCCCGATCTTTATGAAGCCGAACAGCGCGGACGCGCGAAACATGCCGGCCTGTGGACGCTCCCTGGCAGCGCGCCGCGCGCGCCCGAGGCGATGAAAGATGCCAGCGGCGGCAGCTTCCAGATCGTGGATGGCTGGGTGACCAATGTGGGGCGCAGCGATGGGCGGGTGCTCATCGATTTCGGCAGCGACGGGCAGCGGATATTCTCCGCCGTGATCTTGCCGGAGGACCGCCGCGCCTTTCGCGGCTTTGATCTGGACGGGCTTGAAACGCATCACATCCGCATCCGCGGCATCGTGCAGGACTATCGCGGCCGGCCCCAGATCGCGCTCTCGAACCCGTCGCAGATCCAGGTGTTGAACTAAGAAAAAACCCGACGCTTTGCAGCGCCGGGCTTTCTTCACCGATAGAGGGTCGGTATTTTCTTAAGCAGCCTTTTTGGTCAGCATGCCTTCGACGCGCTTGACCGCAGCCGCTTCATCGGTGCGTTCAACGGCGGCGACTTCGCGCGCCATGCGGGCCAGCGCCTTTTCATAGAGCTGACGCTCGGAATAGGACTGTTCCGGCTGGCCGCCGGCGCGGTGCAGGTCCCGCACCACTTCGGCGATGGAGACCAGATCGCCCGAGTCGATCTTGGCTTCGTATTCCTGGGCGCGGCGCGACCACATGGTGCGCTTGATGCGGGCGCGGCCCTTCAGCGTATTGAGCGCGCCGGCCACCACTTCCGGGGACGACAGCTTGCGCATGCCCACGGTCTTGGCCTTCATGGTGGGAACGCGCAGGGTCATCTTGTCCTTCTCGAACTCGATGATGAAGAGTTCCAGCTTCACGCCGGCGACTTCCTTCTCCTCGATGCCGGAAACCTTGCCGACGCCATGGGTGGGATAGACGACGTGGTCGTTGGTCCTGAATTCGTGCTTCTTGTTGGAATTGGCCGGCACCTTCTTGGGCTGTGCAGCGGCCACGGTCTTGGCGGGGGGCGTCTTGACGGCGGTCATTTTCTTTTCCTGTAGGACAAAGCGTGGGGTGGTCTACCGGTGGGGCGCCGGCAGGCACGCATTCGTCACGGGTTTGAACGACAAGGAAGCTATCACAGGTTCCCTTAAAATGGAAGGAAAAACCAAGCCATCCCATTGATTTGGCGTAGTTTATTTAACTTTCCCGGAAAGCGGTTCAAATTCAACCGTTTGTGACGGTTCCTCTGTATGCAGAATAGGTCAGGAACAATGACGTTCTGTCAGGAACCCGAGCCCGGCTCGGCCGAGAAAAACTTCTCGAATTTGTCCGGTACACCCTGCATTTCCTTGGCGTCGGCTGGCGGGGTGCCCTTCTGGCTGATGTTGGGCCAGTTCTTGGCATATTCGGCGTTCACCGACAGCCACTTTTCCAGGCCGGATTCGGTGTCGGCCTTGATGGCTTCCGGCGGGCATTCCGGCTCGCATACCCCGCAGTCGATGCACTCATCGGGGTTGATCACCAGCATGTTTTCGCCCTCATAGAAGCAGTCAACCGGGCAGACCTCGACGCAATCCATGAACTTGCACTTGATGCAGGCTTCGGTGACGACATAGGTCATAAGCGGGCGACTCCGGCGGCGAAAAACGGGGAGTGCTTACGGCGCGCACTCCGGCAAGGCAAGGGGATTGAGGCCGCAGTAATTGCGAATGGTTCGCAAAGACCTCGGGTAGCGAATCGGTGGGCCATCAAGAATCCTCAAGGACTTCGTAGAGATTCCGGGCCTCCCTGGCCGGCCCGCGCCGCTCGGCCAGCGCCAGGACCCTGACAGCCATGATCTGCGCGCCAAGTCCCAGCGTGAGCACATCGCCCGGCTTGATGGCATGCCCCGGCTTGTCCACCCGGGCCCCGTTCAGCCGCACCTTGCCGGCGCTGGCGGCGGCCTGGGCCAGAAGCCGCGTGCGATAGAAGCGGGCATGGAACAGCCATTTGTCCAGGCGCGCCCCGGTCATCGCGAGCGCAGCACCGCAAGTCCGGCAAAGGGCGAGTTGGGATCGAGTGGCGGCTCGGGCTTCTTCGGCTTGTCGCGATGGCGGGCCGGCGGCTTGTCCTTCACGCGCCGCCATACCGGTTTTGCGTCGGCGACCTCGACGCTGCGCCAGCCCAGCGCCGCCAGCACCGCGCGCGCCTCCTCCTTGCCACTGCCCAGCAGGGAAACCAGTTTGGTGAGAAGCGTGTCCGCGTCGGTGCCGCTGGCCAGCGCCTGTTCCAGCTCGTCCTCCAGCCGCTCCAGCATGTCGAAGCGGATGGCGCGGTGCGCGAACACGGCAAAGCCTGCGGCGTGCAATGAAGCCGTATCCGTGCCACCACTTTCATTCGAAAAGTCGACGGTGAAGGACGTGAGACCGGGCGCGGGTGGTGCGGGCGGGGCTTCCTTCTTCATCCACACGCCCCACAACAAGGTCAGCAACGCCGCTGCATCCGGCCTGAGCAGCTTGGGCAGATAAACCGTGCGCCGCCCGAACCAGACGCCAAAGGGCCTGAGTGCGCGGATTTGCGGTCCCAGTTTTTCGGGAAGGGCGTGGGGGAGCGTGGCGCGGTTCAGCGCGCCGGAATTTTCCGCCAGCTGATGGGCGATGCCGCGCGCCTCGCCGGGCAGCGCGCCCTCCGTTCCGGTCCTGGCTTCGGCCGCATCGCGCAAGGCCAGCAGCGGACCAAGCCGCACGGCGATGCGCGCCGTCACCCAGGCTTCCAGCCGCGCCTGCAACGCATCGGTCTTCACATGCGGGTCCGCCAGCATCTGGATGTTTGGCGCCAGCGGCGAGGAACCCGCGACAAGCTTCGCCACAATGGCGCCGTCCCACCATAGCTTGCCGTGTTCGCTGAGCGTGATGGCGATGTCGGAGGCCGCGGCCAGGGCGCGCTGACGGGCGGCGATCTCGCTTTCCAGCCCTTTCAGCGCGGCAGCGCGCAAGGTACGCCCATGTATACCATGCGCGCGCGGGTCGGGCACAAAGCGGAAGCCTTCCAGCTTGCCGATGGCTTCGCCGCCGATCGAGACGCCGCCGGCTTCATCCAAAGCCAGAGAAGCGAATTCGTCGTCGCGCAGATGCTTCATCAGCACCGAAGTGCGCCGGTCAATGAAACGCTGGGTCAGCCGCTCATGCAGCGCATCCGACAGCCGGTCTTCCACCGCGCGGGTGACGCCCTGCCAGTGCGCGCCATCGCGCGTCCAGCCCTGGCGATGGGCGGCATAGGTGTAGGTGCGGATCTGCGCCAGCCGGCCCGACAGGGTGGCGACATCGCCTTCGGTGATATCGGCGCGGGCGATCTGGCGCGCCAGCCAGTCATCGGGAATGACGCCGTCGCGGCTGAGGAACAGGAAAATGTTCTTGACCAGCTTCACATGTTCGTCGGTGGAGAGCTTGCGGAAGTCGGGCAGCTGGCAGGCATCCCACAGCCGCATCACGCTGTCGCGTGCCGCCGCCAGTGGCGCGGCCTCATCGTCTTGCGACAGGATTTTCAGCGCCACGGCATCGCTGGCCGGCCGTGCCCGCGTCAGGCCACGTTCCGGCGGGGCTGCATCCAGGCTGTCGTTCAGCGCCTGCAGGTTGCGAAAGTCCAGAACAGCATTGCGCCATTGCAGCACCCGCACCGGGTCATAGCGGTGGGTTTCCACCCGTTGCACCAATTCATCCTCGTACGGCTCGCAGTCGGCGGTGACACCGAAGGTGCCGTCATTCATGTAGCGTCCGGCACGGCCGGCAATCTGGCCGATTTCATCGGCGCGCAGCGCGCGCATGCGCGCGCCATCGAACTTGTCGCGGGCGGCGAAGGCGACATGGTCCACGTCCATGTTCAGCCCCATGCCGATGGCGTCGGTCGCCACCAGGAAATCCACATCGCCGGATTGATAAAGCTCGACCTGGGCATTGCGGGTGCGGGGGCTGAGCGCGCCCAGCACCACGGCGGCGCCGCCGCGCTGGCGGCGGATCACTTCGGCAATGCCATAGACGTCGTCGGCGGAGAAGCCGACCACGGCGGAGCGGCGGGGCAGGCGGGTGAGCTTCTTGGCCCCGGTATAGGCCAGGTCGGAAAAGCGCGCCCGGGCGATGAACCAGGCTTTGGGAATGAAGCGCTGGATGATGCCGCGCATGGTGTCGCTGCCGAGCAGCATGGTCTCTTCTTCCCCACGCGCATTGAGCAGCCGGTCGGTGAAGACATGGCCGCGTTCGGGATCGGCGCAAAGCTGGATCTCGTCGATCACCAGGCAGGCGACCGGGATATCCAGCGGCATCGCTTCCACGGTGCAGACGTAGAAGCGCGGATTTCTCGGAACGATCTTTTCCTCGCCCGTGATCAGGGCGACTTCATTGGGCCCGCGCAGCTTGACGATGCCGTCATAGACCTCCCGCGCCAAAAGCCGGAGCGGCAGGCCGATCATGCCGGACTTGTGGGCCAGCATCCGTTCGATGGCGAAAAAGGTCTTGCCGGTGTTGGTGGGCCCCAGCACCGCCGTCACCTTGGGGGCGGGGTCGCGGGTCATCGGGCTCTGGCGCATGGGGTGAAAGTCGTGTCTGGGGCTCGCTTCTGCAACCGGGGATTCCTGGATTTGCGCGGGCTTGCTGTGGATGCCGTGTTAAGAACTGATACGAAACTGGAACATACAGCGTCCGAATCACCAACCAATTCAATATCTGCCTTTGTTCTCATACATTTAGGCGGACTCCGGCTCCCCTCAAACCACCATATGTTGTGCCCGATTCGAGGATTCGGGCTTTGTCTGGTCCGCGGGACATTATTCCGTACCCGGAGCAACCGGCAGCCGGATTGCTGCGCTTTTGTTACGATTATCGCGGCCTCGGGCCCTGGGACTTTTGTTTGTCAGCGTACGCCCTTGGGGCTCTCGCCATCCACCTTCAGGGAATTGGCGATCATTGCCAGCGTGCCATATTTGGTGTCGGCCCAGACCCGCACGGGAACCGCATAGCTCCGCCCGGCCACCTGGCTGGGAAAGGTGGCGAACCAGGCATGGATCAGGGGAAAGCTTTCATTGGCCTTCAGCACCCGGGGCCGGAAACCGGCGAGCTGGTGATAGCGCACTTCACACTCCACGCCTTTGCCCGTGTACAGACCATTGTCCATCTTGATGTCGACGTCCCGGATCTTGCTCATCTCGATGTCATAGCGGCGGCGGCCGTCGAACACCGGCGCGGTCACGCTGCAGGGGTTGTTGGCGGCGGTGCCCACGCCGCTGAAGATGAAGGTGACCGCACTGAGCGGATCCAGCGTGTTTCTGGTGTCGTCCGGTTTCACCTCGAAGCCGGTGGTGGAATAGGCCGGATCGGAAAACAGGCGGGGGGAACCAGAACCGTCATAGGTCAATGAAACCTGCTGTTTCTTGCCGGCATGGCCGGTATCGAAGCTGTCATAGAGGGAAGGCGTGAAGCCCTTCGCGCCCAGCTTGCCCGAAGCGGTGGCCTGGATTTCCGACTGCCAGAAGGCGTTGACCACGCCCGACGTCTGCATGGTGGAGACGGCGTGATAGTCCGTGCTCCGCAAGGTGGCGTCCAGGTCCATATGGCCCATGGTGATGCCGCCGGCATAAAGCGTCATGGCGACTTCCAGCCGGGAGGAGGGAAGGCTCGGTTCTTCGGCGCCCGCGCCCCCGGCGGCCCGGACGGGGCCCGGCAGCAGGACGATCAGGGCCAGAACGGGCAGTGAGGCGGGGAAGGATCTCGGGGTCATGGCGCGAATGTACCTGTTTATATTGGTATATTTGAAGCGCCGCCAAGTTGCCCTTTGTTTAACCGCGGTTTATCCGCAGCCACGGTTCCGCCTTGACCCAAGCGCCTGATTTGCTTATGAACCCCGCTCTTTTCCGGGGCAAACCCCGCGGAATCCTAGCGAATCGTGAGAACTGCCCATGTCCCGCCGCTGTGAATTGACCGGTAAAGGCCTGTTGGTCGGCCACAATGTCAGCCATGCCAACAACAAGACCAAGAGGATCTATCGCCCGAATCTGCAGGTGGTGGCGCTGGCCAGCGAGATTCTGGGCAACAGCTACAAGCTGAAGATCTCCATGAACGCCCTGCGTTCGGTGGACCGCAATGGCGGCCTGGATCCCTTCATCCTGAAGTGCAAGGACAGCACGCTTTCGCCCAAGGCCCTGCGCCTGAAGCGGGCGATTGCCAAGAAGGCGGCCGCGAAGGCCGCCTGACCAACCAATAAGCTGGCGGCCGCGAAGGCCGCCTGACAATCAAACAAGCTGACCGCCGCAAAGGCGGCCTGACCAGCCAATAAATTGATTGCCGAAAAGACTGCTTAAGCCGCGCGGCGGCGGCGGCGGCCGGTCTTCGGCGCGGTATCTTCCGCGAAAAGCGTGATCAGCTGCTCGGTCATGGCGCCGCCCAACTGTTCGGCGTCCACGATGGTTACGGCCTTTTTGTAATAGCGCGTCACATCGTGGCCGATGCCGATGGCGGTGAGTTCCACGCTGGAACGGGTCTCGATCTCCTCGATCACCCGGCGCAGATGCTGCTCCAGATAATTTCCGGCGTTCACCGACAGGGTTGAATCATCCACCGGCGCGCCGTCGGAGATCACCATCAGGATCTTGCGCTGTTCGGACCGGGCGATCAGGCGGTTATGCGCCCAGGTCAGCGCCTCGCCGTCGATATTTTCCTTCAGCAGGCCTTCGCGCATCATCAGGCCCAGATTGCGCTTGGCGCGGCGCCAGGGCTCGTCCGCCGCCTTGTAGACGATATGGCGCAGGTCGTTGAGGCGGCCAGGCTGGGGCGGCTTGCCGGCGGCCAGCCATTTTTCGCGGGCCTGTCCGCCCTTCCAGGCGCGGGTGGTGAAACCCAGGATCTCCGTCTTCACGCCCACGCGCTCCAGCGTGCGGCCCAGTATGTCGGCGCACATCGCCGCCACCATGATGGGCCGGCCGCGCATGGAACCGGAATTGTCGAGCAGCAGCGTGACGCAGGTGTCGCGGAAACTTGTGTCCTTCTCGCGCTTGAAGGACAAGGGATACATCGGGTCGATGATGATGCGGGGCAGGCGGGAGGCATCCAGCATGCCTTCCTCCAGGTCATATTCCCAATGCCGGTTCTGCTGGGCCATCAGCAGGCGCTGCAGCTTGTTGGCCAGCCGCGACACCACGCCTTGCAGGGAAGAAAGCTGCTGGTCCAGGAAGCTGCGCAGCCGCGCCAGTTCCTCGGCCTCGCAGAGGTCACCGGCCGCGATCTCTTCGTCGAACTCGGTGGTGAAGACCTTGTAGCCCCATTCATTCTGATGGGCGAAAGGCGCTTCATGGCGGTTGGGCTTGGCGCCCTCATCCGGCTCGATCGCATCGCTCAGCTCGTCCGAGGGCTCGGAGACGGAATCGCTTTCCACCTCTTCGCCGTCTTCGGCGTCGGCGGCGGATTCAGTGGCGGCGCTTTCGCCTTCCTGCTGGGCGTCCTGGTCCTCGCCCTCGTCATTTTCGCCTTCCGGATTTTCGCCTTCGGCATTTTCGTCCGGGGACTGGTCATCGCTCTGATCGCCCAGCGCCAGATGGTTCAGCAAGGTGCGGGTCAGGCGCGCGTACGCCTTCTGGTCGCGCAGGGCGCCGGCCAGCCTGTCGAGGTCGGCGCCGGCCTTGGCTTCGATTACCGGCCGCCACAGATCCACCGCGGCGGCGACGGAGGCCGGCGGTTTTTCGCCCGTCAGCTTCTCGCGCACCAAGAGGCCCAGCACATCGGCCAGCGGAGCTTCGTCCTTCACCCGCGCCTTGCCCAACCCGCGGCCCAGGAGGCGCTGTTCCAGCCCCGCGGTCAGATTGGCGGCGACGCCCTTCATCGCCAGCGAACCAATGGCTTCCACCCGCGCCTGTTCAGCGGCTTCGAACACGGCGGCGCCTTCCGGCGAGGCGGGCCGGAACTGATTGTTGATCTTGTCGTCATGATAGGCCTTGCGCAGGGCATAGGCGTCGCCGGTGCCGCGCACCAGGGCGATGTCATGCGCCGACAGATTGCGGTGCGGCGAAGGCAGGCGCGCCTTCAGACCTTTCAATGATGGCGGCTCGCTGGAGAAATTGACTTCCAGCTCCGGCTCGGCCGCCAGCGAACGCACCGCGACGGTGACGGCGCGCTTGAAGGGTTCGGAGGGGGATTCAGGTTTGGCCACTTTGTTCCCAATCGTCATGGCCCGCAAATGCGGGCCACCCAGATGACGCCAACGCCAGGACTGCCAGTTTCATGTCGGTCCCAACTGGATGGCCGACACTCCGGTGGGCCATGACATCTAAATTCAAGCCACCAGCACTTTCGCCGCGCTCTCCGGCAGTTCCTCGCCGAAGCAGCGCTGATAGAATTCCGCCACCGAAGCGCGTTCCAGCTCGTCGCATTTGTTCAGGAAGGTGAGGCGGAAGGCAAAGCCGATATCGCCGAAGATCTCCGCATTCTGCGCCCAGGTGATCACGGTGCGCGGGCTCATCACGGTGGAAAGATCACCCGCCACGAAAGCATTGCGGGTCATGTCGGCCAGCCGCACCATGGCGGAGATGGTCTTCTTGCCCTCGGCATTGTTGTAGTGCGGCGCCTTGGCCAGCACGATCTCTTCCTCCGCGTCATGCGTGAGATAGTTCAACGTGGTGACGATGCTCCAGCGATCCATCTGGCCCTGATTGATCTGCTGGGTGCCGTGATAGAGGCCGGTGGTGTCGCCCAGGCCGATGGTGTTGGTGGTGGAAAACAGCCGGAAGGCGGGATGGGGATGGATCACCTTGTTCTGGTCGAGCAGGGTCAGCCGGCCGGACACTTCCAGCACGCGCTGGATCACGAACATCACGTCGGGACGGCCGGCGTCATATTCGTCGAACACCAGGGCCACGGGTCTTTGCAGCGCCCAGGGCAGCAACCCTTCGCGGAATTCCGTCACTTGCAGCCCGTCACGCAGCACGATCGCGTCCTTGCCGATCAGGTCGATGCGGCTGATATGGCTGTCCAGGTTGATGCGGATGCAGGGCCAGTTCAGCCGCGCCGCCACCTGTTCGATATGGGTGGATTTGCCGGTGCCGTGATAGCCCTGGACCATGACGCGGCGGTTGTGGGCGAACCCGGCCAGGAGCGCCAGCGTGGTATCGCGGTCGAAACGGTAGGCGGAATCGATCTCCGGCACATGCTCGTTCGCCGTCTTGAAGGCCGGGACCTTCATCTTGGTCTTGATGCCGAAGACGGACGCCGCATCCACCGTGGTGTCGGGGACGAGCGTGGGTTCCAGGGTTTCGGTATGGGTGCTCATGGTCTGATCCGGAAAGAGACCGTCCGCGAAATCAGCGCGGGCGCGGCCACGCCCGTTTCAGGTTAGCAGCCCGGAGGCGCGCAACACGCCATAGGCCTTGATGACCTGCTTCAGCCGTTCTTCCGCGCCCCGGTCGCCACCATTCGCGTCGGGATGAAAACGCTTCACAAGTTCCTTATACCGCGCCTTGATCTCGATCAAGGTGGCGTTGTGCGCCAGCTGCAGCGTGTCCATGGCCATGATCTGCAGCCGGGTCAAATGCCGCTCCGGACGCCGCACGGTGGCGGCATCGCCATCCTCTGCAAACATCGCATGGCTGTCATGGACATTATTCAGGGAAGCCTGGCCCATCCGCGCCTTGGCCGCGCGCTTGCCCAAGGGCCAGGTGGGACGGTGGCCGGTCAGCGCCTCTTCGCGGAACCGCTGGATGTCGCCGTCATCCATGCCCTTGAAAAAGTCCCAGGACTCATTGTGGGCGCGGGCATGGGCGGCGCAGTACCAGAAATATTCATTCAGGTTCTTGGGCGATTTGGGCACGCGGCAATTGCCGGGGCCGATACAGTCCGGCGCTTCGCACAGCTGGGTTTCCGGCACGCGCACCTTCGCCTTTTCCGGCTTGATCCGGATGTCGCTTTTGAACCGGGAGGCGCGCTGCTGAACCATGGCCCGAGTATGGGATCGAAAGCGTAAAAAACAAGAAAAGGTATCGCTTGACTTTATCCCTGGCCTATCGCTTCGCTGCTTGAGGCCGGGGCACGCCAGAGTTCGGGACATGCAAGTCGCAGACACCATCCGGGAGAAACTGACGGCCGCTTTCGCGCCTGTCGCGCTGGTTGTGGTGGACGAGAGCGCGCGCCATGCCAGCCATGCCGGCGCTGCGCGCGCCGACGGCAGCCGGGGCGAAACCCATTTCCATGTCCGGATCGTGTCGGCGGCGTTTGAAGGCGCAAGCCGGGTGGAGCGCCAGCGCCGCGTCTATGCCACGCTTGCCGGCGAGCTGAAGGGCCCCGTGCATGCCCTTTCGCTGGCCGCGCTCACGCCGGCCGAGGCCGAAAAAGCCTCTATCTGACCGGCTGGCTCGCGGTCGGGAGCGGCACACCGGAGGATATCGCCGCCGCGCTTTTCGGCGGCACGATCCGGATCGCCGTGATCTGGTTGCGCTGACGGCGCAGGATTTCAAACGTGTAACCGAAGAAGGCGAAGCGCTGGCCCGCTTCCGGAATGGTGCCCGACTGGGCGATCACCAGGCCGGCGATGGTGGTGGCGTCTTCTTCCGGCAGATTCCAGTCCAGTTCGCGGTTCAGGTCGCGCACCGGCACCGTGCCGTCCACCAGGTATGAGCCGTCGGGACGGCGGCGCACGTCGGGCCGCGTCTCCACCGCATGCTCGTCGGGAATGTCGCCGAAAATCTCCTGCAATATGTCTTCGAGCGTCACCAGGCCCTGCAACGTGCCATATTCGTCCACCACCAGGGCGAAATGGCTCTTGTGCTCGCGAAAGGAGCTGAGCTGCTCCTCCAGGGTGGTGGTGTCTGGCACGAACCAGGCCGGCGCGGCCAGCGCCACCATGTCGATCGCATCCAGATCGCCCTTGTGCTCCACCAGCGCCTGGGCGAGGTGCTTGGTGGACAGGACGCCGACAATGTTTTCGGGCTCGCCCCGCCACAGCGGCACGCGGCTGTGATGCGATGCGATCACCGCATTCAGCAGCTCGCGTTTCGGCAGGTCGGCATCCTGGCTCTCCATGTTGGTGCGGTGAAGCATCACGTCGCCCACCTTGAGTTCGCGCAGATCCAGAATGCCGCCGATCATGTCGCGATGCTCGCGCTCGACATTGCCTTCGCGGTGGTGCAGCTCGACCGAGCCGCGGATATCGTCATGCGCCTCCTCGGCGCCCGGTTCTTCATCCGCGCCCACTCCGAACATCGACAGCACCCGCCACACCAGCCACTGCACCGCCGCCACGATGGGTGCGAGAATGCTTACCATCAGCCGCAGCGGCCGCGCCACGAACAGGGCGAAGCGGTCGGTGCGGGCGATCGCCAGGGTCTTGGGCATCACTTCGGCGAAAACCAGGATCACCACGGTCATGAGGGCGGTGGTGATGGCGACGGCGCGACGGCCCAGCTGCGCCTGCAGCGCCGCGGTCATCAGGGACGAGGCCAGGATGTTGATGAAGGTGTTGCCCAACAGCAGCGCGCCGATCAGCCGTTCGCGATTCTCCACCAGGCGGTTGACGCAGCCCGCGGCGCGGGAGCCGTCCTTCTCCAGCTGGTGCATGCGGCCACGCGACACCGCGGTGAGCGCCGTCTCGGAGCCTGAGAAAAACGCCGACATCGCCAGCAATATGGCGACGGCGATGAGGGTAGTGATCAGCATGGCTTTGGCGCCTCGCAAAAGGGCGCAGAGCATACCTGCTTTTTACGCGCTCAGAACATCCCTGACCGCGTCCAGCGGCACGTCGCTTGTGACAAAAGCCCGGCCCAATCCGCGCAGCAGGATGAAGGTCAGCTTGCCGTCGGTCACTTTCTTGTCATGGGCCATGTGGCGGATCAGTTCCACCGCGCCCGGGCGCGCGCCGCCAATGTCGGAAATCGCCGCCGGCAGGCCCACCGCCCGGAGGTGGCGGACGAATCGCTCGGCGTCCTGGCCGGGGCACAGGCCCAGCCTGACCGAAAGCTGGAAGGCCAGCGCCATGCCGATGGCGACACCTTCGCCGTGAACCAGCCGGTCGGAAAATCCGGTGGCCGCTTCCAGCGCATGGCCGAAGGTGTGGCCCAGATTGAGCAGCGCGCGGTCGCCGGTTTCGCGCTCGTCGCGCGCCACGACATCGGCCTTCATGCGGCAGGAATGGGCGACCGCCTTGACGATCGCACGGTCTTCGCCGGCCAGCGCCTTGGCGGCATTGGCTTCCAGCCATTCGAAGAAGCCTGCGTCCCCCAGCGCGCCATACTTGACCACCTCGGCATATCCGGCCAGCAATTCGCGGCGGGGCAGGGTGGAAAGCAGCGCCGTGTCGGCGATGACCATGCGCGGCTGATGGAACAGGCCGATCAGATTCTTGCCCTGGGGGGCGTTGATCGCGGTCTTGCCACCGACCGAGGAATCCACCTGGGCGAGCAGGGTGGTGGGAATTTGGGCGAAGGCCACGCCGCGCTTGAGCACGCCGGCGGCGAAACCGGTGAGATCGCCGATCACCCCGCCGCCCAGCGCGATGATCAGACCCTTGCGGTCGATTTCCAGATCCAGCAGCGCGCCGGACAGCTTCTCCAGCCCGGCGAAGCTTTTGCTCACTTCGCCCGGAGGCATCACAATGGCGCGGGCGTCGATGCCGGCCTTGCGCAATAGATCCAGCAGCCGGGGCAGGTGCAGTTCCGCCACATGGCTGTCGGTCACCACCGGCACCACGCCCTTCGCCCCACCTCCAGAGATCAAAGGCTTCAGCAATTCGCCGGCGCGCGCCAGCAGGCCGCCACCGACATGGATATCGTAATTTCGGCCTACCGCTTCGCTACTTGAGGCCGGGGCCCGCTCGCCAAGGCCGACGGTGATGGTCTCGCTCATGGGCATTCGCATAGCCCATGTGCCTTGAGCGCGGCAACGATCTTGTCCAGTTGCACCGCATGAGGCTCGTCGGCGGATTCCAGGGTCATGTCGGCCTTGGCATAGAGCGGTTCACGCGCGGTCAGCAGCCGTTCCAAGGTGCCACGCATGTCGTCATTGTTGAGCAGCGGGCGCGACTGGTCATGTTCCTGGCGCTTGCGGACCCGTCCCAGCAGGATATCGATGGGCGCCTTCAGCCAGATGGTGAAGGCGCGTAGGCGCATGGCGTCGCGGGTGCTTTCGTCCATATAGGCGCCGCCGCCGGTGGCCAGCACATGCGGCGTCTCGCCCAGAAGCCGCGCGATCACGCAGCGCTCCAGCCGGCGGAATTCGGGCTCGCCATATTTGGCGAAGATTTCGGCCACGGTCATGCCGGCCGCGGCCTCGATCTCATGGTCGGCATCACAGAAACCGACCTCCAGCCGCGTGGCCAGCCGCTTGCCGATGGAGGTCTTGCCCGCCCCCATCATGCCCACCAGCGCCACGGTTTTGCTCAGAGATTCTTTCTCAGCCGACATGGGAATCCCGATACACCAGAGGCCATGGTAAAAGCTAACCGATGACTCGCCAACCCGCCCCACGCCCGAAGGACGCCATCAAATCCCCGCGCCCAAGGGGCGCTATCAAACAAGGCGCGCATCTGATCGAAGCTTTTCTGGACATGATGAGCGCCGAGCGCGGCGCCGGTCTCAACACGCTTGCCGCCTATCGCCGCGACCTGGTGGATTTCGCCGGGCATCTCGGTTCGAAAGGGGCCGATCCTGCCAAAGCCAGCCGCGAGCAGGTTCGCGCATTTCTGAGCGGCCTTTCCACCGCAGGCATGGCGGCCTCGACCCAGGCGCGCAAATTATCGGCGCTGCGCCAGTTTTATGGCTTTCTCTATGCCGAGGGGTTCCGCCACGACGATCCCACAGACAGTATCGCTGCGCCTCAGGCCCGCCGGCCTCTGCCCAAGATACT
>DATAWO010000045.1:0-39948 GCA_036267165.1 Rhizomicrobium sp. | reverse complement strand
GGAGCCGGCCGCAGCCGAAAGCGACAGATAGCGCACAGCCTCGGAGGTGTTCTGCGGCACGCCCTTGCCGTCCAGATACATGATGCCGAGATTGTTCTGGGCAATCGGATTGCCCTGGACCGCGAGTGGACGCCAGGAGGCCAGCGCATGGTTATAGTCGGCGTGCTGGAAGTAACGGGCGCCATCCTGCAGGGGGTCGGCCGAGGCCGAACCGGCCGCCAGCGCCAGTGCCGCCAGGGCAAGGATGAGGGGTTTGCGCATTCCTGATCTCCCGCGTGATTCGGAAGGGAAAGTTAACGTCGGAAAAGTGAATAACCGCTTACCAGCGCAGCAGGCTGCGGCCCAGAAGCCCGCCGATTCCAGCGGTTAACACGATGCCCAGGCTGTACCAGATGCCGATGAAGGGCGCGGAACCTTCGGTGCAGTGGAAAGAGTAAACAAAGGCCCCGGCGGCGCCCGCGAACAGCCCGGCGCCCACCCCCGCCAGGGTCAGGCGGGTGGGCGCCATGCGCCTCAGCGCCCAGAAGGTGGCGGCCAGGGTGGGAAGCGCGGTCAAGATCACCAGGAAGGCGCAGACCCGGCTGGAATGGCCCAGGACCAGGCCGCGCACATCGGCGCCCGGCGTGGTGAGCTGCGCCACCGCCAGAAGCGCGATGACCAGCACCGGCAGGACCAGAATCCGGGCGGGCCGGGCCATGTCCGCGCCCGGGCGGCCCGCCCGCTGCACAAGCCAGAAGCCGAACACCGCGATGGCGAAGGTATAGGCCAGCTTGGTCCACATGCCGAAGCTTGTGATCGCGCGGGCAAGGTCGTGGCGCATGCCCAGGGTGGACAGCATCAGGAGCGCCGAACCGGCAAGTCCCAGCAGGACAGCCAGACCCAGCATGCGCGTGAGCGCGCCAGGCGCGACCGGCTCCAGACGCCCGGACAGATCGGCGATCAGGTCATCGGTCCGCATTGCGGTCCTCCCCGTCGTGCAGATCTTTGGCGAGCAAGTCCTCGCCCAGGGATTTCAAGGCGCGATGGACCGTCACCTTCACCGAGGATTCCGACATGCCGGTGCGCCTGGCGGCCTCGGCCACCGAGACGCCATCCAGCTTGATGTCCTTGACCAGCTGGCGCTTGGCCGGAGGCAGCCTGTCGAGCAGCTTGGCGACATCGCGCCGGGCGATGGCCTCTTGCGCCTCGTCATGGCCGAACAGGTCGCCGGCTTCGTCCAGGGGCACGGTGGCGCGGCGCTTGTGGCGGCGATATTCGTCGATCAGCTTGTAGCGCGCGATGCCATAGACCCAGGCGGTGAAGGGAAGCGCCGGGTCATAGGTCGCGCGCCGCGTGTGAATGGCAATCAAGGTCTCCTGCACCGCATCCTCGGCCGCGGCCGCATCCAGGCGGCGCGCGTAATAACTCCTCAAGTGCCGGGTCAGGCCCTGCAGCAGCATCCGGTAGGCGCCGGCATCGCCCATCAGGGCGGCCAGCATCCAGTCCCGGTATTGCGCCTCATGGGCGATCAAACACGGCTCCGTAAGATAAAGGTTCGCGCGCGCCCGCAAAAAGTTACAGGAAAGAGGGTTCCCGCGGTACCCCGGCCCCGCCTTGGCGTGCGCCGTGCCTCAGTTCTTCCCGGCCTCTTCCAGGATGTCGGCGATCATGTCCTTGCCTTCGGGGCTGTGGATCCAGTTCTCGGCGGCGGACAGGGTGGGGAACTGCAGCGGCACCCGCTGCGGCTTGTTGCGCTCCGGCACCGGCACCAGCACCTCGAAAGTGCCGGCAAAACGGACATCCTTGGTCTCCGCGGCGAAGGGCGGCTGGACCTGATTCTTGCGCTTTTCCTTCATGCTGCCCATCAGGCCTGCTCCCGTTTTGACGAGGGGGCTTCTAGCAGTTTTCAGTCCTGCCGGTCAGCCCGTTTTTTGCGGCCGATTCCCAGCTTTTCCCGCCACAAACGGGCAGGGATTTCCTCGACCTGGCCCTCGGCGAGCTGGCCGAGCTGGAAGGGGCCGTAAGCCGTGCGGATCAGCCGCGCCACCTTCAGGCCCAGCCGCTCCATCACCCGTTTGACCTCGCGGTTCTTGCCCTCCTTCAGCTTGACCGTGGCCCAGCTGTACATGCCCTTGCTGCGCTCCAGATCGGCGACGATGGGGCCGTATTTCACCCCGTCGATGGTGATGCCGGTGGCAAGCCGGTCGAGATCGGCCTGCGTCACCTTGCCGAACAGCCGGACGCGATAGATCCGCGTCCAGCTGGAAGCGGGGATTTCCATCCGCCGGGCGATGTCGCCGTCATTGGTGAGCAGCAGCAGCCCTTCGGAATTGAAGTCCAGCCGGCCCACCGACACCACGCGGCCCAGATGCTTGGGAATATTGCCGAAGACGGTGGGACGGCCCTTTTCGTCCTTGTGGGTGGTGACCAGGCCGGAGGGCTTGTGGTAGCGCCACATCCGCGCGGCTTCGGGCTGGGCCAGCGGCTTCTCGTCCACCTGGACGATATTGTTCTCGGTGACGTTGATGGCGGGCGAGGTGACCAGCACGCCGTCCAGCTTCACCCGGCCTTCCAGGATCAGCTTTTCGGCGTCCCGCCGGGAGCAGATCCCGGCGCGGGCGATGACTTTGGCGATGCGCTCGCCCTCCGGTCTCGCGCGGGGTGCAATGCGCTCGCCTTCAGGCTTTTGCCCTTCTGGCTTTTGACCGGGCGGCAATGCTAACTCCTGAACCGATGACTGATGCCGAAGCCATAGCATTGGCGCTGGAAGAAGCGAAATCGGCCGCCGCCAGGGGCGAAGTGCCGGTGGGCGCGGTTCTGCTTTCAGCCGACGGTGCGCTGTTGGCCCGCGACGGCAACCGCATTCTGGAGCTCAAGGATCCCACCGCCCATGCCGAGATGCTGGTGGTGCGGGCGGCGGCAAGGTCGCTCGGCAATGAACGGCTGTTGGGCACCACGCTCTATGTGAGCCTGGAGCCCTGTGCGATGTGCGCGGGCGCCATCGCCATGGCGCGGGTCGGGCGCGTGGTATTCGCGGCCTGCGATCCCAAGGGCGGGGCGGTGCTGCATGGCACGCGCTTTTTCGAGCAGCCCACCTGCCATCATCGTCCGGTGGTGGAACAGACCGAGCCGCATGCGCCGGAAGCGGGCGAGATTCTGAAAGAATTCTTCCGGGCGCGGCGGTCTTGATTTTTGTCATTCCCGCGTACGCGGGAATCCAACTTTATCTTGATACTCCGGTCGCGCTTCGCGCGGACCGGGCACGGGCATGACAATAAGCCTTGAAGCTAAAACCAGGCCGGTGAGAAGCCCGGAAAGCCCAGCTGCAGCACTTCGCGTGCCGCGATCAGGCCAATGCCGGCGCCGATCAGGACATCACTGAGGAAATGCGCGGTCAAAAGCGCGCGCGTCACCGCCAGCAAGGCGGCGATGGAAAACCACACGGGCCACCATAACGGCCATACGCAGGTGAAGATCACCGCCACGCAGCAGATGGTCAGCGCATGGCCGGATGGAAAGGAATTGTAGGCGGGATTGAAGGCCAGCGGGATGAAGCCATAGAGCCCCATCTCCATGTCGTCGCGCGGGCGCCTGCGCCCCAGGACCAGCTTGATCACATGCAGAACCGCGCTGCCCATGGTGAGGCTGGCGATGAAGGCCAGGGAATAGTTGATCAGCTGGGTGGCGTCATTGGACAGCACGCCGAAATGGCGCATGCCCGCCGCCACGATCAGCGCCAGGATCGCCGCCGCCAGCCAATGGCCGGCCTTGGCATAGTGGGTGATGCCATCGAGCGTCTTGTGGGTTTTGGCGTCGATTTGGTCATAGATGAAATGCGCCAATGGCCGGTCGACCACAAGCGCCGCAAGACCCGCCAGGATGGAAAGAAAGCCCGCCAACAGAAGCATGGGGATTGGTTGCCAACTGGCGGAGGCAGTGTCAATGGTCGGCGGTTCAGCGCGCGCCACCCCCGCGCGCGGATGCGCGCATCGGCGGTGCGAAAGCGTCTAACGCTTGAGCGCGCGCCATCCAATGTCGTGCCGGTAAAAAGCGCCCTGCCAGTGGATTTTTGCCACCGCCGCATAGGCCCGGGCCTGGGCTTCAGCCACATCCTTGCCCAAAGCGGTGACATTTAGCACCCGTCCGCCAACCGCGGCGATGTCGTTGCCCCGCTTTTCCGTGCCGGCATGGAACAGGGTGATACCGGGCATTTTCACCGCCTCGTCCAGGCCGGTGATGACATGGCCCTTGTCATAGCTGCCGGGATAGCCCTTGGACGCCATGACCACGGTCAGGGCCGCCTCGTCGCGCCATTCCAGCGGTTGAAGCTTGCCGTCGCGCGCAGCCAGAAGCGCGGCGAGCAGGTCGCTCTTCAGCCGCGGCATCAGCACCTGGCATTCGGGATCGCCGAAGCGGCAATTATACTCGACCAGCCTGGGACCGTTCCGGGTGATCATCAGGCCCAGATAAAGCACCCCCATATAGGGCATGCCGCGCGTGGCAAGTGCTGCGACGGTGGGCCTGATGAATGTCTCCATCGCCACCTGTTCGAGCCCCGGCGGCAGAACCGGCGCCGGCGAATAGGCACCCATGCCGCCGGTGTTGGGGCCAGTATCGCCATCGCCCACGCGCTTGTGATCCTGGGCGCCGGCCAGCGGCACGACATGGACGCCATCGCTGAGCGCGAAGAAGCTCGCTTCCTCGCCTTCCATGAATTCTTCCACCACGATTGCCGCGCCGCTTTCGCCAAAGCCGCCTTCAAGCATGAAGTCGATGGCGTGATCGCTTTCGCCCTTGCTGGCGGCAATGATCACGCCCTTGCCGGCGGCCAGGCCGTTGGCCTTGATCACCACGGGGTAGCCCAGGCTTTCAGCATAGGTTTTGGCCGGGTTGGGCGCGGTGAAACGCTGATAGGCGGCGGTGGGAATATCTGCCTCCCGGCACAGGTCTTTGACAAAGCCCTTGGAGCCTTCCAGCACCGCGGCCGCCTTCGACGGGCCCAGGGCGCGGATACCGGCGTCTTCCATCACGTCCCATAACCCGCCCACCAGCTGGGCGTCGGCGGCAATCACCGCGAAATCGATGCGGGCCTCGGTGGCGAATTTCACCAGCGCCGGGAAGTCCGTGGCCGGGATCGGCACGCATTCCGCCAGCTGGGCTATTCCCGCATTGCCGGGTGCGCAATAGAGCTTTGTCAGCAGTGGGCTTTTCGACAGCGCCCAGGCCAGCGCATGTTCGCGCCCTCCGGAACCCACCAGCAGAATCTTCACCGCACCCCTCTTTTCATGGGCTTTTCGCCGCCACCCTGTATCATGACGCCATGAGCGATACAGCCTTTTCCAACCTGCCCGAATTTTCGGTCACAGAATTGTCCGCCGCCCTGAAGCGGACGGTCGAGGACCAGTTCGCCTTTGTGCGGGTGAGGGGCGAGATTTCGGGCCTGAAATTCCATTCCAGCGGCCATGTCTATTTCGACCTCAAGGACGACAAGGCGGTGCTGAATGCCGTGATCTGGCGGGGCAGCGTGCCGCGGCTGAAGGTCAAGCCCGAGGCCGGAATGGAAGTGATCCTGACCGGCAAGCTTTCCACCTATGCCGGCACCTCGCGCTACCAGATCATTGTCGAACAGGTCGAGCTGGCGGGGCTCGGCGCGCTGATGCTGCTGCTGGAAGAGCGGCGCCGGAAGCTTGCCGCCGAGGGCCTGTTCGATGCGGCGCGCAAGAAGAAGCTGCCCTTCCTGCCCGACGTGATCGGGGTGGTGACGTCGCCCACAGGTGCTGTGATCCGCGACATCATGCACCGGCTGGACGCCCGCTTCCCGCGCCGCGTCCTGCTTTGGCCGGTGGCGGTGCAGGGTGAGAAGGCGGCGGCCGAAGTCGCCGCCGCCATCGCCGGCTTCAATGCATTCGACGGCAAGCATTTGCCGCGGCCCGACCTGATCATTGTGGCGCGTGGCGGCGGCTCGGTCGAAGACCTGATGGCTTTCAATGAGGAAGTGGTGGTTCGTGCGGCGGCGGCAAGCCGCATCCCGCTGATTTCCGCGGTGGGGCATGAAACCGACACCACCCTGATCGATTTCGCCGCCGACATGCGCGCCCCCACGCCCACCGCGGCGGCGGAACTGGCGGTGCCGGTGCGCGCCGAGCTGCTGGCGCAGATCCTGGATTTCGAGCGGCGCTTTGTGCGCTGTTTCAGCAAGGCGATGGAGGATCGCCGCCGCCATCTGGCGCAATTGGTGCGCGTGCTGCCGCGCCCGGAAAGCCTGTTCGCCACCCCGCGCCAACGGCTGGATGTGGCGTCGGACAAACTGCAGCACGCGCTTCGCCGCAATCTCCAGATCCACGAGGTGCGCTTCAACCGCGCCGGTGCGCAGTTGCGCGACCGTATTCTCCGCGACCGCATGGCGGTGGCCGCCGAGCGCGTCGGTGCGCTGGCCAAGCGGGCCGAGCGGGCCGAGCGTGCGCGGCTGGGCGAGGCGCGGCGGCATCTGGATGGCCTGGCGCGGGTGCTGGACGGGATTTCCTATCGCGCCGTGCTGGAGCGCGGCTTTGCGCTGGTGCGCGGCGAGGATGGAACCGTGCGCCGCCGTGCCGGGGTGGTAAAAAACGGGGAAAGCCTGACGCTTACTTTCGCCGATGGCGAGGCAAAGGCGGTGGCGGGTGAGGGCGGCGGAAAGCACGCCAAAAAGAAACAGGGTACCGATCAGGGCTCGCTTTTCTGACACCAGACCGGATAAAGTAAGCCCCATGAATGTGATGGAACGCGACAAGGGTGAGGCCAGGCTTCACTATCTCGACGGCGAATATGAAATCGTCGTGTCCGGAACCTATGTCGCGTGCGCGGTGACCGGCGCCCATATTCCGCTGGATGCGCTGCGCTACTGGAGCGTGGACCTGCAGGAGGCCTATGCCAGCCCGGCGATCGCCACGGCGCGGGCGCAGGAAAAGGGCCTTGTTCCCAGATAGCATGATGCGCCGCCGCGTCTTTGTCGGGGCGGCGCTGTCGCTGGCGGCTTCTCCCGCCTGGGCGGATGACAAGCCGGTGCGCTTTTCGGTGACGGGCGCGCTGACGCAAGGCAGCCTGGCCCTGGGCAGCGCCCCGCCCGGTTCCCTGGTGGCGCTGGATGGACGGCCGTTGCGCGTGACCGCGGATGGGCGTTTCGCTTTCGGCTTCGGTCCCGACCAGACCAAAGCCTCGCTGGTGACGGTGCGCTATCCCGATGGCGGCGGCGACAGCCGCTCTTTCACGCCGACCGCGCGGCAATATGAAGTCCAGCGGGTCAATGGCCTGCCGCAGAAGACGGTGACGCCGCCGCCGGAGGTCGAGGCCCGCATCGCCCATGAGGCGGAGACCATCTATCTGGCGCGGCTGAACGATACTCCGGGCACGGATTTTCTGGCCGGCTTCGACTGGCCGGCGCCCGGCATCGAAAGCGGGGTGTTCGGCAGCCAGCGCATCGACAACGGCGTGGCGATGTCGCCGCATTATGGCGTGGACATGGCGGCGCCCGTGGGCACGCCGATCCATGCGCCCGCCGACGGGATGGTGAGCATTTCCGACGATTATTATCTGGATGGCGGCTTCACCCTGATCGATCACGGCCAGGGGGTGTCCACCTCCTATCTGCATCAGAGCAAAAGGCTGGTGAAGCCGGGTGAGGCGGTCAAACGCGGCCAGCGCATCGGACTGATCGGCGCGACGGGACGCGCCACCGGTCCGCATCTGCACTGGGCGATGAACTGGTTCGAGGTGCGGCTGGATCCGTCGCTTTCTGCCCGCAAACCCAAGCCGGATCCGCTTTGAGCCGCCTCACCTTCGACAGTGCCGGCGACGGTATCGTGCAACTAGGGTGAGGACTTGGAGAATTCCTCATGCTGAGCCCGTCGAAGCATGAGGGCCATCAGACGGCTTTCCCACATAACACTTGCCGTCGCCGCTTTCGAATGTGGTGCGCGGCGCGGCGGCGAAGAATTCGTCAAAGGCCTGGCGCACTTGTGGCCATTTGCCCTGGCCCACAAGCGGCTTTTTGAAATAATCATCGCCAATCAACACGCCGCCATCCCTCAGCTGCGGCCACCAGGCCTTGAGGTCCGCCGTCACCGACAGATAATCATGGCCAGCGTCGATATGCAGCACGTCGGGGCAGATGCCGCGCTCTTTCAGCAGCTGGAAGGCGTTGATGGAATCCAGCGCCAGCGGCACCACCTGTTCCGCAAGACCTTCCTTGCAGACATTGGCGGCGAACTTGTGATAGAGGCGGGGATAGCCGAACTCGAAATCCAGGTCGGGAATGAACTTCTCCCACAGATAATGTTCGCTGGAGCCCAGCCAGGTGTCGATGGCGATCACCACCGCGTCCAGCTTGAGGCGCTGGATCTCCCTGGCCATGGTGACCACCGAGGCGCCTTTCCACACGCCCACCTCGACCACGATGGCGGGGCGCACCGCGCCGATCGCGCGTGCGAGATAGGGATGGTCGGAATGCCAGCCCTGAAGGTCGCTGGCAAAACGGTCCTTGGGAAAGTCCCTTAGCGGATCGCGGCCGAAGAACAGCTTGCCCAATATCTGCTCGCGCACGCTCATGCATTGTCCCGCATCAGTTCGGCGTCGCGCGCCGTGGGCCAGCGATTGTGAATCCACAGCCACTGGCCGGGATCGGCGCGCACGATCTCCTCGATTCCAGCGGTGAAGGCGGCGGTGAGAGCTTTGGTGTCTTGTGCATCGTCACCGCTGGGCGCGAAGGCGGGCGGCTCGTAAACGGTGACATGGAAGCGCGGCCCGGGCAGGCGGCGATTGGCGGCCAGCACGATACGCGCCCCGGTCTTGAGCGCAAGCGCCGCGGGTGCTGGCGTGGTCATGGCGTCATGGCCGAAAAAGGGCACCGCGATGCCTTCGCGCAGTTTCTGGTCCATCAGCATGCAGAGCATCTTGCCGGCGCGCAGCTGCGCCAGCATTCCGCGCGCCGCATTGTGCTTGGCGATCATGGTGGAGGGGCCGTTGATGGCGCGCTGGCGCGCCACCCAGTCCGCGACGAAGGGATTGTTGGGCGGCCGTACTACCGCGGCGCCGTCCAGCCCCACCTGCGCCGCCAGGATCGGCATCACTTCCCAGTTGCCCAGATGGCCGGAGAGGAACATCACCGGCCGATGCTTGAGGTCTTCCACCGTCATGCCGGCCGGCAGGCTGTAGGTGACGCGCGGGTCTTCGCCCTTGGGCGAGAAGGCGTCGAGATGCGGATATTCACCAACCACGCGGCCGAGATTGTCCCACATGGTGCGGCGGATGGCGTCCCGTTCGGCCAATGGTTTTTCCGGGAAGGCGCGCGCAAGATTGGCGCGCGCGACCTTGTCCGGCGGCAACCAGCAGAAAATGTTACGGCCGATGAAGCCGCCCAGGCGCGAGGCGGCCGAAAGCCCGATCACCCGGAACAGCGCCATGAAGGCGAAGAAGACCGCAGCCTCCGCGCCATAGCGCAGCCTGTCGCCCAAAGACAGGCCGGCGCCGGGACGGGAAAGGGCTTCACTCATTGTCTGGCGCTAAACCGCAGGGCGGCGATGTCCGATTGCGAAATTCGCATGATCCTCATATCGCGTGTTGGGCGAATTTCGCAATCAAAGGACACCGGCGGTTCATTGATTCCTGGTGTCGTTCTGATTTCGAAGTTCGCTCGGGGCCTGATATCAGTCATGGTGCGAACTTCGAAATCACGACACCAGGGTCCTGTCAAGCAAGCCTTCCATTGCCGCCCTGTCATCGAAGAGGGCGGCGACTTTCAACACCCTTATGCCTTCGCGCTGCTGGATGGTGAGGCGAACGAAATCCTTTTCCGTGGTCACCAGCATCGCGGCGCCGGCGATCATCTTGAGCTGGTTGATCTCGTCTTCCGCGTAAGGGTGATGATCGTCGAAGAAACAGCTGCCGGTGATATGCGCGCCGCTGTCTTCCAGGGAGGCGGTGAATTTCTCCGGGCGCCCGATGCCGGCGAAAGCGAACACATCCTGGCCCGCAAAGGCCGCGCCCTCGGCTTTGAGACGGGCGCGCAGCACCAGGCCCGAATAACCCCGGAGGTCCGGCGAACCGTCGCCGACGACGATCACCGCATCGGCGCGCGCCAGGCCCTGGACCACCGGCTCCCGCAAGGGTCCCGCCGGAATCTGATGGCCGTTGCCGAAGCCGGTCTCCGCATCCACCACCACCAGCGACAGGGTTTTGCGCAAGCTGAAATTCTGGTGGCCGTCATCCATCACCAGGACGCTGGCGCCTTTCGCCCGCGCCAGCCTGGCGCCGGCGGCGCGGTCGCGCGCCACGATGGTGGGCGCGGTGCGCGCCAAGAGCAGGGCTTCGTCGCCCATCATCGCGGCGCTGTGGCCGCGCGAGGCCAGCGCCGGCCCGCGTTCGCTGCCGCCATAGCCGCGGGTGAGGAAATAAGGCGTGTGGCGGCGTGCGCGCAGCATCTCGGCAATGGCAATGGCGAGGGGGGTCTTGCCGTTGCCGCCCGCCGTCAGATTGCCGACGCAGATCACCGGCAGCCCGGGGTCGAAAGGCTTGGCGCTGCGTGCCTTGAAGGCGACGCTCATGCCATAAAGCGTGCCCAGCGGCGACAGAAGTGCGGCGAGCGCGCCGCCTTTTTGCCAGAAGCTTTTTTTTTGCCAGAAATCAGGCGCGCGCATCGAGCAGGACCTTGAGCGCATCGGCCGTGCGGCCTACCGCGCCCGACAGCCGGGTGGCGCCACGCGCCGCCGCATCGCCCGCGGCTTTCGCCAGTTCGGCATCGGACAACAGCTTCGCCGCTTCCCGCGCGATGTCGGCGCTGCTGGTGACCAGGCCAAAACCCTGCGCCGCGAAGATCGCCTCATAGGCGTCCCGGGCGCTGGCGATGTGGGGCCCCGCCAGCACCGCGCAGTGAAGTTTGGCCGGCTCCAGCACATTGTGCCCGCCCAGGGGCACCAGGGTGCCGCCCAGGAAACAGAAGCCGGACAGGCGATAGAACAGGCCCATCTCGCCCATGGTGTCGGCGATATAGATCGCGGTCTGGGCCGAAATCTGGCCGCCGGTGGAGCGGCGGCGGAAGGCGCGCGCGCCGCAGAGCATTTCCAGGTCGGCTCCGCGTTCGGTGTGGCGCGGCACCAGGATGGTCAGGAGATCGGGGAACCGCCCGCGCAGCGCATCATGCGCCGGCAATATGGTTTCGTCTTCGCCGGGATGGGTCTGGGCCGCCAGCAGAACCGGGCGGCCGCCGATCGCCTGGCGCATCTGGGCCAAGGCTTCCTCGTCCACCGCCAGTGGCGGGGCGTCGGCCTTCAGGCTGCCCACCACCTGCACATTGTGCGCGCCAAGGCCGCGGAAGCGCTGCGCGACGTCTTCATCCTGCGCCAGCACCATGTCGAAGGCGGCCAGCAGCGCCGCCACACTGCGCTTCGCCCATGTCCAGCGTTCCGCCGAGCGGGCGGAGATGCGGGCATTGACCAGCGCCAGCTTCACGCCGCGCGCGTGCGCTCCTAGGATCAGGTTGGGCCAGAGATCGGATTCGATGAACAGGCCGGCATCGGGCCGCCAATGATCCAGAAAGCGCGCCACCGCCCCAGGGCTGTCCAGCGGCACGAACTGGTGCAGCACGCCCGCCGGCAGGCGCTGGTCCAGAAGGGCGGCGCTGGTGACCGTGCCGCTGGTGACCAGGACAGTCGCGTCTTCGCGCAATTTCCCGATCAGCGGCAGGGCGGAAAGACTTTCGCCCACGCTGGCGCCATGCACCCAGACCAGCCGGCCCTCGGGGCGCGCCACGCCGGCCACGCCCAGCCGCTCGTTCATCCGCGTCCAGTCCTCCTTGCCGCGGGCGGCGCGCTGGCGCAGCACCAGCCGCGCGAAGGGAGAGGCCATCCGCGTGAACAGGCGCCAGCCCTGAAGGCCCCAAGGCGTTATTGGGCGCGTCGCCATCATGGCTCTTCCAAATTGTGCCGGTAGAGGCTGGCATAAAGGCCGTTCGCCGCCATCAGTTCGGCATGGCTGCCCGACTGCGCCACCCGCCCCTTGTCCAGCACATAGATGCGGTCGGCATCCACCACGGTGGACAGCCGGTGCGCGATCACGATGGTGGTGCGCCCAGCCATCAGGCGCGACAGCGCCTCCTGCACCTGGCGCTCGGATTCGGAATCCAGCGCGCTGGTGGCTTCATCCAGCAGCAGGATGGGGGCGTTGCGCAGCATGGCGCGGGCGATGGCGATGCGCTGGCGCTGGCCGCCCGACAGTTTCAACCCGCCTTCGCCCACGATGGTGTCATAGCCTTCGGGCATCGCGGTGATGAAATCATGCGCTGCGGCGTTCCTGGCGGCGGCCTTGATATCGCCCAGCGAGGCGCCGGGTTTGCCCAGCGCGATGTTGGAGGCGATGCTTTCGTCGAACAGCAGCGCTTCCTGGGTGACCACGGCGATGGCCGCCCGCAGCGATTCCAGCGTGGCGGCGTGGATGTCCTGTCCGTCGATGGCGATGGCGCCGCCCCGCACGTCATAGAAACGCAGCAGCAGGTTGAAGATGGTGCTTTTGCCGGCGCCGGATGGCCCCACCAGCGCGATCTTCTGGCCGGCCGGGACATCCAGGGTCACCTGCGACAGCGTTTCCCCGCCATCGGCCCGATAGGCAAAGGTCACATCACGGAAGCTGACGGCGCCGCCGGCAGGCACAAGCGGTTTGGCGCCCGGGCGATTGACGATCCTGGGCCGCGCGTCGATGGCGTCGAAAATGCGGTTGGCGGCGGCGATCCCGGCAGAAGCCGTGGGCCAGAGCTGGGACAAGTTGCGCACCGGCTGCAGAAGCAGCAGCAGCGCCGCGGTGAAGGCGATGAAGGTGTTGAAAGTGAGCTGGCCATGCAGATTCTGCCAGCCGGCGACAAACAGCACCAGCGCCACGGTCGCGCCCAAAAAGATGTCGCTCACGGGGGCGGCGGCCGCACGCAGCCTGACCGCCTTGAGCAAAGTGCGCAGCCTGAGCCTGAGGCGCTGATCCACCCGCGAGATGCTGTGGTCTTCGAGCCCATAGGCCTTGACGATGCGCCGCCCATCCATCGCTTCCGACAAGGCGATGGCAAGATCGCCCGTCTCCTGCATGCCGCGGGTGGCGGCACGGCGCATGGAGCCGCCCAACCGCTCCATCGCCCAGGCCACCGACGGCAGCATCACCAGGATCAGAAGCCCAAGCTGCCAGTCGCTGATCAGAGCATAAAGCAGAAGCCCGATCAGCGACACCGATTCCAGAAAGATGGCGGCGACGCCCTGGGTGATGGCGTCGCGCATCAGCGTGGCATCGTACAGAAAGTTGGCAACGAACTGGCCCGAATGCACGGCATTGAGATCGGCCAGGTCGCGGTGGATCAGGCGGTCGAACATGTCGCGCTGCGCGGCGGCTGCGCTTTTCTCGCCCACCGAGTCGATCCACATGCGGCCGAAGAACATGCCGACGGCGCGCAGCGCCGCCAGGGCGAAGCCGCCCAGCGACAAGGGCACCAGCCAGGCGGCGTCATGGCGCTGGAAGATGTATTTTGCTTCCCAGTTCAACAGCTGCGGCAGCGCCCAGATCGCGGCTGAGGCGATCAGCATGCAGAGGATCGCCAGCGCCAACAGGCCCCATTCGCCGCTCACATAGTCGCGCAGCAGGCGGCGAACGACCGCACCGGTCTTGAGCTCGGAGGGCTGGGGCGGCGAGGCGCGGGTGACGGGCAGGGAACTCATGGCCAGCGCCCGTTTAGCATGGGGGCGCCAAAAAAGGCAAAAAGGCGAGGCAAAAAGCCTTTTCAGGCCAGATGGTTAGTGTTGATGGTCGTCATCGGGTTCCAGCAGCCGGTGGAGATGGACCACGAAATAGCGCATCTGGGCATTGTCCACCGTGGCATGGGCCTTGGCGCGCCAGGCCTTCCTGGCCTCGGCGAAGTTGGGATACATGCCGACAAAGTCCAGCTTGCCCAGATCCTTGAACTCGATCTCGCCGGTGTGTTTCAACTCGCCGCCGAACACAAAGTGCAGGAGCTGCTTGCCGTCTTCTTCTTCAGACATGACCGTCTCGTTGCCTGTCGCCGCATATTGAAACCCAATCGGGGTGCGCGACTAAGCTCTCTTATTGTCGCAGCCCGGAGCGACCGCGAACCGTTCGTGGGCGTCAGCCCGCGAATGGCCTCGGGGCGCGACCATTCAAAAGACCGAGAATTTCTGTATGCAGTTCCGGATTGGCGGCGACCAGGCTGGATTGCCGCGTCACGGGACGGTTGTAGATCAGCGCGCAGCCGCCCGCGTCGGTCAGGCAGCCGCCGGCTTCGGTCAGGATGATGTCGGCGGCGGCGAGATCCCAGTCGCGCTTGGAGGTAAGGCTGACACTGGCGTCGGCGCTGCCGTCGGCCACCAGCACCACACGGTAAGCCACCGAATTGCGGTTCTGCACATGCATGGGCGGCCAGGGCTCGCGGGTGAGCTGGGTGCGGTCGCCCAGCATGGCACAGCCTTCCAGCGCCCCGCGCGCTCCCACATGGATGGGGGCGCCGTTGCGGTGGGCGCCCGCGCCAGTCCTCGCGGAATAAAGTTCCTCGCTGATGGGATTATAGACCACGCCACAGCAGGGCCGCCCCTCGACCACGATCGCGGCGCAGATGGTGAAATGCGGGCGGTTCTTGAGGAAGGCGACGGTGCCGTCGATCGGGTCGATGACGAAGACTGCCCGCCGCGAAAGCCGCGCGGGATCATCGGTATTTTCTTCCGACAACCAGCCATAATCGGGCCGCGCCACGGTGAGGTGATCGTGGAGATATTTGTTCACCGCCAGATCGGCTTCGGTGACGGGGCTGCCGCCTTCCTTGTTCCACTGCCGGTAATCGCCGCCGTAGAATTTGCGCGCGATGTGGCCTGCCTCGCGCACCGTGTCTTCCAGAAGTCTCAGATCTTCAGGATCCGGCAAGGCTCAGTCCATCGATGCGCACCGTGGGGGCGTTGATGCCGTGACGGAATTCCAGGTCATCGGCGGGGAGGAGGCGGGCGTACATGTCCTTGAGATTGCCCGCGATGGTGACTTCCGAGACCGGAAAGGCGATCTCGCCATTCTCGATCCAGAAGCCGGCGGCGCCGCGGCTGTAATCGCCGGTCACGCCGTTCACGCCCATGCCCATCAATTCGGTGACATAGAAACCCTGTTTGATGTCGGCGATCAGTTCCTTGACCGAAAGCCTGCCCGCTTCCAGATAAAGATTGGTGGCCGAAGGCGAGGGCGGCCCGCCCGTGCCGCGCGCGGCATGGCCGGTGGTCGCGAGATCGAGCTGGCGGGCGCTGGCGCAATCCAGCAGCCAGGTGGTGAGCCGGCCGTTTTCGATCAGGGCGCGGCGGGTATTGGCGACGCCTTCGCCATCGAACGGCTTGGAGCGCAGGCCGCGCATCCGGTGCGGATCGTCGATGATGTTGATGCCGGGCGCAAACACCGCTTGGTCCATGCGGTCCTTGAGGAAGGAGACGCCGCGGGCGATGGCCGCGCCCGAAATGGCGCCGGCGAAGTGGCTGATCAGGCTTGCGGCCTCATCGGGGTGAAACACCACCGGCAAGGCCTGTGACGGCATCGAACGGGGGTTCAGCCGCCGCACCGCTTTTTCGCCGGCCTTGCGGCCGATATCTTGCGGATCGCGCAGGTCGCCGGCATGGCGGGCGCTGGCCTGGTCATAATCGCGCTCCATGCCGGTGCCTTCGCCGGCCAGCACCGCGACGCCGATGCCGTGGTTGGTGGCGGCATAGCGGCCATAAAAGCCGGTCGAGGTGGCGAGCGCCACGGCGCTGCGCGAGAAAGAGGCGCCGCCGCCCTCCGAATTGGTCACGCCGCCCACGGCCAGGGCCGCACCTTCCACCCCGCGGGCGCGCTCGATCAGGGTTTCGGCGCTGGGCTCGTTCGTATCTTCCAGATCAAGCGGGGGAACGGACGTCGCCAGCCGGTCCATGGGCGCAAGGCCTGCGAACCTGTCTTCGGGCGCCAGCCTGGCCATGGTGACGGCGCGGCCGGGCAGGGCATCCAGCGCTTGGTGCGAGAAATCGCTGGAGGAAACGAAGGCGACCTTCTGGCCGACAAAGACGCGCAATCCCAGGTCGTAGCTTTCCGCCCGTTCCACATCTTCCAGCATGCCAAGCCGGTAGGAAACGCTTGCGGAGACGCCTTCGACATACAGCGCATCGGCGGCGTCGGCGCCAGCCTTTTTGGCGGCGTCCAGCAGATCGGCCAGCAGGCCTTCGGGATCACGTTTGGCGGGGGTGGTCATGACGTTCCGATGCCGCTTCTTGGGGGGCGCGTCAAGGCTTTGCTGACGGGGCCTGGGGCACGGCGTCGGCGGGGGCGGCGTAAAGCGCCTGTTCGCCAAAGGAGATATAAAGATGCAGGTGCTTGAGCACATTCATCCCCAGCGACAGTTCCGGCAGCACCAGGTCGGCATTGTGGCGATAGGCCGGGTTCAGCGCCATGGGGCTTCTGTCGGCATTGTGGTTCATCACATCGGGCACGATCATCACTTCGGGATGCTCGATGGTCATGCCGCCGAATGACAGCCTGGCGAAACCGTGAAGATAGCCGTTGAGGAAACTGTCGCCATTGATGGCGGGGTAGGGCGTCATGCCGGGCGAATCGGCGTCCAGGCCGAAATCGCGCCTGGCCGCGGGCAACCGCATGATGGTGTGGCGCGAGCCGGTGTCGAAGATGGCATCGTAGGTATGGCCGTCCAGCGTCACCGGAATGTGCAGATGCCAGCCCGTATTGTGCATTTCCACCCGCACCAGCGGCGTCCATCCCGCAGGACCGGGGCAATGGCCCTTGGCGTACATCTTGAGCACGCCGCCCGCGAAATCCACGTCCACGTCATAGGGCTGCAGCATGTCCTGGGCCAGTTCGCCGGCGAAGGGCCGCGTGGCTTCCGGCCAGACCATCAGGGCGGTATCGGCGCGATGCAGGTCGCCGAAGGTGAAATCCTTCACCATGGCGAAGCGATGCGACACCCGGCCATTGATGTCATAGGCGGCGGCGGAACTGCGGCGCACCGGCAGCTTGAGGTCTTCGATGGTGTCGCGCGAGAGTTGGGTGACGGCCCCGCCGGTATCCAGCACCATGAAGCGGGTGGCGCCGTTCAAACTCACCGGTACGGTGCGGATGTTGCTTTGTGGCTCGGCCGACTGCATCGCTACCGTCGCCAGCAGGCGCGCGGGGGCGCAGTTTTCGGCCCGCGCGGTACCGGCCAGGGCGGCGAAGGAAATGGCAGCCAGGGCGAGGCGGCGCAGCAGCATGCCGAAATACTATACGTGTAGGACTGAGCCTGCCAGATGGCGCCTATTGACGGGTCGCGGTCGTGCTGGCCGCAGCGTCGCCGGTGGGCGGCAAGTTCGGCTTGGCCGGGGTGGAGGCCTCGGTGATGAAGATGCGGCTTTCATCGAAGGCGATATAGAAGTGCAGTTTACGCAGTATATCCATGCCGATCAGCATGTCCGGTCGGTCGTCCAGATCGTCCATCATGCGGGCGCGGTCGCCGGTCCGCTGGGCATTGTTGGGATCCTTGCTGCCCACGAGGTTGGGCATGATGATGACATGCGGGTTCGTCACCGCCACGCCCTCGAAATCCAGGGTGCCGAACACGTGCCCGAAGGCCGCCACCATGCCTTGCTGGTTCAGGGGAATATTGCCGGGCGTTTCCGGGGTAAGGTCGAATAGCCGCCTCGCCGCTTCGTCCCGCATCGAGGTGTTGGGAGAGCCGGTATCCATTTCCGCCGTCAGCTCCTTGCCATCCACCTTCACTGTGAAACGGATATGTCGCTTGTGGAAGGTGAAGGGCAGCACGGCCAGCGCACTGTGCGGCCAGTAGACGACCTTGCCGGGGCAGGCAGTGATCGGTGGAGAAATAATTCATCTTGTAGATACCGAAATCGATCTCCACGTCGTAGCGGCCCATCAGGTCAGGCGCGAAGATGCCGACATAGCGCGTGCCCTGCCCGAAACTCGGATTGGGCTCAACCGCCAGATGAATGTCTTCCCCGGTCAGGCGGCCGACGGTGAATTTGTCGATCGAGACAAATCTGTTTGAGGCATGGCCGTAGAGGTCCAGCATTTTCACGCCCGGCGCCTCGCGCTCCGTCAGATCCAGTTCCTTGGCGACCTCGTCGCCGATCCCGGAGACGTCGCCGCCGGTATCCAGCAGGAAGAGCTTGGGAATGCCGTTGATGGAGACCGGGATCAGCGCCCGGCTGGGATTGGGTTTCACCAGATCGATGGAGTTCAGCTCTTTCAGTGTGCTGCAGTCTTCGGCACCGGCAGTCCCGCCGAGACACGCAACCAGAATCGCGAGCGATCCGAAAATCCCCTGAGCGCGCATCCCAGCCCCTCCGCTTTATTTTGAAACTCTAGCGTGGTGGCGGCGCGGTCACCAGATCGGCTTGCCCAAACCGGGGAGGCCCAAACGGGCCCATTTCTCCGTTACATTTCTGATAACTTCTTCGTCCATGGCGATCTTGCGGCCCCATTCGCGATGGGTTTCCGGCGGCAGCTTGTTGGTCGCATCCAGCCCGATCTTGGAGCCCAGCCCGCTCTCCGGCGAGGCGAAGTCCAGATAGTCGATCGGCGTGTGTTCGATGATGGTGACGTCGCGCGCCGGGTCCATGCGGGTGGAGATCGCCCACATCACATCCTTCCAGTCGCGCGCATTGATATCGTCATCCACCACGATCACCCATTTGGTGTACATGAACTGGCGCAAATACGACCACACCGCCATCATCACCCGCTTGGCATGGCCGGGATAGGCCTTCTTCATGCTCACCACCGCGATGCGGTAGGAGCAGCCTTCCGGCGGCAGCCAGAAGTCCACGATCTCCGGAAACTGCTGCGTGATCAGCGGCACAAAGACTTCATTCAGCGCCTCGCCCAGCACCGAGGGTTCGTCCGGCGGCCGCGCGGTATAGGTCGACAGATAGATCGGGTTCTTCCGCATGGTGACGGCGGTGACGGTGAAGACCGGGAACTGCTCCACCGAATTGTAATAGCCGGTGTGATCGCCATAAGGTCCTTCGTCGCGATAATCCGACAGCGACACCTCGCCTTCGATCACGATCTCGGCTTCGGCCGGCACTTTCAGCGGCTGGCTGACGCAATCGGCCAGCTCCACGCGCTGTCCGCGCAGCAATCCGGCGAACTGATATTCCGACAAGGTCTCGGGCACCGGCGTCACCGCCGCCAGGATGATGCCGGGATCGGCCCCGATCACGCACGCCGCGGGCAGGGGCGCGGTCTTCTCCTTGCCCCAGCGGGCGTGGTGCTGCGCCCCGCCGCGATGCTTGAGCCAGCGCATGATGGTCTGGTTCCTGTTCAGCACCTGCATGCGGTAGATGCCGAGATTGTAATTGTCCTCGCGCGCATCGGTGGGCCCCTTGGTCACCACCAGCGGCCAGGTGATCAGCGGCGCGGGCTCGCCCGGCCAGCAGGTTTGCACCGGCAGCTTCGACAGGTCGATGTCGTCGCCTTTGAGCACGATCTCCTGACAGGCGGGCTTGCCCACCGTCTTGGGCTTCATCGCCAGCACGGTTTTCACCAACGGCAGAAGCTCGGCGGCCTCACCGAAGCTGCGCGGCGGCTGGGGCTGGCGCAGCTGGGCCAAAAGCTCGCCCACTTCACGCAGCTCCGCGCCGGTGGTGCGTTCAACATTGCCCATGGTCACGCCCATGGCGACGCGCTTGATAGTGCCGAACAGGTTGACCAGCACCGGCATGTCGCTGGTGCCGCCATCGGCGCGGATGGGCTTTTCGAAAATCACTGCCGGTCCGCCCTCGGCGATCAGCCGGGTCTGGATCTCGGTCATCTCCAGCACAGTGGAGACGGGCTCCTTCACCCGCACCAGTTCGCCGTCTTTTTCAAGGCGGGCGAGGAAATCGCGCAGGGATTTGTAGGACATGCCGCAGTCTAGCGAGGTTAGTCCGCTTTTACACGTCGGGAACGGGCGGTTGGTCTTCGCTGTTGCCTTCGTCAATCCCGCGCCCGACATGGCTGTGCTTGCGGCCATAGAGGAAATAGACCGTCAGCCCCAGGCCGCCCCATATCGGCAGGACCAGGATCGCCGTCAGAGGCAGCGAGAAATAGAGTATCAGGCAGCCGATTATGGCCACCGGTGCGATGATCCAGACGGCGGGGGTGCGGAACGGGCGCCTGCGGCCCGGGTCGGTCCGGCGCAGCACCATCACCGAGACCGCCACCATGAGGAAGGCGAACAGCGTGCCGGAGTTCGAATAGTCGGCAAGCCTGCCGACCGGCAGCACCGCCGCCGCGAGGATGGCGCCCGCACCGGTCACCAGGGTCACGACATGTGGCGTCCTGTAACGGGGATGAACCGAGGCAAGCTTGTCGGGCAAAAGGCCGTCTCGCGCCATGGTGAAGAAGACGCGGGTCTGGCCGAACATCATCATCAGCACGACCGAGGGAAGGGCCAGTACCGCCGCAAGCCCGACCAGCCGGCCCAGCGCGGGCCAGCCAATGGATTGCAGGACATGGACCAGCGCTTCCTTCGAGCAGACCAGTGGCTCAAGTGCGCCCGAAGCGACGATCGAAGCGCAGCGGCCGGCCATTTCGGCCGAACCGGGCGCCAGCGACGCGCCATCTTGCATCAGGGGCTGGGCCCCGATCGCGCCGATCGCCCCGCTTGCCACCAGCAGATAGAACAGCGTGCAGATCACAAGTGTCCCGATCAGGCCGATGGGCACATTGCGCTGCGGATTGCGAACTTCCTCGGCGGCGGTGGAAACCGCGTCGAAGCCGACATAGGCGAAGAAGATGGAGGCCGCCGCGCCGAAAGTGCCGGCCGCGCCGGTCGGCATGAAGGGCGTGAAATTCTTCGCATGCATGACCGGGATGGTCAGGGCGATAAACAATGTCAGGGCCGCGATCTTGATCAGCACCAGAATGGCGTTGACGCGGGCGCTTTCGGTGGTGCCAATGACCAGCAGCCAGGTCACCGCGGCGGCGATCAAGACTGCCGGGATGTTGATCCAGCCGCCGGTATGGGCCGCGGTCAGCAGGTCGGGGGTGGGCGTCGCGCCAAAACCCATCTGCACCTTTGCCATCAGGGCATCGGCGTTGCTGAAGGCGGCGGGAAAATCCACGCCCAGCCCATGCAGCAGGCCTACCGCGTGATTGGACCAGCCCACGGCGACGGCGCTTGCACCCACCGCATATTCCAGGATCAGGGCCCAGCCCACCATCCAGGCCATCAGTTCGCCCACCACGGCGTAGGTATAGGTGTAGGCGGAGCCGGCAACCGGCACCATCGAGGCCAGTTCGGAATAGCACAGCGCCGCCACCGCACAGACAAATCCGGCGATGCAGAAGGACAGGACCATGGAGGGTCCCGCCTTCTGGGCGGCCTCGGCGGTCAGGACGAAAATGCCGGTGCCGATGACGGCGCCGATGCCCAGCAGGGTGAGCTGGAACGGGCCCAGCGAGCGGTGCAGCGACTTTTTCTCGGCCGTCGCCAGAATGGCTTCCAGCGATTTGACTCGATTAAACAACATGCAGATTCCCTGTGTGAATTCACTGTCGCGGCAAGGTCACTCTGCCAGAGGGCTGGGTGTTCGCCTAGGGCTCAGGCACGCCTGACTTTTGAGCAGGGTTGCTGTCCCGGAGGGCATAAACGCCAGTTTCGCGAATTTCCCGATCCTCCAGATCGCGGCTGGTCTGGACGCTGTAGGAGGCGAGCTTCAGGGCGCGCTCTTTGGGAAAATAGCTGCGCCCCGGATCGCCCAGCAGCGCGAGGACATCGAGCGGCGTGAGCCATGCGAGCAGCCGCTCCGCCAGTGGACGCTCATAGAAAAGATCACCCACCAGGATCACATCCCAGTTGCTGTCCGCGCCGACCAGGTCTTCCTGTGTCGCCGCCACGGCGCATTGATTGGCGGCCGCATTGAGGCGGATGGCGGCGCAGGAAAAACCGTCGATGTCGGCGGCCAGCACGCTTGCCGCGCCGGCTTTTGCCGCCGCGATCGCCACCAGGCCCGAACCCGCGCCGATGTCCAGCACGCGCTTGCCCGCAACGACCGCCGGATTGTCCAGCACGTAGCGCCCCAGCGCCTGGCCGCCCGCCCAGGCGAAGGCCCAATAGGGCGGCGGCACGCCGATCTCGGCCAGTTCTTCCTCGGTGGCGCGCCACAAAGGCACCACTTCGGTGGCGAGATAAAGCTTGATCTCCGGCACCAGCGGCGGCGCCGTCAGTGCGGCATTTGTGGTGATGAATTCTTCCGGCGTCATGCGATGGCGGCCACGACGCCCAGCGCCAGCAGCACGGCGCCGCTGATCCGCTCGCGCCAAACCGCATGGCTGAGGCCGGAAAGGCGTGCGCCATGGGACGCGAGCCAGCCATAACCGGTGAGGATGACGCTCTCGCCGATGAAGGTGACCATAAACATGATCAGATATTGCGGGACGAGCGGACCATGGGTGTCGAGGAATTGCGGCACAATGGCGCCGAAGAACAGGATCGCCTTGGGATTACCCATCTGGGTCAGGGTGGCCTGGAGATAAGGCTTGCCCATCAGCCTGGGGCCGTGCTGGTCGGGCGCGGCGTGAAAACTCTTCCAGATCGCGCTCGCCCCCAAAAAGACCAGATAGGCGGCGCCTGCGAGCCGGATGGCGTGGAAGAGAGACGGCGAGGCGGTTACCAGCGCGCCCAGCCCGGTGACGCAGATCACATACCACAGCGTGTTGCCGGTCTGGGTGCCGGCGATGGCCGCCAATGCGTCACCGAAGCCGCCCTTGAAGCCGTAGGCGCTGATCATCATGACGGTCGGGCCCGGCGTCAGCGAAAATATCAGCTCCGCGCCGATGAACAGCAAAAGCCCGTGGGTGGTGAGGATGGAAAGCGATGTCATCTGCGGGCAGCTTGTGGGTGTGGGCTGTCATTGGCAAGACCGGCGGACAAGCGCAATATGGCCGCTCACGCCGGAGCACCCCATGCAGAAATATGCCAGCTTCGCGGACTTCTATCCCTTCTATCTCAGCGAGCACGCCAACCGCACCACGCGGCGGCTGCATTTCCTGGGCTCCGCGCTGGCGCTTTTCTGTCTGCTGGAACTGCTTTTCACCGGAGACCTCCGATGGCTCGCCATCGGCCTGGTTTGCGGCTATGGCTTTGCCTGGTTTTCCCATCTGGTGTTTGAGAAAAACCGGCCCGCCACTTTCCGCCAGCCGCTCTATAGCTTCATGGGCGACTGGGTGATGTTCTGGCAGATACTGAAGGGAAAAATCGCTTTCTGATCAGCCGAACCAGCTTGCCATCAGGAAGGCCAGCGCGATCAGCGCCCCGGTCTCGCGGTTCGAGCGGAAGACATGCAGACAGCTTTCGGTGCTGGTGATGTCGAGCTTCCGGACCTGCCACAACAGATGCGCGCCCGCGAGCAGCAGCACAAAGGCAAAGGGCCAGCCGGTATGTTCGGTGAAACCCGCCGCCAGGATCAGGGTGAAAGCGATGGCGTAGAAACGCAGCACCCATTTCGCCGAGCTCGCGCCGAACAGCCGCGCCGTGGATTTGACCCCGATGAGTTCGTCATCCTCTCTGTCCTGAAGGGCGTAGATGGTGTCATAGCCCAGCGTCCAGAAGATCAGGCCGGCATAGAGCATGATGTCGGCGACATCGACGCTGCCCATCTGGGCGGCGAAGCCCAGCAGGGCGCCCCAGTTGAAGGTCAGCCCCAGCCAGGCCTGCGGCCACCAGGTGATGCGCTTCATGAAGGGATAGGCCGCAACCAAGAGCAGCGAGGACGCGCCCAGGATGATGGCGAACAGGTTGAACTGGATCAGGATCAAAAGTCCCAGCAGGCACTGCACGATCAGCAACAGCACCGCCTGGCGCACGGTGATGGCGCCCGACGGAATGGGGCGGCCGCGGGTGCGCGCCACCGCCGCGTCGATCTTACGGTCGACAATGTCGTTGAAGGTGCAGCCGGCGCCGCGCATCACCAGCGAGCCGATGGCGAACAGCGCCACCAGATAAAGGTCATGCCATTCCAGGAAGCGGCGCTCGTCGGCGGCCGCGCCCAGCAGCAGGCCGAAAACGCAGGGCCAGAACAGCAGCCAGGTGCCGATCGGCCGGTCCAGCCGCATCAGCTGCAGCCAGGGGCGAAGCGCGCGCGGCGCATGTTCCACCCAGCTGGCGGGCACGGCGTCGAGAGGCGTGGCTTGCGATCTTGCAGTCATCGGGTTCAATTGTGGCATGGCGGACGATCTAACAGAAGCGGGCGGCCAAGCCCGGTTTAATGAGACCCGGCTTTATGTGACCGGCGATCTGGGCACGAACATGGCGGTGACCCTGAACGAGGGCCAGACCCATTATCTGCTCCACGTTTTGCGCGCGCGGGCGGGAAACCGCGTGCTCTTGTTCAATGGCCGCGACGGCGAATGGCTGGCGGAGATCGCGCAGGCCGTCAAGCGCGGTGTGACCATGGCCTGTATCAAGCGGACGCAACCGCAGGCCGGCGTGCCGGACATCTGGCTGGTCTTTGCGCCGGTGAAGAAAACCCCGTCCGACTATCTGGTGCAGAAGGCGGCCGAACTGGGCGTGTCGGTGTTGGTGCCGGTCTTTACCCGCCGCACCATCGTCAGCCGCATCAATCACGAGCGCATGGCGGCCAACGCCATCGAGGCGGCGGAACAGTCGGCACGGCTGAGCGTGCCGGAGGTCCGCGAAAGTGTCTCGCTGGAAAAGCTGCTGGCGTCCTGGCCGAAAGAGCGGCGGCTTTATTTTTGCGACGAGGGTGGTGATGCAAAACCTTTGGCGGATGCTGCGCGGGGCACGCACGGTCCTGCCGCCATCCTCACCGGCCCGGAAGGCGGCTTTGATCCTGCCGAGCGCGAAAGGCTGCGCGCCCGGTCATTCGTCACGCCGGTGACGCTGGGCCCGCGCATCTTGCGCGCCGATACCGCGGCGCTCGCCGCGCTGGCGGTGTGGCAGTCAGTCTGCGGCGACTGGAACTGAAGCCTCGTCATCGGTCAGCGCGCGCCAGGCAAAGCACGGCGCGCCGATATAGACGCCGTAAAACACCACCAGAACGATGATGGAAACCGGGTAGGCGACATACCAGTAATGAGACATGGTGCCGACCATTTCCAATGCGCGGGCATTCATGGCGGCCTGGAATGCCGCGGCCTGTTCCGCCGAAGGGTGTGAAGGCGGAAAGGGAACGCCGCGGAACAGGACGCCGAATACCAGAGCCATCTCCAGGACCAGAAAGGGCCCCACTACCGTCAGAAGGACCACGAACATCCGCCAGAAATTGCCCACCCCCAGTGTCCAGCTGCGCGCCAGCGCAAAGCCTTCCTCTTCCGCGGCGATGATGGGAACCAGCAGGAAAGTGAGCCGCACCACGGCGTAGATATAGCCGCACCAGAGCGCGATCATCGCCACCACCGCGACCACGCCGAGGATGCCGCTGAACAGGCTGCTGCCCACCGCCTTGGTCAGCAGGCTCGCGAGAAAGCCCGTCACCACGCCGCCCAGCAGCGCCGCCAGCCAGCCGACAGTCATCGCGACAATCAGCAGCAGGACGGAGCCGATCAGCCGCCAGACCGGCTTGCCCAGTGAGAAATAGAACCAGGCCGGGCCCTCTTGATGCCCAGCGCCAGCTTGGCGATGCCGATGATCTGCATGAAAAGGAACAGAAAGATCAGCAGATAGAGCGGCAACAGGATCGGCCACAGGTCATGGAAGGCGGAAAGGTTGCCAGCCGCTGCCTGTACTTGGAGAGCCATCATGCGGCGCTGCAGGAAAATGCCCGGTATCCACATGACGGCCAGGGGCAGCCACATCACGCCCAGAATCCTGAAGAAGTCTCCGAAACCGAAGGCGTAAGCGCGTGCGATCGTCTTGCCGACGGGAATTTTTGTCATTGTTCACCCCAGGCCAACCGGCACCGAGGCTAACAGCTTTTGGGGACGGGCGTTAAGAGTAGCGTTTGTCGTAAACCCCGTCATACCGGCGCCACACATCCCAGAAGGCGGGCGGCGTATGTCCATTGGCGCGCTCTTGCAGTATGGCGAGATGGCTGTGCCATCCTCCCGACACGTCCACCGCATACTGGCGGTCGGGAATCCTGCTGTGGGTGAGAGTGAAGCGCACTTTGTTGTCTTTGGGGTCGCCCTCGGGATCCAGGCGGAATTCCACTTCGGAATAACCGCGCGCTTCCGGCCCGAAGGTGAAGACCAGCCGGCGCGGAGGCTCATAGGCGAGCAGGATGTTGGTTGCGGTATGGCCGGTCTTGTCCATCTCGGTGAACTTTTCCGGCGGCGGCGCCTGATGGGGCGACAGTTCGGAATGCTTGAAGCGCATCTCGAAACTTTCGCCGGCCTTCTTCGGCATCGCCCCGGATGCGAACCACTCGCCGCGCTTCTTGCCGTCCCACAGATATTCCCAGATCCGCTCGATGGGGCCGGGCAGAATGCGCACGAACTGGACTGTATGGTCATCAAGCCGCTTGGCGAACTCATCCATCACGTCACCTCTTGAGGGCATTAGGATCGACGCCATAAAGCGCCGCGTTGCGGGACATCACTTCGGTGCGGTGCGGGAATTCACCCGCAAGGCCGCTCGCGATCATGTCGAGCATGGTGTGCCAGCCGATCATGGTCAGCTTCTGCATCGGTTCGGGGATGGGGCGGTGAGTGAGGATGAGCCTGGTTCCATTGGCGACTTCTTCCAGCGCCAGTTCCAGATAGCTGATAGGCCATGCCGAAACCTCTTCGCCCGGTTGGAACACACTCCAGGTATAGGCGAAGAATTTTTCCGGCCGCCAGCCGGTGACCACGCCGCGGATATGGCCCGCCATCAGGCTGATTTTTCCGCCTTCGCGCGGTTCGATCCTCCCTTCGCCATACCATTCCGGCAACAGGTTGCTGTCGGTCAGGAAAGCCCAGACCTTGGCCGGCGGCGCATCGAAATCGCGCACAAAGCGCACCGCGCTTTCGGGAATGATTTCGCCTTTGCTCATGGCAGATCCTTTTTGAGCGCAATCTCCAACGCATCCAGCCTGGGATTCCAGAAGGCGTTGATGCGTTCCACCCAGTCCGCGACTTCCGCCACCCCGTCCGGATCCAGCGTGTAGATGCGCTTCTGCTTGTCGACGCGCACGCTCACCAGCCGCGCCTCTTTCAACGTCTTGAGGTGCTGGGAGATGGCGGGCGGCGACAGCTTGAAGCGGCCCGCGATCTCGCCCGAGGACAGCGCGCCTGCGGCCAGCATTTCCACGATGCGCTGGCGGGTGGGGTCTGAGAGGGCCTGGAGTGCGATCATGGTCAATTATTTTCGTACTAACTTAATTAAGTCAATACAAAAATAATGATGCCTTGCGCCTGTCGATTCCGGCACTTAAGTACCGGCCCGAGGGTGTCTTCATGTCCATTCCGCAGTCCGCCAGCGGCCCGATCCAAAGCCGCGACGATCTTGTACGCCAATTGTCGAAAGGCAGCCGGCCAAAGGATGAATGGCGCATCGGCACCGAGCACGAAAAGTTCGTCTACGATCTCAAGACCCACAAGCCGGTGGCCTATGACGCGCGCCCCGGCATCCGCCAGTTGCTGGAAGGCATGCAGCGCTTCGGCTGGCAGCCCGTGCGCGAAGGCGAGAACATCATTGGGCTGACTCAGAACGGCGCCTCGCTCAGCCTGGAGCCGGGAGGGCAGTTCGAACTGTCGGGCGCAGCCCTGAAGACGGTGCATGAGACCTGCAGCGAGGTGAACACCCACCTGGAACAGACGCGCGAGGTGGCCAATGAGATCGGCGCCGGCGTGCTGGGCTTCGGTTTCGCGCCCAACTGGACCTTGGCCGAAACGCCGGTGATGCCCAAGGGCCGCTACAAGATCATGCGCGACTACATGCCACGCGTCGGCGGCTATGGCCTGGACATGATGTTCCGCACCTGCACCGTGCAGGTGAATCTGGATTTCGAATCCGAAGCCGACATGGTGAAGAAATTCCGCGTCGGCCTGGCGCTGCAGCCCATCACCACCGCGCTGTTCGCCAATTCGCCCTTCCGCGAGAGCCGCCCCAGCGGTTTCCTGTCCTACCGCGCGCAAGTGTGGACCGATGTCGACAATGCCCGCGCCGGGATGCTTCCTTTCGTGTTCGAGGATGGCATGTCGTTCGAGCGCTATGTCGATTACGCGCTGGATGTGCCGATGTATTTTCTTTATCGCGATGGCGCGTACATTGACATGGCGGGCCAGAGCTTCCGCAAATTCCTCGCCCGCGAAATTCCCGGGGTGGCGCACATCACCCCCATGCTCAGCGACTGGGCCGATCATCTCACCACCATCTTCCCCGAAGTGCGGCTGAAAAGCTTCCTGGAGATGCGCGGCACCGATGGCGGCCAATGGCGGCGCATCTGCGGCATGCCGGCGCTGTGGGTGGGCATTCTCTATGACAGCGTGGCGCTGGATGCGGCCTGGGACCTGGTCAAGGACTGGACGGCGGAAGAACGCCAGGCGTTGCGCGACGGCGTCGGCAAGCAGGCGTTCAAGCTGCCCTTCCGAAAGACAAGCGTGCATGAGCTTGCCCATCGCATGCTGGAAATCTCGGCTTCCGGCCTCAGGCGCCGTGCCGCGCTGGATGCCGGCGGCATAAGCGAGGAGGGGTTCCTCATCCCGCTGCGCGAGCTGGTGTCGCGCGGCTATACCCGCGCCGAAGAGATGCTGAAGAATTATTATGGTGTCTGGGGCAAAGACCTGAGCCACCTGTTCACGGAATACAACTTCCTCTGATTCATGATCGCTCCGGCTCGCGCCTACGCTCATGGTTCCTGGAACCGCAGCCTCACGCCGCCTTTTACGGAATATAACTTTCTCTGAACCGCCTCATTGTCATGGCCGGGTCAAGCCCGGCCATGACAAGTGGAGTTAGTTCTCCGGCGCGGGCGCCTTTCGGCTAGACCAGCGCGCCGCCGCCATCGACGCCGATGACCTGGCCGGTGCCGTAGGTCTGTCGCATCAGATAGAGATAGCTCTCAGCCAGTTCCTCCGGCTCGCCAACATGCCTGAGCAGCAGCCTGTCGGCCATGCCGGCATACAGCGCTTCGCGTTCGGCGGCGGGCATCCCATCCCAGAGCGGGCTCTTCACCACGCCGGGGCTGACGATATTGACCCGGATGGGCGCCAGTTCGACTGCCAGCGCGCGGGTCAGGCCCTCCATGCCGGCGCAGATGCTCGAAGCCACGGTCCAACCGGCATGGGGGCGTGCGCTGGCCAGGCCGGAAGTGAGGGTTATGGAACCCCCGGGGCGAATATGCGGTGCTGCATACTTCACCGCGGCAAACGCGCCCCAGTAGCGCACGCCAAAGAAGCCGCGCGCCCAGTCCATGTCGAGCTTGTCCAGGTTGGCGAGCTGCAGGTTCTCGCCGGCGGTGTAGACCAGATGATCGAAGCCGCCCAAGCCGGCGAACAGTGCCGCGATGGCGGCTTCGCTGCCCAGGTCGACGGCGTGACCTTCCGCACCGGTGGGAAGGGCTTTCAGCGCGGTGTCGACGCGGCCGCGGTTGCTGGATGCGATGACCAGGGCGGCGCCTTCACCTGCCGCCGCCTGCGCCACCGCCTGGCCGATGCCGGAACTGCCGCCCAGCACCACGATGCGTTTGCCGTTCAAGGTCATGATGATCTCCCGAAATTGGTTGCGGACGGAAGATGGGCTCGACATCGTGTTGCTTCCAGCGCATCTTTATCTCTACATAGATGACAAGGGATCATCATGGCGTTTGATGGACGGCTGTTGCCCGGCATCGGCGTGCTGGCCCAGGTGGTGGAGACCGGCAATTTCGCCCGCGCCGGTGAAGCATTGGGGCTCACGCCGTCCGGGGTGAGTCGCGCGGTGGCGCGGCTGGAGGCGCGGCTGGGCGTGCGCCTGTTCGACCGCACCCCGCAGGCGGTCCGGCTGACCGAGGAAGGCCGCCAGTTCCACGCCCAGGTCGCGCCGCTGCTGGCGGGGCTGGAAGATGCCGCGGCGGATGCGTCGGCCACGGCCGGAACGGTGCGTGGAAGCCTCAGGGTGAACTGCGATCCCTGGTTCGCACGGCTGGTCCTGGCGCCCCGCCTGCCGGCTTTCCTGGCGCGCCATCCCCAACTGTCGCTTGAGGTCATCGTGCGCGACACGCCGGGCGATTTGGTGGGCGAAGGCATGGATATCGCGGTGCGGTTTGGCGAGGTCGGACCGCCAGGCCTGATCGCCCGCAAGCTGCTGGAGACCCGCATCGTGGCGGTGGCGGCGCCGTCCTATCTCAAGCGCCATGGTACGCCGCGCAAACCGGCCGACCTTTTGCGCCACGAATGCCTGCTGTTCCGCGATCCGGTCAGCGGCAAGCCGTTCGACTGGGAATTCCGGCGCAAGGGCGAGGTGGTGGAGGTGGCCGCGACCGGGCGCGTGGTCTTCAACGATCTGCAGACTAAGCTGGCCGCCTGTGTGGCGGGGCAGGGCATTGCGCAGAGCGTCGCGTTCGGGTTGGAACAGCTGCTGGCGGCCAAGCAGCTGGTGCAGGTGCTGCCGGACTGGGCCGAAGAGCGTTATGCGCTGTACAGCTATTATCCCTCGCGGCACCTGCCGCCAGCCAAGGTGCGCGCCTTTCTGGATTTCCTGCTGGAAAGCGTCCCGCCCAGGAAGCGCTAGCTCTTGGGCGGCGGGCCGCCCACCTTCACCGGCTCGCCGGTGGGCACGCGGGTGGCGTTGTTGCGCTTGATCATCCAGTGCGGGTACTGCGCCCGGTCGGCGCTGACCTCGTTCAGCTTGGCGATCTCCTCCGGTGCGAGCGTCAGCGTGACCGCCTCCAGATTGTCGTTGAGTTGTTCCAGGGTCTTGGCGCCGATGATGGTGGAGGTGACAAACGGCTTTTGGCGCACCCAGGCCAGCGCCACCCGCGCCACCGACACGCCATGCGCCCGGGCCACCTCGCGCATCGCCACCACGATCCGGTCGGCCTTGTCCTTGTCGATCGGCGGGAAGTCAAACTGGGCGCGGCGGCCGGGTTCGGTTTTGGCATCGCCACCGGACGTATATTTGCCGGCGAGATAGCCGCCCGCCAGCGGGCTCCAGACTAGGCAGCCGATGGTCTGGTCGGCCATCATCGGCACGATGTCCTGCTCCAGGTCGCGGCCGGCGATGGAGTAATAGACCTGGGTGGTCTCGATCCGCGTCCAGCCGCGCTTGTCGGCGACGCCATTGGCCTTGACGATCTTCCAGGCCTCCCAGTTGGAGACGCCGACATGGCGCACCAAGCCTTGGGAGACCAGATCGTCCAGCGCCCGCATTGTCTCTTCCACCCCGGTGATCGTGTCGGAATGGTGGATCTGGTAGAGGTCGATGTGATCGGTCTGCAGGCGCTCCAGGCTGCGGCTGATGCTGTCCATGATATGGACACGGCTGGCGCCCATATCATTGGGGCCGGGCCCCATGCGGCCATAGACCTTGGTCGCCAACACCACATCGCTGCGCTTGATGCCCAGATCCTTCAGCGCCTGGCCTGTCATCTTTTCGGACTCGCCGAAGGAATAGACATTGGCGGTATCGATGAAATTGACCCGCGCTTCCAGCGAACGCGCGATCAGGGCGGTCGCTTCCTTCTGGCCCAGGGTGCCGATCACCCCGCCGAAATAATTCTCGCCTGAGAAGGTCATGGTGCCCAGGCAGATTTCAGAGACAAAAAGGCCGGTCTGGCCGAGGCGATTGTATTTCACGCGGAAACTCCAGCTGGTTTGGTACAGGCGTCGAAAGCGTCAAACGTGCGGGCGGAATAGACCAAAGTTCAATGCCAAATTCAGCGCCGGTCTTCGGGCAGGGGAATGAACTCCTTGTCGTCGCCGGGAATCAGGCCGAACTTGCCGTCCTTCCATTCCTGCTTGGCGCGCTCGATGCGGTCTTTTGACGAAGAGACGAAATTCCACCAGATGTGGCGCGGGCCATCCAGCGCCGTCCCGCCCAGCAACATGACCTGGGCGGGTGCGTCGGCGTAAAGCGTGATCTCTTCGCCCTTGTCCAGCATCAGCATGGCGCCGGGACCATGCACTTCATTGGCGCCGGTCTGGACTTCGCCTTCCACGACAAAGAAGGCGCGCTCCTCATGTTCGCTGGTGTAGTGCAGCGCCCCGCCGGGGGCGAAACGCGCATCCGCATAGAAGATCGGCGAGAACACCTTCACCGGCGATGTCAGTCCGAAGGCCTCGCCCGCGATCAGGCGCAAGCGTACGCCTTTGTCCTCCCGCTCCGGCAGCTGATCGCGCGCGAAATGCTGGAAGGCGGGCGGGGCTTCTTCGTCCGCCTGTGGCAGACCAACCCAGCTCTGGATGCCGTGCAGCCGGTGGCCGCGCGCGCGCATATCGTCGCCGGTGCGCTCGCTATGGGCGATGCCGCGGCCCGCGGTCATCCAGTTGACATCGCCCGGTGTGATTTCTTGCACCGAACCCAGCGTATCGCGGTGCATCTGGGCGCCGTCGAACAGATAGGTGACGGTGGCAAGACCGATATGGGGGTGCGGGCGCACATCCACGCCCTTGCCGGGGGCAAAGTCCACCGGCCCGAAATAATCGAAGAAGACGAAAGGCCCGATGCTGCGCCGCGCGATTTGCGGCAGCAGGCGGGTGACGAAAAATCCATCGCCAAGGTCGTGGGCTTTTCCGGTGATGGGGGTCATGGGGCCAAGCCTAGCGGGGCCTGACCAAAAGCTCTAGTGTTCCGCTTCCAAAATTCGCCCAGAGCTCGATATCGGGGTCATGCGAATTTTGGAAGCGAAGGACACTAGAAAATTATTGATTCTAGCGTCGTTTCGGTTTCGAAGTTCGCTCAGAGCGGGATATCGATGCTGTGGCGAACTTCGAAACCACGACGCTAGTGTCGGGGAAAATTTTTGGGAGGCGTGATTGCTGCAGAAACTCGTCAAATCGATTCCGTTCGCCCTGGTTCTGGCCGTGACGCCGGCGGCGGCCCCAGCATTCGCCAAAGACACCGCCCTGCAGATGGTGGCGATCGATGTCGAAGGCGGCGGTGGCACCCTGTTCGTCACCCCCGACGGCAAGTCGCTGCTGATCGACACCGGCAATCCGGAGCAAAGCCGCGCCACCGGCGACCATCCCAGTTCCGAGCGCATCGCGGCGGCGGCGCATGAACTGGGGGTGAAGAAGATCGATTATCTTATCATCACGCATTATCACAGCGACCATATCGGCGGCGTGGAAGGCCTCTTGGCGCGCATGCCCATCGGCACGGTGATCGATCACGGCCCCAATCGCGAAACCACGGCCTCGCCCAATCCGACGGCGGCCCAGATCGATCTCAACAACCCGCCTCCGGGCTCAACCGCTTACGGCTATCAGCATTACATGCAGGCGATCGCGGGCCATCATCATATCGTGGCCAAGCCGGGCGATGTCTTTCACATCGGCGGCATGACGGTGACCATCGTGGCGGCCGACGCCAAAATGATCGCCAAGCCGCTGCCGGGCGCGGGCGAGGACAACCCTTCCTGCGCCGGCATGGAAGGCATGGCCAACAATGGCGGCGAGGAAAATGCCCGCTCCACCGCCTCGGTGATCTCCTATGGCAAGGCGCGCATCGCCGCCTTTGGCGATCTGACCTGGGACCGCGAGAAGGTCCTGTTCTGCCCCACCGACAAGGTCGGCAAGGTGGATGTGTATCTGGCCACCCATCACGGCACCGCGCTGTCAGGCAGTCCCGCCGCGGTCAATGCGCTGGCGCCCATCGTCGCCATCGTCGGCAATTCCGCCCGCAAGGGTGCGGATGCTGAGCGCATGAAGACCATCAAGGCCAGCCCGCGCATCCAGGATGTGTGGCAGCTTCACACCACCACGGCCGCGCCCGGCGCGAATGTGGCCACCGACATGATCGCCAATCCCGGGACCGACCAGAGCAAGGACATGGCCTATAACCTGCGCCTGCGCATCGAAAAGGACGGCAAGATCACCGTGATCAACGAACGCAACGGCTATAATAAAACCTACGAGGCGAAATAATGCTGCGTAAAATCCTTGCTGCTGCGCTTGTGACGTCGGCGCTCACCGTTCCCGCGCTTGCCGCGCCCACTGCCGGCAAAGGTGGCACCTTGAAGATTGTCTCCATTGACGTGGAAGGTGGCGGCGGCACCCTGTTTGTCACCCCCGAAGGCAGATCGCTCCTGATCGACACCGGCTGGCCCAGCAATGCCGGCCTGCTGCCGTCGCCCGACGGCGCCCAGAACAGCGCCGATCGTGTTGTGGCGGCGGCCAAGAAGCTGGGGCTCACCAAGATCGACTATGTGATCATCACGCATTATCACATGGATCATGTCGGCGGCGTGCCCGATCTGGTGAAGCGCATGCCCGTGGGCACCTTCATCGATCACGGCCCCAATGCCGAGCATCTGGATCCGAAGGCGAAGCTCGATCCGGTGCTGGTGGCCGGCGCCCCTGACGCGCTCTATCCCAAATATCTGGAAACCATCAAGGGCCATGGCCACATCGTCGCGTATCCGGGGCAAGTGATCCGGATCGGCTCCATGACCGACACCATCGTGTCGAGCGACGGCGTGGTTCTGTCCAAGCCCTTGCCCGGCGCGGGCGCCCCCAATCCGGCCTGCGACACGGCCGAAAGCAAGAGCAGCAAGCCCGATGGCGGCGAGGAGAACACCCGCTCGGTGGCGTCACTGCTGACCTTTGGCAAGGTCCGGATCGCCATGTTCGGCGACCTGAGCTGGAAGAAGGAGCGCGAACTGTCCTGTCCTATGGGCAAGCTCGGTCATGTCAACCTGTTGATCGTCACCCAGCATGGCTCGGCGATCTCCAGCAATCCGGCTTCCATTGCCGACATGCATCCCGATATCGCCCTGATGGGAGCGGGCGGCAAGAAGGGCGGTGACGAAGGCCCGGTCAAGACCATCAAGGCCTTGCCGGGGCTGATGGGTTTCTGGCAGACCCATGAAAGCTTCGCCCATCCGGAGTGGAGCGGCGACAAGAACATGATCGCCAATCTCAATCCGCCGGCCAGTGTGGTTGCCGCCCATGCCAGGGAGATGTTCACCACCCCGCCGGATCAGGGCTATGCCATCCATGCGGAGATAGCCGCGGATGGCCGGATCACCATGACCAACGACCGCAACGGGTACTCCAAGGCGTATCAGGTGAAATAACCAACTACACTCGCCATGGCCGGGCTCGACCCGGCCATCCAACTTCGTGCCGTGTGATGGAAGTTGGATGGGCGGCTCAAGGCCGCCCATGGCGAGCTATAGGAGTGGCAGAACGAGATTTCCGTCAGCATCCTTCGTGACGGGCTGCGCCCATTTCATCGCGTCGCAGGATAGAAAACCGTAGAGGTGCGGGAAGTCTTCGCCGCGGGAGGGTGAGTGTTCCCACTTCAGCGCCGCGCCCAGTGCGGCCGCGTCCACCGCCACCAGGATCAGGTCATCCTGGCCGGCATAATGGCGCCGCAAGGTCTGCGGCAGCTGTGCCTGGGTGGAGAAATGCAGGAAGCCGTCGGCCCGGTCGTGCGCCGAGCCGTGATAGTCGCCGCTGCCTGATTCCCATTCGGCGCGCGGCACGATCTTGAAGATCAGTTCAGTCGCCATCGCCATTGCGCCAGCGCCAGCCGCCTTCGGTCTTGACGTAAGCCAGCACGCAGGTCGGCACCAGCACGGCCGCGCTGCCCAGCACCATCCAGATCACCCGCAGGCCATTGTCGCGGATGGCGGGGCCAAACAGCACCACGCCGAACAAGGCGGCGCAGCTGACGATGGTCAGCACCCAGCCCTGCCAGGTGTTGGGTGTGGCGCCGTAACCGAAATTTTTCTGCCGGAACCAATATTTGGGCATTAGGCCGACCTTTGCTTCACGCGGCTTGGGCCGTTCCACCGACCGTCAGCCCGTCCAGCCTGAGCGTCGGCTGGCCCACGCCCACCGGCACGCTCTGGCCGTTCTTGCCGCAGGTGCCGATGCCGGTGTCGAGCTTCATGTCGTTGCCGATCATGCTCACCCGCGTCAGCGATTCCGGGCCCGAGCCGATCAGGGTGGCGCCCTTGATCGCGGGGCCGATCTTGCCGTCCTCGATCAGATAGGCCTCGGTGCAGGAAAACACGAACTTGCCGCTGGTGATGTCGACCTGGCCGCCGCCGAAGTTGCTGGCATAGATGCCTTTCTTGACGCTGGCCAGGATTTCGCCGGGGTCTTTGTCGCCCCCCAGCATATAGGTGTTGGTCATGCGCGGCATCACAGGCGAAGCATAAGACTGGCGCCGGCCATTGCCGGTGGGCGCAACCCCCATCAGCCGGGCGTTCTGCCGGTCCTGCATATAGCCTTTGAGAATGCCGTCCTCGATCAGCACGGTGCGGTGGGTCGGCGTGCCTTCATCATCCATCGACAGTGAACCGCGGCGCCCATCGATGGTGCCGTCATCCACCACGGTCACGCCGGGCGCGGCGACGCGCTCACCCAGAAGGCCGGCGAAGGCGGACGTCTTCTTGCGGTTGAAGTCGCCTTCCAACCCGTGGCCGATGGCCTCATGCAGCAGGATGCCGGGCCAGCCCGGCCCCAGTACCACCGTCATCTCGCCGGCTGGGGCGGGCACGGAGGTGAGGTTGACCAGCGCCTGGCGCAGCGCCTCGTCGATGGCGCCCTGCCAGTAGTCCCGATCCAGATAGGTTTCATAACCGCTCCTGCCGCCGCCGCCATAGCTGCCGGATTCCTGGCGGCCATTTTCCTCGACGATCACCGAGACGTTCAGGCGGACGAGGGGGCGGATGTCGGAATACTGCTCGCCGCCGGCACGGATGATCTCGATGCGCTGCCATTCCCCCGACAGGCTGGCCGACACCTGCCGCACGCGGGCGTCCCGGGCCCGCGCATAGGCGTTCATTTCTTCCAGCAGCTTGACCTTCTTCTCGAAGCCCGCGGTCTCCAGCGGGTCGATGTCGGTATAGAGCTTGACGTTGGTGCGGGCCGGAGGCGCAGCCGCGGCCCCGGAGTAGCCGTGGCTCACCGCCCGAACCGTGGCGGCGGCACGCCGGATGGCCTCCTCGGAGATTTCGCTGGCATGGGCATAGCCGGTGGCTTCGCCCGCCACGGCTCTCAGGCCAAAGCCCTGGCTGGTGTCGAAAGTGGCTGCTTTCAGCCGGTTGTCGTCAAAGCTGAACGATTCGGACTGGCAGTATTCCAGGTACAATTCACCGTCATCGGAGCCCTTCAGCGCCTCATCCACAGTCTGCCGCACCCGGTCGTGGTCCATGCCGGTGCGGGAAAAGAAAAGATCATGGTCGGCCATGGCTCACTCCGGACGTGGGGATGCGCGGCAAAAAGCCCCGCGAAAACGCTGATTGGCCCCTAGATATCGGGGGTCGCGGCGGTTCCGGCAAGCGCCTCAACGCCAAAGCCCATCCTTGCCGGACGAGACGGGCGGGACCGGGGGTGGGCCAAAACATGGGCCGTGCCATAAGGTCGCAATGACTTTAAGGGCTTAACCCCTCTAAATCGCCGCCAAGAATCTGAAAAGGGCGGGTATTCCACCGCCCCGATTTTATGCGAGGTCGCGAACCATGTTTTTGCGGAAATCCGGCATTGGTGCGGCGGCGGCCGGCCTTGTGGCCCTTTCGGGGCTTCCGGCCTTCGCCGTCCCCCAGCCCTATGAGATCGGCTTCCAGCCCGCCGCCTCGCCGGTGATGGAGCAGATCGAGGATTTCCACCGCCTGCTGCTGTGGATCATCATCGCGGTCTGCCTGTTCGTGCTGGCGCTTCTAGTGTGGATCGCCATCAAATATCGCGCGGGCGCCAATCCGGTTCCCTCCAAGGTGCATCACAACACGCTTCTCGAGGTGGCTTGGACGCTGATCCCGGTGATCATCCTGGTGTTCATCGCGGTGCCGTCCTTCCGCCTGCTCTATTACGAAGCGGCCATCCCCAAGCCCGACGTGACCATCAAGGCGATCGGCAAGCAGTGGTTCTGGAGTTACGAATATCCGGGCTCCGCCGCCGGCTTCACCTATGACAGCGTGGGCCTGTCTGACGCCGATGCCAAAAAGGCGGGCAAGCCGCGCCTGCTCGGCGTGGACAATCCGGTCTATGTTCCGGTCAACAAGGTGGTCGAGATCGATACCCTCGGCGCCGACGTGATCCACAGCTGGGCGATGCCGCAGATGGGCGTGAAGATGGACGCGGTTCCCGGCCGCATCAATCGCACCTGGTTCAAGGCCACCCAGATGGGCGTGTTCTACGGCCAGTGCTCGGAATTGTGCGGCGCCCGCCATGCCTACATGCCGATCGAGATGCATGTGGTGAGCGATGCGGACTATGCCACGTGGCTCGCCGCTTCCAAGAAGAAGTTCGCTGCGATTGAGCCCGACGCCGCCCGCGTCGCGTCGAAATAGGAAATAGCGCCATGACCACCACCTTCGACGCCCACCACGAAGAGCTCCATCCCGGCGGCGGCGACCATGCGCACCACCCCACCGGCTGGCGGCGCTATGTCTATTCCACCAACCACAAAGACATCGGGACGATGTACCTGATCTTTGCGATCGTGGCGGGCTGCATCGGCGGCTTCTTCTCCATGATGATGCGCGCCGAGCTGATGTATCCGGGCCTGCAGATCTTCAAGGAACCGCATACCTTCAACGTCTTCGTCACCGGCCACGGCCTGGTGATGGTGTTCTTCATGATCATGCCCGCCATGATCGGCGGTTTCGGCAACTGGCTGGTGCCCCTGATGATCGGGGCGCCGGACATGGCCTTCCCCCGCATGAACAACATCTCCTTCTGGCTTCTGCCCTTCAGCTTCACCTTCCTGTTGCTTTCCATGTTCGTGGAAGGCGATTCCGGCGGCATCGGCGTGGGCGGCGGCTGGACGCTTTATGCGCCGCTTTCCACCACCGGCTCGCCCGGGCCGGCCATGGACTTCGCCATTTTCTCGCTCCACATCGCGGGCGCGTCCTCGATCCTGGGCGCCATCAACTTCATCACCACCATCTTCAACATGCGCGCGCCGGGCATGACGCTTCACAAGATGCCGCTGTTCGTGTGGTCGATCCTGGTGACGGTGTTCCTGCTGCTGCTGTCGCTGCCGGTCCTGGCGGGCGCCATCACCATGCTGCTCACCGACCGCCATTTCGGCACCTCATTCTTCAACGCGGCGGGCGGCGGCGATCCGATCCTCTACCAGCACCTGTTCTGGTTCTTCGGCCACCCCGAAGTGTACATCCTGATCCTGCCCGGCTTCGGCATGATCAGCCATGTCATCGCCACCTTCTCCAAGCGGCCGGTGTTCGGCTATCTCGGCATGGCCTATGCCATGGTCGCGATCGGCTTCATCGGCTTCCTGGTCTGGGCGCATCACATGTACACGGTGGGCCTTTCCGTCGACACCAAGGCCTATTTCGTCTTCGCCACCATGGTCATCGCGGTACCCACCGGCATCAAGGTGTTCAGCTGGATCGCCACCATGTGGGGCGGCTCCATCGAGTTCAAGACCCCGATGCTGTGGGCGGTCGGCTTTGTCTTCCTGTTCACCGTGGGCGGCGTGACCGGCGTGGTGCTGGCGAATGCCGGCGTCGATGTGGTGCTGCAGGACACCTATTATGTGGTGGCGCACTTCCATTACGTGCTGTCGCTGGGCGCGGTGTTCGCGATCTTCTCGGGCTTCTACTTCTGGTTCCCGAAGTTCACCGGCTACATGTACAATGAAGTGCTGGGCAAGCTGCACTTCTGGGTCACGTTCGTCGGCGTGAACCTGGCCTTCTTCCCGATGCACTTCCTGGGCCTGGCCGGCATGCCGCGCCGCTATGCCGACTATCCGGACGCCTATGCGGGGTGGAATTACGTCTCCTCCATCGGCGCCTTCATCGCGGGCTTCGGCGTCCTGATCTTCCTGACCATGATCGCGGAAGCCTTCGCCAAGAAGCGCAAGGCCGCCGACAATCCCTGGGGCGTGGGCGCCACCACCCTGGA